>PWHG01000071.1 GCA_003554785.1 Candidatus Falkowiibacteriota bacterium
AAGCACAGAAACTACTAAATTTTAAGGTATAAACTAAATCTGAGAGATCTTTATTTTTAAAATGATTTTTCAACATCATTTCATTTAAACGATATGTTCCCTCTCGGCACGGTACACATTGGCCACAGGATTGCTGGCAATGAAAATCAAGCCAACGCTTAAGTACTTCTTCAGCTACTTTAGCTTTTAGTGGATAAACTGTAATAGAGCCTGAACCCTCTACAGCGTTATTAAGTTGGCTATCTAGTAAAACCTGACCACAGGCATCACCCCCTAATTGTGCAAAGAAGCGACTTTTTGGTAAATTACCAGTGCTTTCAAGTACCTTTTTGGCGCTTAAATCTTCACTTAATTTTACTAAACCAGGATTTTTTACTTGACCACTTATATGATAATAGCGTTTATTTTCATACAAATTTAGAGAAATTCTACCCAGTGAATACCAGGTTTCTACATTATGAATTAAGGTGGGTTGATTATATAAACCAGACTCTCCAGGATAGGGTGGCTTTAATCTAGGCTTAGCCTCTTTGCTTTCTATTATATTTAGCAAAACACTTTCCTCACCAGCCATGTAATCATCTTTATCTGGTTTGATAAAAAAGCTAAACTTTTTACTGAGCTCTAAAAATTCTTCTTTCTTTAAAATTTCTTTAAATTTATTTTTATTTTTTTTGTAATAATCAGCCCGAATAAAGCAATATATTTTCTCTACACGATTATAATTAAGATAGTTTAGTGATAAATTTAGACCATGTAAGATAAATTCAAAATGATTGCTTAAAATATAGCCATCTTTGATTAAATTAGGCTCACCTTCAGCGGCATTGATAATTAAATAAGCATTTTTATTTTTACCTAAAGCTTTTTTAACTGCCTGCCATTTTAAATGCACAGGAAAAGAAGCTCCGCCACGACCACCGAGTTGTGTCTTTTTTATTTTTGCAATTATTTCTTTTTTGGTCATAGTATTTATCTCGCTATCCAACCGCCATCAACGTGAATTATTTGACCAGTTACATATTTAGATTCATCACTGGCTAAATAAAGTGCAGCGGCAGCAATATCCTCTGATTCTCCAGGGTAACCTAATGGTGTATTGTTTTTAACCATATTAGAGAAATTTTCATCTTTTAGCACTTCTTCAGTCATTTTGGTTTTAATAAATCCTGGGGCAATCGCGTTAACTCTAATTCCCAGTGGCGCTAGATCAAGTGAGGCAGCTCTGCTTAACTGCACTACTCCTCCTTTAGAGCTACAATAAGCAAAAGCTGATGCTAAACCAACTGTACCTAAAATTGAACTTAAGTTAATAATTGAACCCTTTATACCAAGTTCTTTCATTTTTAAAGCCGCTAGTTTAGTGCCGTAAAAAGTTCCACTTAAATTAATATCAATTACTCTTTGCCACTCATCATCATCAACTTCCAATATTCCACCCAAGGAGCCAATACCGGCATTGTTAACCATAATATCTAAGCGTCCAAATTTCTCCAGAGCAGTATTAATTAAATCCTCTACTTCTAATTTTTGACTAACATCACATTTTTTAAAAATAGCACTTTCTGGGTTTAAATCTTTTTCTAGTTTGTTGATGTCAGAATAAACTAGCTTAGCACCGCTGTTTTCTAAAAATTCAGCGATAGCTAGACCAATTCCACTGGAAGCTCCAGTGACAATAGCAACTTTATTTTCTAATTTGTTGTTTTTTTCCATATTTTTTTTAATTAATTTATAATGATTTTTTAGCTAATTCAACTAATCTTTTAGCATATGCCCATTCATTGTCATACCAGATGATAAGTTTTAATAAATTACCATCAACTACACTAGTTAATTGCATATCCACCACTCCGCTATTGGGGTTAGCCACTAAATCGCTAGATACTAGATTATCATTTGAAACTGCTAAAATACCTTTTAGTTTTTTTTGACTAGCTTTTTTTAAAACCTGATTAACTTTTTCTTTACTAGTTTTCTTATTTAAGACACAAACTAAATCACATAATGATACTACCGGAGTTGGTACTCTAACTGAGAGACCATCAAATTTGTTCTCTAAACTAGGAATTGCCTGAGCGGTGGCTTTAGCGGCTCCAGTGGTTGTTGGTACAATATTTATTGCTGCCGCCCTGGCTCTACGGAAATCTTTATGTGGTGAGTCAACTAAATTTTGGTCAGCCGTATATGAATGAATAGTGGTCATAAGGGCAGATTTAATACCAAACTTATTCTTAATCACCTCCATAGCTGGGGCTAGACAATTAGTTGTACATGAAGCACATGAAATTAATTTATCGGCTTTTTTTAATTTCTTGTCATTTACGCCCAAAACTATAGTTTTTATATCATCTTTAGCTGGTGCAGAAAGAATTACTTTTTTAGCTCCAGCTAGTAAATGGTCACTAAGGGTTTCCTTAGTTCTAAATACACCACTGCATTCTAGCACCACATCAACTTTTAATTTTTTCCAAGGTAAATCCTTTGGAGTTTTAAGACTGTAGAGTGGATATTTTTTCTTATCAACTACAAGGTAATTTCCCTGACTTTTAACTTTTCGATTATATATTCCATAACAAGAATCATAGCGCAAAAGTTCACTCAATGACTTTGAATCAGCTAAGTCATTTAAAGCCACTACTTCAATTTCTGGAAATTCATCTAGTATAATTTTAAAGGCCGCTCTTCCGATGCGACCAAAGCCATTAATGGCTAACTTAATTTTTTTGGCCATAATTTTAAAATTAATTTAATTATTATAGAGCTATTATAGCATATTTAAAACAAAATAAAAACCTGAATTAATTCAGGTTTTTAAAAAAATTGTATTTAAATTTATCTTTTCTTGGAGTTGTTAATAGAATTATCTTTTGGGTCAACTTCAATTACTACCTTTCCATCACCATTTTTACCATCACTAACTAAAACATCAACCGTTTGCTTTAAAACATGATGGCCAATTACTTTTCCTTGGCGTCCATCCACTTTTATTTTTTCACCAATAGCTGGCAAATTTTTAGATAACTCTTTGTAACCTTCATACTCAAATGACAGACAACACATTAAACGTCCACAAGATCCCGATATCCGATCACTGCCACGGTGAACTACTTGCTGACTCTCTGCCATTTCAGAACTAATTGAATTAAATTCATTAATAAATCCCTTGCAGCAAAGTTTTCTACCACATGATCCGCAATCTCCACTAATTTTGGCTTCATCACGAGTTCCAATTTGAGTTAATCTAATATTTAAATTAAAATGACCGCTTAAGTCTTTTACAAGTTCTCTAAAATCTACACGACCATCAGAGATAAAAGCGAAATTTAAACGCTTAGCAGAAAAAGAAAATCTTGCATCAATTAATTTCATATCTAAATTATGCTTTTCAATTAATTGTCTACAAACACTTAAGGCATTATCAATTTTTTCTTGATCATTTATAATTTCCACCTCTTCTTTTTTAGCTGAACGTATAACTTTCTCTAAGTTATTGTCAGATTTATCAGTTTCTTCAATGGCGATTATCTTGGCTAACTCTTCCCCGTTTTCAGTTTCTACTACTACCCAGTCTTTTACTTGATAGTTATCTTGGGCAATAAAATTATGTACCTTATCCCAAGAAGAAAATTGGGCTTTAACAATATAAAACATATATATTTAAAATTAACCCCGACAATAATTGATGGCGGGGTTAATTGAATTTAAAATTATAAATTACTGCAGACTGTATCTTATAAAAGAAACAACATTAACATCACCTAAAATATCTTTAATAGTTTTTTTCTCTTCTTTAATATATTCTTGATTAAGTAAACATATTTCACTAAAGAATTTACCCATTTTGCCTTCAACAATTTTTTCAATTATTTGCTCTGGTTTTCCCTCTTTAATAAGTTGCTGACGATAAATATCTTTTTCTTTTTCTAGTTCATCTTTATCAACTTCATCGCTTTTTAGATATTTAGGGTTAGTAGCTGCCACTTGCATGGCAATTTCAAGGGCTAAATCCTCTTTATCAGCTTGATCAAGAGCAACTATAACAGCAATTTTGCCACCCATGTGAGTATAACTAGCTACTGTTTCTCCTTTTACTGAACCAAGTTTGCTAATCGTCATCTTTTCTCCAATAGTACCACTTAAATTCTTTAAAGCATCAGCAACTGTAGATCCATCTAAATTAAGTGATAGTAATTTATCTAAATCATCAACATCTTCTTTTACAGCTAATTCAATAACTTTTTCACCAAATTCTTGAAATTTTTCATTGCGAGCTACAAAATCAGTTTCTGAATTTAATTCTAAAATATAAGCTCTTTTATTGTCAGCTGAAACTTTGGTTTTAATAACTCCTTCGTTGGCTTGTCTATCAGCTCTTTTAGCAGCCTTGGAAATTCCTTTCTGGCGTAAAATTTCTACAGCTTTTTCTAAGTTATTTTCAGCTTCTTCTAGGGCTTTTTTACACTCTACCATACCAGCCCCAGTTCTTTCTCTTAGATTTTTTATATCCTCCATCATATATTTATTTAATTTAATTATTAATCTTTCTTTACATTTTGTAAAGATTCTTTAATGCTTTTTAGCAATAATTTGATAGTTTTAGTTGAATCATCATTGCCGGGGATTGGATAATTTACTAATTCAGGATTAACATTGGTATCACAAATTGCTACTATCGGAATATTTCTTTTGCGGGCTTCTTTGATAGCTGTTGATTCCTCTTTAATATCCCAAACAAATAAAGCATCTGGAAGTTTTTTAAGCATAGTTAATCCTCCAACTCTATCAGACAATCTTTCAATATCTCTTTGGAATTGTAATTGTTCTTTTTTTGTATATTTATCTAGTTTACCACTATCTCTTTTTTCAATTAAATCTAGATATTTTTTAACTGAACGTTTAATTACTGTAAAATTAGTTATACTTCCACTTAACCATTTCCCTACTACATAAGGATTATTTAGTGAAGTTGCAACATCTTTAAGAGGTTCTTTTACTTGATCTTTAGTGCCAACAAACAAAATAGCTTTGTTTTCTTTAATTAAAGTGCTCATAAAATCAAGAGCTTGATTTAACTTGTCTGTACTTTTAGCTAAATCAATAATATAAATACCGTTTTTTTCAGTAAATATATATTTTTCCATTTTAGGATGCCACCGACTTTTGCGATGACCAAAGTGCATTCCGGCAGCTAACATATCTGCCATAGTTGGTATTTTGTGCATATTTTTCTTTTTTACGTCTGTTCGCTACTATTTATAAAAAATTATAAACAAGAAAAAAAACGAACATGTTGATTAATTAATAAAAATCAGGCTTAATCGCCATTTAATACTAAATATATTAATGTAAATATTAAATTATGTCAATAAAAATTGGCTGTACAATATTAACGGTGGTGGAAAACTAAGAAATTGTTGTAAAATTAGCTTAGAAAGTGAGTTTTCCAACTCAAGCTTAAAATTAACCCTATTTCTATTAAAAAAGATATTAATCCTAAATTATTTTAAACATAGAAACACAAATAGCTTTATCGGAGTATACTATACATAGGATTTCTAATGAATTTAAAAAATATTAATAATTATATTGCCACAATAACTTTAAGCTTTTTACCGTTAATTTAGTTTATTAACTATCACCAGTTTTGACGGGGAGCCTAAAAATTTAATAATGAAAAAATAGTTTCAACTCTTGATTATATTCATCTACTAAATCATTGTGCTTTTTAACTATCTCTTGACTATTTTCTGGATCATTTTCTAAGATTAGCTTGTAGTTTTCAATTTCTTCTCGCAAATCTTGTAAATTATCAACTTTCATTATTATTGTATCCATTTTTTCATATGATTTCCCTTCATTTTCCAACCTTATCTCCATATTGCCTAAATTATCACTTGAAAAAGGGTTTGTTGTTAAAGAATCAGCTACCTGAGCTTGACCACTGTCAAGTGATGAAGGCACGACTCCAAAAGGAAAATAATTAGTAGTTTCTACATAGCAATAACCACTTTGATTTAAAGATAGATCATCTGGACATTTAATTCCTAAGGCGGCATGATTGCTTTCAGGGAAATCTAAAATTGCGGTGCTATAACCTAGACTCTCTAGCCATAAAATTGATAAAAAACTAGTATCGGTACAAACTCCAGAGTTTAAATAAAGAGTTTCAAAGGGAAAGTTAGCCTTAGGATTTTCTCTTTTAGCCTTATCGTAATCATAAGGGATGTATTGAATAAAGGCTAATATAAATTCAATTTTTTCATCATTTTCATAGCCTTCTTGGCTGGCTAAGTTAAGCAATAAATCAAGAACCGCTAAGGTGTCATTGTCACTTTCTTTAATATCAAAGAAAATTTCATAATAAGCTTCTCTTATATCATCTGGTTTTTCATTTTCTAGATAATATAGTAATTTTTCTTCTTGATTGTAGTCATCAAAGACTTGACTATCAAAACTATACTCTAGAGTGTAGTCTTTTTGATTATAGTGCCAATTAAATACTTGGACATTTTCTTTAACTATATTTTTTTCGATTTTTTCTAAATCCTGATTGCTAATTCCTAATCCCAGGTTACGCATAATTGAGAAAGCGTCAGTTGGACGGCCTAGAAAATAACGTTTGTTGTTATCTGGACTGACATACCAAGCTTCTCCGTTTCTCTCAACTTGCAGCAAGATTTTACCAGCCTGTTTTTGAGAGAAGTTTTCATCAATTGGTAATTTACCAGGTCCCAGTGGGTTGTAACCCTGAAGGATTTCTTCATAATCACTAAAACCATCACCGTCAGTATCAATACTGTCTACATCTAAACCCATGGCAACTTTAAAGGCATCTGGTAGCCCATCACCACTACTATCTTTACCTGATAAATAATCAAGAGAGGCGGGGATTTTAAGTAGATCCTTGTTTGTAATACCAATTCCCTGCTCACGCATAATTGAAAAAGCATCATTTGGGCGACCCAAAAAACTTCTTTTTTTAGTCTCAGGACTTACATACCAAGCTTCTCCATTTTCTTCAACTTGAAGAAGGATTTGCCCGGAAAGTCGAGAAGATAAGTCGCTGGCAAAAAGAAAATAAGGAAATAAAAGAAAAATTATGATTAAAAATAAATACTTTAAATTATTCATAAAGTAAAGTAATGAATAAATCTTCACTTGGTGGTTTTGGTAAATGTGAAACTTCATTTATATGATTGATTTTCACATAACCTTTGCTATCAATAATCAACTTTGTTATTGATGACTGAAAAATTTCAAGAGATAAAAAACCAATCACATCAGCATTTAAAACTCCAGTAACAATTGATTTAATAATATTGCCATGACAAAAAAGAGCCACGCGTTTAGACTTATTTTTTCTATAAATATCCCAAAGTAATCGCCTGCCTTTAACTTGCATTTTATCTAACTTAGCATCTAATTCCTTGTAATTTTTTAAACGCGTTGGTCGTCTAGTTTCACAAGTGTTGAAATATTTAATGCGATGCCAATTTACCCAATCAATTTCATTTAATCTTTTATTGATAATAGTTTTAGTTTTTAACTCCTTGGCAAAAAATTCAGCTGTTTCTTTTGATCTTGTAAATTCACTTGAATAAACTTTTTCAATTTCACGTTTAGCTAAGTTTTTAGCTAATAGTTTTGCCTGTTTTATTCCTTCTTTTGATAAAGGCATATTTTTATCACCCAGCTTTTCTTGTAAACTATAATCAGGATTAGCATGGCGAATTAAATAAACAGTTGTATATGGTTTATTTAAATCAGGTTTTATCTTTGAATAAGGATTTCTATGTTTCATAAATTATTTTTCTAAATTTTTTTCAACAAAATCCCAATTAACTAAATTATCTAAAATAGCTTCTACAAATTCAGCTCGTTTGTTTTGATAATCAAGATAATAGGCGTGTTCCCAAACATCAATTGCAAATAATGGAGTTAAATCTTTGCTTAAAGGATTATCTGCATTAGCAGTTTTTATAATCCCTAATTTATTTTCCTTGTTTTTTACCAACCAAGCCCAACCACTACCAAACTGAGCAAGGGCAGATTGAATAAATTCTTCCTTAAAATTTTCAAGAGATGTAAAGTCTTCCTCAATTTTTGCTAATAATTTAGAACTAATTTCTTTTTTTTCTGGACTAAGTGACTGCCAGAAAAAATCATGATTAAATACTTGAGCCGCATTATTGAAAATTGCTTTAAGTTCATCATTGTTGGCAGATTTTTTAATAAGATCTTCTAGAATAAGGCTATTTAACTCGGGTTTTTCTTTAGTTAAATCATTTAACTTATTTACATAAGTTTGATGATGCTTGCCGTAATGAAAATCAATAGTTTTTTCCGATATAATAGGCTCAAGTGAATTTTTTTCAAATGGTAATTTTTTAAGTAGCCACATAAATTTATATTATTATTTTTAATTAATACATTATAACAAAATTTAATTTAATTATCTATTTTTGCTAGTTGACCACAAGCAGCTGAAATATCTGACCCTAGACTTTCTCTAATTGTAACTTTAACTCCTTTATCACTTAAAACTTTAGCAAAGTCATTTATGGTTTTTTTAGGTGATGGATTATAATTTTCATTAGAATTGCAAGGAATTAAATTTACCATAAAAAGAGGTCTTTTCATTAAAACTGCTAAATTTTTAGCAATTTCCAAGCTATCATTCACCTTATCTATCATGATGTACTCAAACATTACTTGGCGATTAGTTTTAAATATATAATAATCAACCGCTTGCATAATTTCTCTTAGAGAATTAAGCTCCACTGCTTTAGGCATTAATTCTTTTCTTAAACTATCATTATAGGCGTGAAGTGAAATCCCTAAATTAACTTGAAACGGTTCTTTAGCTAGTCGCTTAATTTGTTTAGCCAAACCAACTGTTGAAATTGATATTCGCCTAGCCCCAAAATTGAAGCTTTCTTCATCGTTTAAAAATTTAATTGCTTTTAATACTTCATCATAATTAAGTAGTGGTTCACCCATTCCCATGAAAACTAGATTATCAATTTTTTTATCTTCTTTTTTTAAGTATCTTGCCCAAAATAGAAATTGTTCAACTATTTCAAAATAATTTAAGTTTCTTTTAAAACCAATTGAACCGCTAACACAAAATTTACAAGCTAAAGGACAGCCAATTTGAGAAGATACACAAACTGTATGGCGACCATCGCTTTGTCTTATAAGCACAGTTTCAACTGATAAATTATCACTAAAACTAATTAAGGCTTTAGTGCTTTTTTTATCACCAGAGTCAACAAGTTTAGCATTAATATAAAGTGGACAATTGCTTTCCAGTTTTTCTCTCAGAGCTAATGGAAAAACTGTTACCTCTTGCCAATCTGAAATATAATCAACAAACAAAGCTTTGTTTACTTGTTTAAAGCGAAACTTTGGTTCATCTTTTAAAATATTTGATAAATTTTTTATATTCATATTTATATATTATTATTTTTTTTCAAGGTAATTTGCACAATTTCTGAGCGAGTAAAAAGCCTCAGTGGTGGTCCCCAAGTACCAGCTCCGGAGCTAACATTTAGATAAAAGTTATCTTTTTTAAATAAGCCGTAGTCATGACCACTGTAGAGTAATTTATTAACCAAATTTATAGGAAACATTTGTCCACCATGGCTGTGACCTGATAATTGTAAATCAACACCGATTGACCTTATCTTATCTAAACTAATTGGTTCATGCAATAGTAAAATACTAGGTTTGGAAGAAATGCTATCAAATTGTTTTAAAACTGTATTTTTAATATCATAATCAAGATGATGAAAAGAATTTAAGCCAATAATTTGCAGACCGTTTTTTTCCAACATTTCATTTTCTAAAACTTTTATTCCATTTCTACCCAGTAGATCATTAACTTGATTTGAGCCAAGTATTTCATCATGATTACCAAAGGAATAATAAACACCATCTGGAGCCTTGATTTTAAATTCTTCAATATGTAGCCAAGAAAAATCTGATTCCATGCCATCAAATAAATCTCCGGTAATAAAAACCGCGCTGGGTTTTAGTCGATTAATTTTTTTAACTAATTTTTCATAAAAATTCATTCGCCAAACTGGACCAAGATGAAGATCGGAAAAATGAACTATCTTTTTATTTTCCCAATAATTTGGCAAATCTTTAATATAAACAGTAACTTTTCTAGTTTTAATTAAATAAGCAGCTAAAAATTCATATATTAAAAGCGGAATTAAACAAATAAAAAACCAAAAAACTAAATTATCTATATATTGCTGTAAATTTAAAAAATAAAAAATAAGAAAGAGGAGTAAGGAATTTAAAATTATTCCTCCCCAGATACCAGAGATGAAATAAATAATTCTAATAAGTAAATTATCTCGCCAAGCAATTAACCAAGAGGCACTAGCTGATAATAAGAAAAAAGTTAAAACAATTAAGTAAAAATAATCAATATTTAGATAATATTTCCCAATCAAAAACAGCAGTAAATGACCGCTGATAAAGATAAAAATTGTTATCAGAAAAAAAACTTTTTTCATTGACATAAATTTCTAAGCAAAAAAAGGAAAATTGGAATATTGAGCTTTTTTACCTAATTCTTTTTCAATTACTAATAAACGATTATATTTAGCTGTTCTCTCTCCACGGGCCGGAGCTCCAGTTTTTATTTGCCCTCCACCCATAGCCACAGCAAAATCAGCAATAAAGCTATCTTCAGTTTCTCCACTGCGATGAGAAATTATATATTTCATTTGTGCTTTTTTAGCTAGTTTAATTGCAGCCATTGTTTCAGTTAAAGTACCAATTTGATTTAACTTTATAAGCACAGCATTGCTAGCTTTTTCTTCAATTCCTTTTTTGATTAAATTAAGATTAGTGGCATATAAATCATCACCTACTACTTGTATTTTAGGATCTAGTTCTTTATTTAAATCTATAAAACCAGTCCAATCATCTTCAGAAAAAGGATCTTCCAAAGATGCTATCGGGTATTTTTTAATTAAATTTATATAATACTTTTTTAGTTCCTGAGTACTAAGTTTAAGATTTTCTTTTTTTAGATGATATTTATTTTTACTGTAAAACTCACTTGCAGCTGCATCAATTCCATATTTTATTTGCTCCCCTGGCGTGTAGCCAGCTAAATGACAAGCCTTGTTTAACAGTTCAAAGGGTTCACTATTATCCTTAAATTGAGGAGAAAAACCACCTTCATCCCCTAAACCTAGATGATATTTTTTCTTCTTTAAAATTAATTTTAATTGTTGATAAATTTCTACCCCCATTTGCATAGCATTGGAAAAACTCTTAGCCTTAACAGGTAAAATCATATATTCTTGTATATCACTAGCCCAATTAGCATGACGACCACCATTTAACAAATTTAGCATTGGTACTGGTAATTTATAGGCACCATCTTTGCTAGGACTAAAACTAAGCAAGTGATCATAGAGAGGGATATTTTTGTCCTTAGCAGCCGCTTTGCAAACTGCAATAGAAACTGCCAAAATTGCATTGGCTCCTAAATTCTTTTTATTATCACTGCCATCAAGGTCTATCATAATTTGATCAATTTTTTCCTGATTTTTTACTAACTGACCTTTTAATTTTGGAGCAATTTTTTCTTCAATATTTAAAACCGCCTTTTTAACTCCTTTTCCCAAGTAGCGACTACTATCCCCATCTCTTAGCTCTACAGCTTCATAGCTTCCAGTTGAAGCTCCAGATGGCACATAAGCATAAGCGCTTATATTATTTTCTAAGACTACTTTCACCGCTACTGTTGGCTGAGCTCGAGAATCTAGAACTTCAAGAGCTATAATTGATTTTATTTTAGACATATATTTTTATAATTAATATTTCATTACATTAGTTTTGTATAAAAAATTAGTAGTTCTATCAATCACCTTCTTTAAAATTCTTACTGCCTTGCTAGCATGACTGCCAATAGCAGTTTCATCTGAGAGCATTATCATATCAGCTCCATCTAAGACGGCATTGGCAATATCTGACACTTCAGCTCTGGTTGGATGAGAATTATCTATCATAGAGGTCATAACCTGAGTAGCAATTATTGCCGGCTTATCATGCCAATGAGAATGACGAACTAAGTTTTTTTGAATAATTGGTAACTCTTCAATTGGCACCTCAATTCCCAGATCCCCTCTGGCAACCATAATTAAATCAGAAGTTTTAATTATTTCATCAATATTATCCAGCGCCACCCCCCTTTCAATTTTAGATATTATTTTTATTTTTTTATCACCAATTAATTTCTTTAATTTTTTAACATCACTAGCACTTTGCACAAAAGAAAGAGCAATATAATCAACCCCAGTTTTTAAACCAAATTCTACATCTTTGATATCTTTTTTAGTTAGCCCACCACCTTTTAGCTCTGTGTTTGGTAAATTAATGCCGCGATGAGAAGTTAAAAGTCCACCGATTATTACTTTAGCAAATATTACTTTATTTACAATTTTTGTAACTTTCATTTCCATTTCTCCGTTGGCTAAAAAAATAAGTTCACCAGGTTTTAAATATTTATACAAATCAGGATCATCAATTGGAATTGAATCTCCGATATTGGCAGCTGGTCTGGAAATATACTGCAAACTAATTTTTTCATTAACTAGCAATTCTCTGCCTTCTTCTGGCAAATGCCCGATTCTAATTCGTGGTCCTTGAAGATCTTGAATGATTTTTATTTTATCTTCTCTACCCTTATTTATTTTTTCTAGGTTTTTCTTAATTTGTCTATACTGGGCAAATGTTGCATGGGAAAAATTTAAGCGAAAAATATTTACTCCAGCTTTAACCAGAGACTTCATATCTTTTAAAGACTCAGTTTTTGGACCAATAGTGGCTATGATTTGTGTGGCCATATAATTATTTTATTACCTTTAAATACTTTATTAGATTTTGATAAAATTCTAGATTATTTAAACTTGCCAGTTTTTGACCCAGCGGGTCATTTAAGCGAAACAGGTGATGAAGGAAGGCTTTGCTATAGTCTCGCAGAACTTTTATATCACTACTTTTATTTATAGCTGAAAAGTCCTCTTGAAAAACTTTATTTTTAATATTTACAGCTTTGTAAAACTCTGGGCAGGCACCGCTTGAAACATCACTAATCTTACTTTCAAAACCATTAAAGTTTTGGTTGAAATAAAAGAGGCGACCATGGCGACCTTCTCTGGTTGGAATTACACAATCAAAGGCATCCCAACCTAGAAAATATGAACGATAAATATCCTCGGGCATACCAACTCCTAGGGCAAAACGTAGTGATTCCTTAGGAGTCACTAGCGCAGTTTCCCTTAAGACTTCGCTTAAAAAATTTCCATTATTATCAACTGGTCTAGCTCCTAAGCCATAAGCGTCAAAACCGATCTCAACAAGAGCTTTAGCACAATAGCGTCGCAGATCAACATCTAAACCACCTTGAATTACGGCCAGAAGTAGGGGTCTATCTTTTTCTTTTATCTTTCTTTTTTTTAATTGTTTTTCAAATTCACACTTGGCTCTTTTTGCCCAATTAATAGTTCTCTCAACAGAAATTTTCATTAATTTTTCATCACTTTCATGTGGTGGGCAATCATCAAGACAGACCATTATATCGGTAGCTAAATCAAACTGGATATTTATAGATTTTTCCGCATCAAGTTTATGCATACTACCATCAAGCGGTGATTTAAACTCTACATAATCATCAGTAATTTTTCCTTTTATTTTATGGTTATGAAGCAATGAAAAAACTTGAAAACCACCACTATCAGACATCAAGGGTTGATTCCAAGACATAAAATTTGAAACTCCACCTGCTTTTCTAATTATTTCAAATTTATGTTGTAAATAAAGATGAAAAGTGTTTACCATCAAAATTTCTGTCTTAGTTTTTCTCACCTCATCATTATCAGTGGATTTAATAAAAGCTCTAGTGGCGTCGGGTAAAAAAAGTGGTGTGCTTAATTTACCATATTTAGTTGAAAATGAGACTTTTCGATATTTATTATTTTTTTGTAAATTTATTTTTGACACAAAATTATTGTACTCTGCCATTATTAGTCCAAGCAGCGATTTCATCATCTTCAAGGCGACTAGTTTTTGGAGAGGTCTTAAAATTAATTTCTCCATCAGTTACTACATCATGAGCAGAAACATTTACTCCTGGAGATATGATTAATATTTTATCTCTATCTTCCTGGCTGGGTGTAAAACTTAGATTAAATTCCGCATCAGCTCTAGAGCTTGACAGTGCTAAATTATCAATTTCCCATATTACTTGATTATTTGTTTCATTATAATTTAGTTGACCAATATCACTTTCTAAACTTTGGTTAAAGTCAACATGCGGTGGCAATTCTAATTTTACTTCTACATCTTTCAATTCATGGAGTGAATTAGTTAATGTCCAATAAACACGAACGGAGGTTTCTTCATCAACTTCTGGAGGTAGTGGGCCTGAACCAACTGGAATATTGTTATCATCAAAATATCTAATTTCTTCTTTTAAACTTAGATCACTGTTTATCACCTTTTCAATTGTATTGCTACGATTATCTTCACTTCTTTCAATATCCTCAGTATCTAAACCAAAGCTAAATTGAGCCCAACTGTTTATCTTTAAGTCAGAGCCAAAATCTTGTTCCTCATAATCTTTAACTTCTAGGGAAAATTCAATTTCTCCTTTGTCGTCAGGTGAAAGTTCCTCTAAATCTTCAATTTCATTGGCACTGTAGACTATGACGCTATCAAGAACTCTTCCTTGACTAAGATCATCTAAAAGCGACCAATCAACCATCTCTCCTTCAATAACTACCATTAAAACTACTTCATTTAATGTTGCCTGACCACGGTTGTGATAGCTCAGCACATAGTCTAGCTTGTCACCAAAATTAATTGACTGATCATTGCGATTTTCATTTATCTCAAGGGATAAATCTAGTTCACTTTGCATAATCTCTAACTGCAAACTCTCTTCTTCTATTTTTCTTTGATTACCTTTTTCATCTTGATGAGATAAGCTAATTAAAATCCTTTCTTCATCATCTACTTTCTCTTCAACTACAAAACTTAAATTAAATTGTAAATCATCTGAATTTTTAGTTAAATTAGTCAAAGACCAAGTATCTTCTGATAATTTTTCAAAACTAATTTCTGATTCATCTTCATCTTCATCTTCATTTAAGGTAAAGTTCTCTAAAATTATATTTTCCGGAAAATTAAATTCAATAATTAAATCTGATAAATGATTGTCAGAAAAATCACTAAAACTTAAATCAACCTCGGCTTCCTGACCTACTAAAGCGGTATCAAAATAATTTACAGAAAAATCAAAGCCTATATCATCAACTATAGTGTTAGCACTAGCTTCACTGGAAAATTGACTTGAAAAATTAGCTGGCATGTAACTTATTTGCGCATTTATTGGATTAGCTGAATTAACTCGATTATATATTTTTCCGCTTAACTTAAGTTCTTTTGTTTGCTTGGGCAATAAATCTTTTAAGTCCCAATAATTAGCTAACTCGGGTTCAATTGAAGACTCAAGCAAAACAAAACCTTCCGGTAACTTTAATTCCAATCCGATGTTTTCTAGGTTAACCGATGAGGGATTATGATATACAATTGCATAATCAAACTTCTCTCCAGCCATGATTTTCTCTGGTGCTTCAATTTCAAGTTTAGCTTCCGTGACTGATAAATATTGATTAGTGTAGTAATAATAGGCTAAATATGCACCGGCGGCTAAAACAAGAAGAAACAATAAATTTTTTAAAATCAAAAGAATCCAAGATTTGTTTCTTTTAAAACTTTTACTAGTAACATCCACTAAATTACCTTTTTTATCTTGATAAATCTCTGATAAATTATCATCTATTTCATCTTCCCTGATTTCTTTATTAACTGATTTTTCAAAGTCACTTACCTCATTTTCATCTGGTAATGGTCGTTGTGTAAATTTAGCTAGTCCAGATTTAGATTCTTTTTTAGGTTTAAATTTTTTATCTTTTTTGTCTTTCATAATTTTAAATTTATTATTCTTTTGGTAAGGCTAAAACTGCCCAAAATTTATCACCATCTAATTTATCTTTTATAAGCCAAGCATCTTTTTGAGTCTCATCTTCTGGATAGCGCCAATGAGCTTGCCAATCACTGGGAAGTCTTAAACGTGAAAAAAAGTCAGTAGTTTTAAGTCCTGGTTGTTTTTGCACTAAAAGTGAATGAACTGCTGGACGCTTCTGATTGATATCTAAAAGATGGTTAATAAAATCTTGATAATTTCTATCCCTTTTTACTTCTTCAAAACTAAAGGGTAGCTCATAACGAATTTTAACTACAGAGGTTTCTCCGGGGTCAGTCATAACCCAGTTAGCAAAAACGGTTTTATCTAATTCATTATAGGTTTGTAAACCACTATCTTGGTCAATCTCGGCTAATTCTTCACTTTCAGCTAATTTAGGATGAACTTCCCAGTCAGTTTCTGGATACTCAAAAAACTTTCTATCTGGTTGAGAAAAACCACTGGCTTCAATTATTCTACTATTTTCTGGTACATACACTCGTAGCCAATCAACATTTCGCGCACCGGTTAAGGCTTCATTTTTTATACCCTGGTGTTTTCGAATAATTGTTAACTCATTTACAATTCTTCCACTTTTTAGTATTTGAGTATCAAGAAATACCTTTTCTTCCATTTTTCTATCACTTTTTTGGCCAGCTATATTAGTATGAGTTACCAATAAATAATCATGTGGACTTTCTTTAACCGACCCATCTAAACCCCAGTCTTTTACTAAATTTTGTAAATTATCATCATTAAAATACAATAATATATTTTTTGCTCGCCAATCTTTTTCCAATAATTCAAGAAGAAGTGGCAAAGTTTGAGCATCAATTTTTTCTGGCATAACTTCAAGTAATTCTTCCATTAAATCTCCAATAATTTTTTTAGGTTGATTTTCTGGACTGTCAGGATAATTTTTTGCTATTTCAGGATGACTGAGAGCTAAATTTTCTTTTTCTACAGTTGATTGAATAATTGACCAAAAATTATCAGCATTGATAGTCAGTTCATATTTTGGTAAATAAATAGGACCGGTAATTTGCAAAAAACTTTCTAAAACATCGGGAGTAAAGGAAATCACTCCATCTACAGTTGGACCATCGCTTTTTTCATAAAACCACATTAAATTTCTAGCGGTTTTTGGCCAATCTGGCCACCAGTTGGAATCCCAGAAAAACCAACGAGGATTAACTAACCAAAGTGGTCTAGGAGAACGAATAAATGAACGCATACCGGCTTCAGTGTCATAGGTGCCACCAGCTGGAACTTCAATATTGTCAATTTCACCTTGTTTAAAATCAATTAAAGCATAACTGCCCATAAACCCACCGGAAGCTCTCATCTCAGTGTTATTTTGAAATACTAATAAATAGCGACGATTATAGTTATAACCGAGAAACTCTTTTACTTCATCAGCAGTTTGTGATAACGAATTAAGAGAATTTTCTAAAATCACAAGTTTATCGCGCCAAGCAATAAATTGATCTTGATATTCAAGCGGTAGACTCTTATAATTAATTGAATCTAAATTTGTTTTTAAATCTTTTAAATTATTCAAAGCTAAGTCACTATAATAATCAAATTCATCAATCCTTTCTAACCAATTTTTTTCTTCCTGATTGATTAATGAATCAATGGCTAAAGAAAAATTCTCCCCCAACTTAGAACCAGCCTTACCAGCAGCCACAATTTTTTTACTCTCAGCTGCTAACTTAATTTTAGGATTATTTGAAAGTGAGCCAATATTTAAAAGCCATGATTGAAGATGGGCTAGTTCTTTTTGCGCTGCCTGGAAATCTTTTGAGGCTAGAGAAAAATCCTTTTCCGCTTCACCTAAATTTAACTGAGAGGCCTCATTTGTAGCCGTCATTAAATTATCAATGGCAGCCTGGGAATGAACCAAAACCCTATCTTCCAAAGAAGACATATCAATCAACTTTAAATAATCTAAAGCTTTAAAAGGTATAACCAAAAGAATTAAAACTAGCAAAAATGATAGAGCGCTTCGATACCAATTTATTTTATAAACATAATCACTTTCTTTATCAGACTTTTTTGAGATTTTACTTAAATTAAACTTATCTATTGAATCTTTTACATTATTTACATACTGAGAAAATTCATTTACTTGTTTTTTAAAAATTAATTTATTTCTAAAAGCAAGAAAAAAACTTTTTAAACTTACTTGGTTTTGCTTTTTTTTATTAAAAAGCGAAACCTTCAGAGAAAAATTAGGTTTTTTTCTTTTTAAGTTAATTTTTGAAAAATTTAAATTTATTTTTTTAATTTTTCCCCAAAAAGGTTTTGTATTTAATTCAATTTTCTCTTCTTCATCTTCAGTCTCGCTTTGTTTTTTTCTTAAATCAATCACATAAGGATGAAGAGTTTGATCTTCATTGAATTCAATATCAATTTTTTTATTTTTTCTTTTAGTCACAATTTTTCTGATTTATTTTTTTCTTTTAAATAATTTTGATATACATCTAAAGTTTCCCGAGCACATTCCCACCAATTAAATTTTTTCACTTTTTCTTTACCTAGTTTAACATATTTCTCTCTTAGTTCATTATCATTAACAATTTTTTCAAACTGATTTAGAAAACTATCTTTATTTTTAGGATCAAAGTATAATGCTGAGTCTCCCAATACCTCAGGTAGAGATGCTTGATTGGAGCTAAAAACTGGACAATTATTTGCCATTGCCTCAAGTGGAGGTAATCCAAAACCCTCATAGAGTGAAGGAAATACATACAAAAATGCTTCATTATACAAGATTTTAAGCTGAGAATCTGGAACGTAATCAGTAAACACTACTGAACTATTTTTATTATTCTCCTGCCATAGATTTAAGCGAATAGCTTCTTTTTTAATTTGTCGATAAAAATAATCTTCTTTACCTACTAAAACTAAACGAAAATCACTATATTTTTTTTGAATTTGCAAAAATGATTGTAATAAAAAATCTAAATTTTTATGAGGATAGGCGTTACCAACATATAATAAATAGGAACCAACTACATTAAAATTCATTAAAGTTTCTTCTTTGTCTAGTTTTGCTACAAACAAAGAATCACGATCTTTTTCTAAATTAGCTACTCCTTCATAAATTACTGTAATTTTTTCTTTTTTAATTTTAAACTGCTTTATTATATCTTCTTTGGTAAAATTAGATACAGTTATTATTTTTTTCGCTCGATAAAGAGCACTTTTAATTACTAATCGATACATTAAATGTTTAAACCAATACTTAAAAGTATTTAAAGTAGAGGCTCGTTTTGACGGAAATTTTGTCAAAATCAAATCATGTATAGTTAAAATAAAAGGACAAAAACAAAATATTGGCACATTAAAATGAGGAAAATGTATTAAATCCAGTTTTTCTTTGCCAATTATAAAGGGAAAAACAATCTGTTCTTTAAGGCCATACCAAGAAACATCAGCTAATACTTTTTTTACTTGTCTATCTTTAAACTGATGGGGGAAAAATTCGTCATAATTTTGTTTACTCAAAAAAACCACAAATTCAAATTGCCCTTCCTTATCTATAGCAATAATATTATCAGTTATTTCTTGCACATAACGACCCAAACCCTTTCCTAAAGGACCATAAAAACGAGCATCTATTCCTATTTTAATAAGATTATTTTTAGACATAATTATTCATTAACAAATGGTAAATTACTTGGAGCTTCATCTTGATCATCTTTTTCTGATTTTTCAATATCATCTTTACTACCCTCACTATCTTTAATTTCTTGACTAAAATCAATATCCTCTAAGCTAGTGGGCTCAAAATCAGGGGTTATTGGCAAACCAGAAGGAGCATCGGCTTTTCTTCCTGGAGCTTTTTGTATCATTGGCGCTCTTACACTGGAATCTAATGGGAAATGCCAAAGAGTTGCAAGTTCTTCAATATTATACAAATCTGGAGTTCTTCCAGGATATTCAGCTCGACTAACATAATTTTCCATAATGCGATTCTTCCTTTTTATTAATCTTTCCTTTTTAGAAAAATACGCGGTTTTAGTGGCAGTAACTGAAAGATCGGGTTTAATACCATTTAAATCCATAGTGGTAAATTGCTTGATGTAACCAACAAAACCATTAACCACCTTAGGTTTATTTAATACTTCTTTTTTTGCCACATACATAACTCTAATCTTTCCCAAAAAACCTAATTTTGAGGCTTTGTTTTGTATCCCTTCAAGTTGCTTTTTTTGCTTAGGAGTTAAATCCATCATGGTTGGTTGTTTTTCTTCTTTTGGCTTATCTTCTATATCTCGCCACAGTTCATAGACCACTTCACTAGCCTCACTAATCCCTTCTACTAAATAATCAACTACATCCTTTTTAGCTTTAGGTTTTCTGCCCATTACTTTCATGGCTTCTTTCTCACTTTCCTTTACCCAATCAAAACCGGTGGGAATAACAATCAATTGAAACCAAAATTGCTCACCAGGACCTAGTGAGCTGTTTAAATCCATAAGTGAAGCCATAGGATCTTTAAATTGAGTTTCACTGGGACCACTGGGATATTCAAATTCACTATAAACTTTAATTGGATAAGCAAAGTGTTGAGATAAAATAAATTCAGAGCCCCAAATATCATATTCATCATCGGGAAATTTTTGCGGTACTGAATTAACATAATCTTCCACCTCAGTAATTTCTGCATCCGGATATTGAGAATAAACTGAAGTTTCAATTAAATTTCTAAATTGAACTGGTGTTCTAATTAAAAATTGTGTATATCCTTCTAAGCTAACTATTTCATAACTGAAAGATAATTGAAATTCCCCTTGAAACCATTTTTCAAAAAAATTCTGAGTACCATGAGCACCACCTAAATAAGTAAACATGTTCTCAGTAGCTTTTGGAAATTGTTCATTACCTTGAGGAATATCAATTGCCAATAATATAAAGCGAACACTTTTTTTAGCCCAATTTTTTCGAATATAACCTAAATAAAGCAATGAAAAACCATACAAATAAACAATTCCAAGAACAATCCAACCAAAATTAATAAAAAATTCCCAAAGCATTAACTCGGGCGGTAAACTTAAAAAACGATCTATTCGTGAAGTATCAATTATTATTTCCATAAGAAGAAAATCCAGCCAAAATGGTTGGTTAATAAAATTATTTACATTTACATTTTAACATAATTTTAATTAAACAACAAAAAAATCATGAAGTAAAATTCATGATTTTTTTTATATGATTTTAATTTTTATTTACTTATCTTCTTGCCATTTTTTTAGAGCGTAAGTACCTCTACCAACTAAAATATAACGATCATCCAATATTAGTTCATTGTGCACCGTAGCGGCATTGGCTTTTTTATGATCAAAGGCTACTTCATTTATTTTTTTTGCAATTTCAGTAAAATGCATAGGTTTTCCATGATTCTTTAAAACTAAATAAATTTTGTCGTTAATAGTTTTAGGTTTAACTTCCTGCCAATCGGCACTTCCCCAGTGACCAAACTTATTTCTTTCCAGATTTTTAATCGCTTGAATCAATGAATATAGAACTTTATTTTCATGAATTGTTTCTGCTTTATCATAAAAAGTTTTACTTTTATAAAGTGAAAACAAATTAGTATTTAAACGACTTTTCATTTTTTCTTGATGGCGATTATAGCTTTCTAATTTTTTAAGGAAATCTACTAATTCTTCGGTGGTAAAAGTTTTCTTCATTTCTTCAATTTTATTGAGTAAATCATCAGCTAATTCTTCAAAATGATCAATTTTTTCTTCCTTTACTTTAATTAATGGATTAAATTTATCTGATTTTTCTATAACCTCAAATTCATCTGCTAAAATTTTAGATAATATAAAATCATAATTATTGCGATAAGTTTGCTGACTAATTTCCTCCTTAACAATTTTTTTCTTTTCATGCTTAATCTCTAAAGTTAAAACCGTTAAAATATCGAGTAAAAAATCTTTTCTTAAAAAACCTCCGTGCTCGATTAATAAATCTTTAATGATAGTTTTTAAATTTGTTATATAATTTTCTAGGTCTTCTAATTTTTTTATCTTCTTTATACTAGCAAATTCAATTTGCCTGACTCTTTCTCTAGTTAATTTATGAAGCTTACCAATACCCTCTAAAGTCTCTCCTTTTTCACCAAGGAGACCATAACGACGGGTTAAAACATCTTTTTCTCTTTCCATCAAACGAGAAAAAATATCAGTCATTACTTTAACTGAATTTAATTTATCTAATTCTTGTTCAGGTTTTTCCTGAATAATCTTTTCTAAAATATAATTACTCATAGTTTTATAATTTAATTTTATTTAAAACTAAATTATCATATTATCTTTTTTTAGTCAAGAGCAAATATTGTTTTAATAAAAATTGCTCAAAAAATAGAGAAAAAACAAATATTTTAATAATATTATAAATAACTATAATTTTATTTAAAAAGTTTTGTCTATGCCAATGTTTTATAAATAAATAATGTTGACCAAAGAAAGACCAGGCTCTTTCTTTTTTTGATCTTTTTTTTCTTTTCTTAAATCTCTCAATTAGGCTACCACCGCTAACACTTCGGTCGTGATAAAATATAGAATTAGCTACTAATTTAGTTTCTAAATTATTTAGACTTAGTCTATAGGCTAGATCACAGTCTTCTTTATACATAAAAAAATTTTCATCAAAATAATTTTCTTTTTCCTTTACCTTCTCTAATTGATTTAAATTAAAAAGAGCTACAGCTCCTGTGGGACCTAAAATTTCATAATTGTCATAAAAACCTTGATCTGTTTCTCCTTGACCTAAATCTTCAAATCTTAAACCAGGTTTAAGCACAATCCCACAAGAATCAATTTTATTTTTAAGTTTTTTGTTTTTAAAATCCCAAACTAAAATTTTTGGTGCCAAAGCAGCTACATTAGGAGTATTTTCAACTTCCTTGAGTAGATTTTTTATAGCTTGTTTATCAATTAAAATATCAGGATTTAGCATTAAAAAATGACTAAAGTTTTGGGCTTTAGCTTTTTTGATTAAGATATTATAGGCTCGAGAAAAACCTAAATTTTCAGAAAAATCTAAATATTCAATTTTTTTTCCACCTAGTTCATTTTTTTCTTGAAAAAATTTCCGATTGCTATTATCTTCACCACTATTGTCACCCACCATTATTTGACAATTGTGAGAATTTAAAAAATCACTAGCTTCCTTTAAGCTAGTTAAAAATTTGGGCAAATAAGGGTATGAGCTTTTTTTGTAAACTAAAAAAGCGATCGCTAATTTCATATTCTTAAATCACTAATTTATCATTTAATTTTTCCTTGGCTAATTTTTGCGCTGTAAACAAACTATCAAAAGTTCCCGCATCTAACCATTCGCCTTCCACTTTAGCTACAGACAATTTGTCATTTTTTAAATAATGATTATTAATATCAGTAATCTCTAATTCCCCTCTATCACTTGGTTTTAAGTTTTTGGCAATATCTACCACTTTACTATCGTAAATATATAAACCAGTTACAGCATAATCACTTAAATACTCTTGAGGTTTTTCAACAATTTCTTGGGCTTTCATATTTTCATCAAACTTAACTACACCAAAACGTTTAGGATCACTAACTTTTTTAGCAAATATTTTAGCTCCGGATTTAAAATTATTTATATCCTTTGAAAAATCATCAGCAAAAATATTATCACCTAAAACCATAGCCACATTTTCATCATCAATAAAGTTTTCACCGATAATAAATGCTTGAGCTAAACCTTCTGGCTTATCTTGAATTTCGTAAGTAAATTTAACTCCAAATTGCCTACCACTACCCAATAAATTTAAATAATCACCGGCCCTTTCTGGAGATACGATTATAAGGATTTCCTTTATTCCAGCTTTAATTAAAGTGTTTAAAGGATAATATATCATTGGTCGATTATAAATCGGCAATAATTGTTTGCTAGTTATTTTTGTCAGTGGTCTTAGACGGGTGCCACTGCCACCTGATAAAATAATTCCTCGCATAGTTTTATTAATTCTTTTTATATAATTCATTTAAAGCTAACTTCCAGGAACGTAGCTTTGGTCGCTTTTTATTAATCAAAATTGAAGATTTAGGGCGTTTTGCTGGACGACTAATTTCAGTAGATTTAACTGGCTTAACTTTAGGTGATAATTTAAATAATTTAAAAAGATAATTAGCGCCTTGTAACCAAGTCGCTGGACTAGCATTTGTTAAATGATATATCCCAGAATCTGGACGATCATCAATTAATTTTCTAGTGGCTTGAGCTAAATCAGGACTGTAAGTAAAACAACTCTTTTCTTCATTAACTATTTTAATCTCGCGATTATCTTTAGCTAAATTTAACATAATATCAAAAAAACTTGGCTTTGCTTCCGCACTATTGGCTTTGGGTCCAAATAATTTTGATGTTCTGATTAAATAATAATTTAAACCTTGTTTAGCTAAACTTAAAATCTTTTCTTCTCCAGCTAGCTTAGTTTGACCATAACAATTAATTGGATTTGGATGGTCATTTTCTTTAAAACCAGAAAATTCTAGATCATCACTACTAAAGACATAGTCTGATGAATAATGAACTAAAACCGCCTCCTTAGCTAAACACCAATTAGCTAAAAACTCCACTAAATCACGATTTAAAGCTAAAGCTAATTGATATTCCTTATCAGACTTTTCACATAAATCAACATTGTTATAAGCGGCCGCGTTTATAATCATTGACGGCTGACTAGCTTCAAGAGCAGAGGCAGTGGACGAAATATCAGTCAAATCAAGATCAATTTTATCCCATGCTAATGGCTTTAGATCAGAAAAAGACTGACAAAGAAAAGTTCCTAAATTTCCACTAGCTCCTAATATTAATATTTTTTTCATATTTTTATTATAACACTTAAATACAATAAAAACAAAAAAGCTTTTTTAAAAAAAGCTTTTTTAGTCTTTATTAATCTTGCCACTGTTTATCTTGCCTTACTAAATATTTAGCGTCTTTTGAACTTTTTAAGATTGCTTTAGTAATTTTTTCCATTCTAGCACCTTGGCTTCCTTTAATTAAAACTACATCATCTTCATTTAGCTTTGTTTTTAAAAATTCCGTTAAAGATTGTTGGCTGGAAAATATAATTATTCTATCTTTGGCAACACTGCTTTCTTCAAGATCATCTTTTAATTCTTTAATTATATCTCCAAATAATAAAACATAATCTATTTTTGCCTTCTTTATCGCTTTAGCAATTAAACTAAAGCCAGACTTTTTATAAGCACCAATTTCCAATATATCACCTAAAACCACATATTTTTTAGTTGAAAAATTTAATTTTTCTAAAGTTTTTACTGCCAGACAAACCGAAGCTGGTGAAGCATTATAGCTATCATCGATTATATGAGAATTATTTATTCCTTTTAAATAATTCATTCTTCCTGGAGCTAGTGAAAAACTTTTAAGTTTTTCACCAATATCGACTAAATTCAAATTTGATTTTAAAGCTACTAAACTAGCCGCCAGTATTGCATATAGACCTGAATCATTGATAATTTTTTCAAGTTGTATGGGAAGAACTGCGCCTTGATAATCTAATTTTACATGAATACCACCAAAATAATCAGATTCCTTGTCTAAGCGATATTTTAAATCTATAAGTTTTAAATTGGCATCACTACTAAAACCAAAGCTTAAAACTTGGGTTTGAGAGACATCTTTCATAGATAAAACTAAAGGATCGTCATGGTTTAATATAACCATACCTGAATTTTTAGTATTTTTAACTAATTTCTGCTTTTCTTCTTTAATATGCTCTAAACTAGAAAAATATTGAAAATGAGAATGACTAACTGCTGTTACCACTGCTATATCTGGCTTTACAATTGAACATAAATAATCCATATCACCAGGCCTGTCAATACCCATTTCTAAAATCAATATTTCCGGATATTTTTGTTTGTAAATAATAAGTCCAAAAGCAAAAAAAATAATTTTCACCCAGCCGAAAATTGATCGCCCGGGCGATATCCTACCAATTATAGTTAAAGGTAGACCGATCTCATTATTATAATTTTTATAATTTGTGTAAACAAAAAAATAATCTTTTAGGATGTGATTAATTGCGTCTTTAGCTCCAGTTTTTCCTACCGAACCGGTAATGGCAATAACCTTAGGCTGATATCTTTTAAGTATCAACTTAGCTAAAATCTTTAATGTTTTTTGTAATATATTTTTCATTTTAGTAACTTTTTGGGATTTGATAATAATTTAATAAAAACTCAGCAATATCTCGCCATAAAGGAGCAGCTGAAGCAGCTGCAAATCTTACACCTTTTGGTTTATCTATTTTAACTAACATAACAAAGGCTGGATCATCTATGGGAGCTACACCAGTAAATACATGAATATGTTGATCTTCTAGGTAACCACCAGGTCCTGGGATTTGCGCTGTTCCGGTTTTTCCACCAATATAATAACCTGGGATTTGCGCTTCACTGGCATGCCCTTTACTAACTACATTAGCTAACATAGCTAAACTAGTATTGGCTGCTCTTTGAGAAATCACTTGTCTAACTGTCTGAGGTGATGTTTTATGAGAAAAACCATCGGGTTTAACAATTTCTGAGACAATGTAGGGTTTCATTAAAACTCCATTATTAGCTAATACTTGATAGGACATAAGCATTTGCAGAGGTGTAAGAGCAATTCCTTGACCATAGGAAGCAGTGGCAGCATCAATTTCTCTAATTCTTCTACCAACTAAATTATCAATATTACCAGCACTTTCAGTGCCTAATTCAATACCAGTTCTTTCACCAAAACCGAAATCTTGTAAATACAGAGCAAAAACTTCAGCTCCAGTTTGGCGCATAGCAAAAATTGCTCCCGTATTTAAAGATTTATTCAAAACTGTTTTCATGTCAACTATACCATATGGTCCGTGGGTACTATAATCAGAATTTCTAATTGGCCTTGGCCAACCACTAATTGAAATCTTTCCTTTATCATTATAACTAGTATCAGGAGTAATTTTCTCCTGATCTAGAGCAATTGCCATGGTAATAGTTTTAAAAGTCGAGCCAGGCTCAAACTGATATGAGGTGGCTGGATTATTAAAAACTGAAATATCTTCTACTTGACGAAAATTATTAGGATCAAAACTTGGTTCAGAACACATAGATATTATTTTCCCGGTATCTGGCTCTACAATAATTACTGAGCCACCCTCAGCTTGGTGGTGTTTTACGCTTTCTTTTAATTTTTGGCAAACATAATGCTGAATACTACGATTAACCGTTAAAACTAGATCACTGCCTGACTCAGGAGCTACATATTCTCGATCATTTACAATTATTGTTCTTCCTGAACCTCTTTCAGTTTGCAGGTATCCGGAAGAGCCGGAAAGCTCAGTTTCAAAAAATTCTTCTAAACCGTAGCGACCAACATAATCATGTCCATCCATTCCTACAAAACCCAATAGATGTGAAGCTAAGCTTGGTTCTGGATAAAAGCGATGTGATGTCATATGAAAGGCAACTCCCTCAATACTCATTACTGCACCAGTTTCTTTGTCATAAACTCTCTCAAGTCGTCTCTCTAAATCTTTAGCCTCGTAAGTTTTTTCTTCATCACTGAGCAGAAAAGCATATAAAGAAAGTAAAGTGTCGTCATCAACTTTTCTCATAAAAGGTTCATAAGGATCACCTGGTTTATCTAAAATTAATAAATAATCATCAATTATTTCTTGTTTTCTTTCTAAAACTTCGTTTTCAATCTGCAGTTCTCGTAGTTCATAAGCTTCGGGACTGTTGTATTGCGCTTCCATTTGTCTTCTGGCTTCGGCTTTTTTTTCTTGCTTTTCTTCATCACTTAAATCATCATTATCTTCAATTAAAGCTAAACGATTATTTAATCTTTGTTTAAAAGGTAGTGAAGCTTCTTTTTTGACTTCTTCTACAAGTTCTTCTTCATCAAAAAATTCATAAAATTTCTTAGCTAAAGCTTCAGGGTCACTTATATTTTTTGGCACAAGATAGATAAATGCAAAATCTTTGTTAGTGGCAGCTAAAAATAGATTTTGCTGACCACCAAAACTTTCTCTTAAATATATCTTTCCCCTATCAGCTTGCAATTGATTGTATACTTGATGTTGACTATTGGCTAAACCAGCGTATAAATCATGATTTATAACTTGAAGAGAGAAAAGTCTAATAATTAATAATGCAAATAATAAAAAAATAACCGTTCCCGCAACTCGTAAACGATTATTACTAGCTATATACTTCTCCTTTTTAGTTTTTTTATTATAATCTCGCCACATAAAAAACAAGCATTATTAAATTATCAATCAATTTAGCGACGAGCCATACTAGATTCCTTAGCACTTAAATGAGTTACATTTTTAACACTCACTAGCTGCAATTCATCAATTTTATATTTAACTTCATTATATGACTTCATCGCCATTAAATTAGATTCTAAACTTCGATTTTCCTCAGACAGTAAACTTAATTCTCGATTTAGATCTCTAATTACAAAACCTTTTCCAGCCATATCATTGCAAATGGCTAAATTAGTTCCTCCTATTAAAATAAGTAGAGAAATTAAAACAAAATTAATTTTTTTCCAAGAAATTAAAGTGTATTTCTTTTTACTGATTTTTTTTGATTTTAAGGCGGTCATATTATTTTTAATTATTAATAAATTTTTTCTGCAACTCGTAATTTTGCGCTACGAGACCTAGGATTGTCTTTTTTTTCTTCATCAGTGGCTACTAATGGTTTTTTTGTTAATATTTTTAATTTCGGATCCTGACATGTACAAATTAAATCACTGGGCAAACATCTACAATTTCGTGAATTTTCACGAAAAAAATTTTTCACTATTCTATCTTCACCACTATGAAATGATATGGCTACAATTCTCCCTCCACTTTTAATTAAATCCAAACTTTTAGCTAAGGCCAAGCGCAAATTATTTAATTCATCATTGGTAGCAATTCTTAAAGCTTGAAAATATACAGTAGCGGGATGAATTCTTTTATTTTTAAAGTTTTTAACAGGTAATGAACTTTCTATAATCTCCAGTAAGTGTTTGACTCGGGCGATTCTTTTCTTCCTTCTGTAGAAAACAATCGCCCGAGAGACACGATATGCATGGGGATCTTCGCCGAAATCCTTGAATATTTTAACTAAATCCTTTAATGAATAATAATTTACAATTTCTATCGTTTTATCAGCCAATTCCTTAGAAAAAGCCATATTCAGTGGAGCATCCTTTTTAAATGAAAAACCTCTATCTTCATCTTCTAGCTGGTCAGATGATAAACCTAAGTCAAAAACAATTCCTGAACAAGTATCTTTTTCAATTCCCTCTTTTTCTGCGATCTCATCTAAATTAGCAAAATTATTTAATACAGTTTTTATACTTAAGTCCTTTTTATCTTTAATTAAATGATCAAATTTTTTTTTAGCTTTTACGTCCCATTCAATTGAAAATACTTTTCCTTTTTTTCCAACTAACTTGGCTATTTCTTGACTATAATTACCAGCTCCTAGGGTGCAATCAATAAAAACTTGTCCGGATTTGGGGTCTAAAAAGTCCAAAACTTCTTTTAACATCACTGGCTTGTGAATTGACATATATAAATTATTAGATACCTAATTCACCTAAAGCCTCGGCAATATCATTACTATTTCTCTCTGCCCTTCCTTTATATTTCTCCCAAGCTTCCTGATCCCAAATTTCTAAATGATTATATAAACCAGCCACGACAATTTTTTTCTCTAAACCGGAAAATTTTCTAAGATACTCTGGTAAGGTAATTCTTCCCTGATTGTCAAATTCAACATCCATAGCTCCAGCTAACATATGTCGAGCAAAAGCTCTAGCTTTAGCTTGACTAATTGGCAGTGAGGCAAACTTTTCAGCAATTTTTTTAAACTGTTCTTTGGAATACAAAAAAAGACAATCATCTAGTCCTTTAGTGACGACTGCCCCCTTTTTTAAAACACTTCGAAACTTAGCGGGTATCGCTAAGCGTCCTTTGCTATCTAAGATGTGATTGTATTCGCCTATAAACATAAATTTATATTTATGAAATTCCCCTTAATACCCCACTTTTCACCTTTATAATTTAATTATACACCACTTATGCACTACCGTCAACCCTAAATATTGCTTTAAAATAAGCGAAAAAATAAAGAAAAAGACTACTTATCCACAAGTAGTCTTTTATTTTTTATATTTTTGAAAATTATTTATCCACAGCTCATTTTTTCTTTCCTATACTAGCTTCTTTTTCATAATTAGCTTTTACTAACTTTTTGCTTGAGAATTTTTTATTTTTTTGTTCTTTGGTCTCTGCACTATTTACCGGAATCTGCAGAGAATAAGCAAGAGCATTGGCAGTTAAAACACCAATTCTTAGACCAGTAAAAGTTCCTCCATAATTGTAAACTCTAATCTCTTTAATATCTTTTAATTTAACATTGGAGCTTTTTAAAAGTTTATCAATACTAAGCAGTAATTTTTCAGCTTGTTTTTTTTTAGCTTTAATTTGTTTTTTTAAAATCAGCTTATCATCTTTTTTCAGTGACACTTCCAAACTATCAACTAAAGATGTATTTATATATAAAATCATATTTTTAAAATTTCTTTTAAGTCTGACAAATTGCTAGCATGAACTAATTTTTGTCGGTAAGTGCTAGCCTGGGGAAAATTTTGCATATAATAGCAAAGATGTTTTCTCAGAGCTACTACAGTATTTTCTCCATATTCTTTTTCCGCTAATTTAGCGTGTTTGATGATGAGTGAAAATAATTGTTTTTTATTTAAATTAATTGGTTTTTCTTTTTTAATTTCTTCAAAAAGCCAAGGTCGGTTAAGAGCTCCTCTAGCTAAGGCAAGACCATCAGCTTGAGTTTCTTTTAAAGTTTTGTTAGCGATTTCAAGATTGTAAATATTACCATTGGCAATTACCTTCCCTTCAAAAATTTTATTTATTTCTTTAATTACTGAATAATCTATCTCTCCAGTAAATCCTTGCTTTAAGCTACGACCATGAACTATAATTGCACTTATATCTAAATCAGCTAAATACTTCACAAACTCAATTGCTGTTGTACCATAAGCTTCTTTTCTAATTTTAATTGAAACCGGCAAGTCAGTATTGTCAATTACAGCTTTGATAATTTTTCTAGCTCTTTTTTTATCATTCATTAAATCTACACCGGCTGATTGTTTAACAACTTTAGAAACTGGACAACCGCAATTAATGTCAATTCCTGCTGGCTTGATTTTTTCACTTACTATTTTAGTGGCTAAAGGAAAATGTTTTTCATCGCCACCAAAAAGTTGCACGACATAATTTTTTTCCTTTTTAGATTTTTTAAGAAGCTCAAGAGTTTTATTTTTCTCTTTTTGATTATAATAAAGAGCAGTCGCTGAGGCCATTTCGCTATAAACTACATCAGCTCCATAATCTTGGCAAATTTCTCTAAAAACTAGGTTAGTAAATCCGGCTATTGGTGCCAATACTAAAATAGGAGTTTTAAGTTTTAACCAAAAATTATTTCTCATCTTTTCTTTTTAATAATTTGCTCTCCACTTTGTTTGTCCTCTAAAATATAACCTAAACCTTCAACTTCTTTTCTTAAGTTATCAGCAGTTTGATAATCTTTATTTTCTCGAGCCAGAGTTCTTTTTTCAAGTAATTGTTTTAAATTTTTAGGCCACTTCTCTTTTTCAATTGTTTGATTTAAATAACTACCAGCATTTTTCAAGTCTAAGCCTAAAACTTTATCAAAATCAAGAGCAGTTTTTAACTTATCTTCATCTTTTAGGTCAGATTTTAATAAATTAAACAAAACCGCTAAGGCTTGAGGTGCATTTAAATCATCATTTATGGCTTTTAGAAACTGAAGTTTAAATTTCTCATCAACTTTGGCTGTTTTTAAATTTTTATCTTTAATTAAGTCAATTTGCTTATATAATTTATCAAGACTTTCTTGAGCACTTAAAAATGATTCCCTGCTATACTCCATAGGTTTTCGATAATGAACTTGCAAGCTAGCTAGGCGATAAGCTAGTGGATTTATGTTTAATTCTTTTATTATTTTTTTTAAGGTTAAAAAATTACCTTCACTTTTAGCCATTTTTTTACCACCAACAATATTTAAAAAAGAATTATGTAGCCAATAATTGAAAAATTTCTCTCCAGTGGCAGCCTCGCTTTGAGCAATTTCATTACTATGATGAACATTTATGTGGTCAATTCCACCGCAGTGAATATCTCTTTGCTTTTTTAAATACTTTAAACTAAGAGCTGAGCATTCAATATGCCAACCTGGAAAACCAGTGCCCCAAGGTGAGGACCACTCCATTTGTCTTTGCTTGTCTTTTGGAGAAAATTTCCAAAGGGCAAAATCAGTGGAATTTTTCTTTTCTTGATTTTTTTCAACTCTAGCCCCTTCTTTTAGATTTTCAAGTGGTAAGTGGCTAAGCTGATTATAGTTTTCAAATTTTGCAGTATTGAAATAAACTCCATCAGATGTTAAATAAGTGTAGCCTTTTTTTTCTAAAGTTTTTATTAATTCAATTTGTTCATTGATATGATCACTAACTTTACACCAAATATCTGGCTCTTCTATATTTAATGCCTTTATGTCAGCTACAAAAGCTTTTGTGTAGTAATTTGCAATTTCATAAGCATTTTTCTTTTCTTTTTTAGCTTGTTCTTCTATTTTATCTTCTCCCATGTCCATATCACCAGTTAAATGACCGACATCGGTGATATTCATAATATGTTTTACTTTGTAATCATTGTAAAGCAAAACCCTTTTAAGTAGATCTTCAAATAAATAAGAGCGCAGGTTGCCAATATGAGCATAGTTATAAACTGTTGGTCCGCAAGTATATAGACCAACTTTAGAAGGGTAAATTTCTTTAAATTTTTCTTTTTGACGACTTAATGTATTGTATAAATATATTTCCATATTATTTTTAATAATTTATATTAATATCTTTAAAATTGCTAACTTCATATAATTGATTATTTTGCTTTCTTCTGATACTAATTAATCCTGATTTATTGTTTTCTATAAATTCTAAAGAAGCATAAAAAGGAACTTTTTTTCCAGTTTGCCAATCTTTTTCTGTTTGTAATTTAGAAATATCTACTATATTATTATCTTGCCTATCAACTAAAACCACAAAATAATCACCTTTATCTAACCAAGCACTGGGGATTAAGCCTTTAACTAAAAATGGGCTGGTAATTAACTCCCCTGAACTAGGATCAATTATTTCAAGAAACAATTCTTCTTCTTTTTCTATTTTATTTTCTTGCACTATTTCTTGTTTTTCTTCTACTAATTCTTCCTTTACTGGCTCTTGACTATTGCTATCTCTTAACTGTTGAATTCGCAAAATTATAGCACTTAATAATATTATCGCAACTACGGCTAATAAAAAATTAGTTTTTTTCATAAAAAATAAATTTAAAAATCAAATTTATCGCGACTACTTATTTTTTCCACCTTAAAGCGACCAGAGGGCTTCTCATCTTTTTTTAAATCCTCACTTAAATTATCAATATCTCCAGGAACACCTAAGGCGATAGTAGCAATAATTGAAAAGTCATCGCTAATTTTAAATTTTTCTTTTAACTTCTCATGATCAAAACCACTCATACCATGAGCTACTAAACCTAGAGCTCTAGCTTGTAGGGCTAAATTTTGCCAAGCCGCACCAGTATCAAACTTAGCTGTATGATTAACTTTATTGTTCTGGCTAAAATTATTTTTAGCTAAAACAATTAAAAGCGCTCCGGACTTTTTAGCCCAAGACTGATTAAACTCCACCAAAGAATCAAGAGTCTCATACCATGCTTTATCATCTTTTAAACTATAGATAAAGCGCCAAGGTTGTTCATTGAAAGCTGATGGGGCAAATCTAGCTGCCTCTAAAACTGTTAAAACTGCTTCCTCAGTTAAAGCTTCTCCACTTAAGGCTCGAGGAGAAAAACGGTGCCAAAATAAATCTTCAATCTTTTTATCAGGTTTTCTATAATCTTCTATTGGTAATTGTGAAAAAACATTATTAGACATAAATTTATAAATTAATTTTTTATTTAGCTTTTATAACCCCAGCAAATTGCAAATATCTAGTATCAGATAAAAATCCAAAAAAAATAATATTTATAATACTAAACTTCCAGAAATTAAGAGGGTTAATACCTTTTATTTGCAAAACTTCAAAGTTTAAATTATTAAAGGTTTCAATTAAGCTTTTTTTAGTAAAAAAACGCAAATGGGTTCTATCAAGAATTCCTTCATCTTCATAGTGCCACTGTTTATCAATTATTAGTTTTTTTAAATTAAATAAATATCTTACATTAGGCACTGAAAAAACTATTACTCCATTTTTATTTAATTTGCTTTTAAGTTTTTTGAGAAATAAAAAAGGGTCAACTAAATGTTCAAGTATATCGTTTAAGACAATGCAATCAAAATAATCATCCTCCAGGAAGTCAAGGTGATAATTTACATCACCAATTAATACTTTATCTAATTTTTCTCTGGCAACTTTAGCGGCCTTTTCATCTTTTTCTATACCCCAAACTTGTGATTTAAGTTTTTCTTTTAAAACTGCAGAAAAATTTCCCTGACCACAGCCAATATCTAAAATTCTTTGAGAATTTTTAGGTATAAAGTCAAACATTTCTAAGCGATTTTGTTTATAATATTTATTATCCATAACTTAATAATGCCACAATAAAATACATTTGTAAATTTATTTATGCTATAATTAAAATATGCTTAATTTGGAAAATGAAAAAAAATTTTTTGCTTTAAATTACAAAACCGTCGCTGGTGTTGATGAGGCTGGACGCGGACCTCTAGCTGGGCCAGTAGTAGCTGCATGTGTTTTAATAGATGATAAATTCTCTATTGATAGTGATGAGTTAAAAATTATAAATGATTCAAAAAAACTAAGTCCTAAAAAAAGACAAGAATTGTTTAAAACTATTAAACAAGAAGCTTTAGCGGTTGAAATTGGAGTGGTTAACAACCAAATGATTGATAAGATCAATATATTGCAAGCTAGTTTTTTAGCGATGACAAAGGCTATAAATTCATTAAAAAAAGCCCCTCACTACCTACTTGTTGATGGGCATTTTAAAATCCCTAAAATTAATGTTAACCAAAGCGCAATTATAAAGGGTGACTCATCAGTTTTCTCTATCGCTGCTGCTTCTATAATTGCTAAAGTCAGTCGAGATTGGCTGATGTGTCAATACGATAAAAAATATCCTATATATAACTTTGAAAAACATAAAGGCTACGGCACCAAAGAACATTTAAAAAAAATAAAGGAATTTGGTCCCTGCCCTATTCACCGCCTTAGCTTTGCTCCTTTTAAAATTAAAAAACCCTTTCGTTTAGAAAGGGTTTAAATTTACAACCATTTTTCCATTTCAACTGGAGATTTTAAAATAAATTCTTTTTTTTCTCCAGCTTCAATAAATTCGTTTTTCTCATGCAATCCAGATGAAATTGCCACAAAATCAATTACGGGAAAATGGCTTTGAGCCGCTTTTAAGTCAAAGTTAATCGAATCTCCAACAAACAAAGATTCTTCCGGATTGTAACCTTCTTGCCAAAAAACCTTAAAAACCTCCGGATCAGGTTTAAATAAAGCATTTTGTGGACAAATTATTCTTTTAAAAATACTTAAATCCAAACCCAGTTTATTGGCACTGACAATAAGGCTGTTTAAATCACGATTGCTTAAAATTGCTAATTCTTTTTTTTCTTTAGCTTTTTTTAAGAAATCATTTACTGAGTCCGGGAGAGGATATTCTAACTTCTGATTATTTTCAAGAAAAAGTTCCATAACATACTCTTTTTGAACGTATGTCCAATTTAGTTCTTTGGCTAATTTAGGAAATAAATCTTCATGAAAATTTTTGCCCCAACAAGCTCTAAGCAAAGTAAAACTAGGTAGAGAAACTTCAACTTTTTTGGCAGCCTCAATGATACACATAAAGGTTACATAAACTGAAAAAACCAGTACGCCATCATAGTCAAAAATCCATAATTTCTTTTCTTTCATGGTTGATGTTTTAAATGAACAACTGATTTGATTTTAGATAAATACTATAGCGTAAATAGAGAATTTGTAAAGTAAAAAACAAGCAATCGCTTGTTTTTTATTGTAAAATATTTTATTTTAGAATGAATTCTTTTTCTTCACCGCTTTTCATATCTTTTAGTCTATAGACATTTTTTGCTTTTTCCTTATCTCCAAAAATAATAATTTTATTGTATTTTTGTTTATTGGCTAAATCAAGAGCCTTTTTTAATTTTTGTGGCTCAAGAGAAAAATAAACATTATTACCATCCCGCCTTAAACTAGCAGCTAATTTTTGTGATTCAAGTAAACTCGCAGAATCCAGTAATGGAAAATAAATAAAATTATTTTCATACAAATTATTGGGAATTAAATTCCAAGATTCTAGAAATAATTTTGTAGTCTCATCACCGGGAGCAAAACCTACAGCCGGAAAACTAGTTGCACCAAAAATTTGCGCTAAACCGTTGTAGCGTCCACCACCAAACATAGCTCGCATATTTTTTGGATTATTATCAAATACTTCAAATATTAAGCCATCATAATAATCAAAACCACGAACCAGTGAAGGGTCAAAAACAATTTCTTGACTATAACCTAAATCTTTTAAACTTTTAATCACAAAATCAACCTCGTCTTTAGCTTCTTTTAATTTTTTTGATGAAGAAATTAGATCTTCAATAACTTTTTTATCATTAGACATTAAAGCTTCAATATCTTTTAACTTATCGGCTTTTACATTCAAAGTTTTTAAGCGAGAATAAAATTCATCTTTTGATAATTTATTGTACTTATCCAAAATCCGAAAAAGTTCTTGATTATTTTTATCTTCAATTCCAAAAAAAGGCAACATTTCTTCAAGTAATCGGCGATTATTAATTCTTAGGGTAAAGGAATTTTTAGGGGCTTTAAACTCATTCATGATATCCAGTGATAATTGCAAAATTTCCAAATCTGCCACTTCAGACGAGCTACCAAAAACATCACAATTTAATTGCCAAAATTCCCTATTTCTACCTCTTTGTGGTCTCTCGTTGCGCATAAAATTGGCAATTGAAAAGAGTTTAAGAGGTTTTGGGCTGGCTGCATACATTTTACTAACCATGCGAGTAACTGATGGGGTCATTTCTGGACGAATACACAATTCTCTTTTACTAAAATCATAAAAGGTCACCAACTCCTGACCACCAACATCTTCTCCTGACTTAGCTTTATAAAGATCAGCTAATTCAACTAAAGGTGTTAAATACTCTCTATAGCCATAACGAATACAAACTTGGCGCCAAGTGTTAAATATATATTGACGAAGTTTAAATTCCTCTGGCAACCAGTCATTGGTTCCCTTTGGTGGTTGATTGGATAATATTTTTTTAGCCATATATTTAAATAATAGCAAGAAAATAGTCTAAAAAGCAAATTTAATTTATTTTTATCAGCTTTTTAATTATTTGTTATTAAATATTAGTATAATTATTTTATAATAAATAATAAAAAAAAATATGCGTATTTTAATTATCGAAGATGATTTAGAAATTAGCGCCTTTTTAAAAACTGCCCTTAAATCCCAACTATTTGTGGTTGACTGTGCCCATGATGGTGAAAAAGGAGCTTTTTTAGCTCGAACAAACCATTATGACTTAATTGTCCTAGACTGTAATTTACCCAAACTAAGCGGAAGTGAGGTTATAAAAGAAATTAGACAAGACAAAAAAACTCCAATATTAGTTCTAACTGTTAAAGCTTCACTAGAAGACAAACAAGAAATGTTTGAAATGGAGGCTGATGATTATTTAGTCAAACCATTTGTATTTAAAGAATTTATTTTAAGAGTTAACGCCCTTTTGAGGCGACCAAGAGAAATTGAAGAAAAAAATTTAAAATTTGCTGATATTAATCTAAATTCAAAAACCAAGGAAGTAAAAAGAAATAATAAGAAAATCATTTTAACTAACAAAGAATACAATTTATTAGAATTCTTTCTAAAAAGACCCAAGCAAATTCTTTCTCGAAGTGAAATAATGGAGCATGTCTGGGACATGAATGCTGACCCTTTCTCTAACTCAATTGAAGCCCATTTAATGAATTTGCGAAAAAAATTAAACAAAATTAAGAAAAAAAATTATATCCATACCTTAAATGGTCGTGGATATAAACTAGACTTTAGTAAATATTAAAATAACTTAAAAGAGAAAAAATAAAAAGAATAATTGAAATAATAAAAAAGAAAATATTGGATTTCTCTTTGTATTTTAAAAAGAAGAAAGCTAAATAAAGAAAATAAAAAGCCATAAACAAAGACAGGAAAAAACTTAGATTAATAGGAAAATTAATTGCTTTAAGTGAAAAACTAAAATGAATAAGACTCAAAAAACCTAAACTAATATCTCTTAAGTTATACTTATCTTTGAGTGAAAAATTTGATTTAAATAAAAATTGAAAATATAAATATAGCAGTAATACAAGCAATGGTCCAAAAAATGCCACTAAAAAACTAGGGAGTATTAAATTAAGTGAAATAAAATATATATTTTCCGGAAAGGATAAATAAAATGGCAAAGCAGTCACTAAGAGCAAAATGGTTATAGAAAAAGCAAACCATTCTCGCTTAAAGAAATTTTTAAAAAATTGGTTATTTCTACTTTCCATAATTAATTAAAATACGTGCATCTAGGGCTTTACAGCCTTTACCTTTTTTAAACAAGGCAATTGGATTAATATCAATTTCTTTAATATCATAGAAATCATGCATTAAATTACCAACTTTCAACAAACAATCAGCTAAAGCTTCTTTGTCATAAGCTTCTTTTCCACGAATACCATCTAATATTTTAACTGTCTTTAAAGAATTTATCATCTCATAAGCTGTCGCTTTGCTAAAGGGCTCAACTGCAAAAGCTTTATCTTGCAAAACTTCAACATAAATTCCTCCCAGCCCCACCATAATCATTGGACCAAGAAGTGGATCTCTAACGGCTCCAATTATCATCTCTAAATTATCAGTCTTTATCATCTCAGTTAGCAAAACTCCTGATATTTCTGCATCTGGTCTATTGTTTTTTACATCTTTGATTAAATTATTGTAACTTTTACTTAAATCTTTTTTATCTATATCTAATTTTACTCCCCCGACTTCTGATTTATGTAAAATATCGCCGGAGACAATTTTAAGTACTAATTTACTAGGAAATTTTTTCATTTCCTTGTTTAGCCCAACGGCGCTCTTAGCTAACTGATTTTTTACTACTTTTATATTATAAGCTGATAAGACTTTAAAAGCTTGATCTTCGCTCAGTGCTTCCAATTCTTGAAGCTTTGCATTTTCTAAAATATTTTGTACCAATTTTGTGTTTACTTTATTTATGGTTTCTGATTTTATTTTTATTTTTTTCCTGTTTTTTAGCCAAGTAGAAAAAGCAATCAATGAATTAGTAGCAGTTTCTGGATATGCGTAACAGGCAATATTTTTTTGGCGCAGGAGTTCTCTACTCTTTTTAGTTAATTTATGACCCATAAAAACCGCTGCGATCTTTTTATTTGATTTTTTTAAATCAACAACTGTTTGAGCAGTTTTTTCAACTTCAGACATTGATTGTGGAGTGAAAATTACTAAAATTGAATCAACTTTTTTGTCATTTATTAATTTATCAAATACTAACTTGTATCGATCAGCACTGGCATCACCTAATATGTCAATAGGGTTAGCTAAACTTGCACTAAACGGCAACTCCTGTGAAAGTTCCTTTAAGTTATTAGATGACAAAATGGCTAGAGGTAGGCTAGAATTTTTTAAACCATCAACAGCTAAAACACCGGGACCACCAGCATTGCTAACTATGGCAAGTTTACTAAAATTTTCAAAATTATTATTTTTTAAAATTTGCAAATAAGCAAAAATATCAGAAATTTTCTCTGCTTGTATGACATTTGCTTGTTTAAATAGAGCTTTGTAAGCATTGTTATCGCCAGCTAAGGCGCCAGTATGAGAAGCACTAGCACCAGAACCTTCCTCAGAACTACCTCCCTTCAATACAATTAAAGGTTTATTTTTATCTGATAGCTTTTTAGCAACTTTTATAAAATCAACTGAACTACTTAATTGTTCAGTGTAGAGAGCAATTATATCTGTTTGTTTGTCATCGGCTAGATAGTTTAATAAATCAACCTCTTCTACACTAGTTTTGTTGCCAATGCTAATAAATTTAGAAAAGCCTAAATTATAATGCTTTGCTAAATCAATCATAGCTGTACATAGAGCTCCACTTTGTGAGATTAAAGCAATATTACCAACTGATAAATCAGCGCTAGCAAAGCTAGCATTTAAATTATTGGCTGGATTAATAACTCCTAAACAATTAGGACCAATCAAACTTATATCTTTTTGATAGCAAATATCTTTTATTTCTTCCTCTAAAGCTACATTACCAACTTCCTTAAAGCCAGCTGAAACTACAATAGCGGCCTTTATGTTTAGTTTAGCTCCTTGTTTTAAAATGTTGGCTACCTTCTCAGCTGGGATAGCAATAATCATTAGATCTACATTTTCTTTTATTTCATCTAAATTAGAGTAACATTTAAGGCCCATTAGTCGATTAGCCTTGGGATTAACAGGATAAATTTTGCCAGAAAAACCATCGTTTATTAAATTCTTTAAAATATCACTTCCGACTCTATTTTTTTTAGTTGAAGCTCCCACAACCGCGATTGATTTGGGATTAAAAATTTTTGAAAAATTTTTCATAATATAGATTTTAATAATTGATTGACAAAATAAAAACTAGCATCACCAATAATAACTATATCAAATTCTTGACAATAATGCTTTAGATGACTTCTGTCATCTTCATTTAAAAATCCAATTTTTAAAACCTCATCATGAGCCATACCATTAGCCATTTTTCCATCACCTAAGCTATCGCCGAGTAAAATAACATTTCTTCTTTTTTTAACTTTTTCATAAAAACTAAAGTTTTTTAAAATAGCCTCGTCTTTATTGTAAGGATGAATAATTGGCTTTTCAACAGCTAACAAACCTCCTTTTTCATCCCAAAGAAAATTATTAGCCACAATATAAGTATTATTATAAAATAAAGTTCTTTTTTTTAAAAAAATCTCAATACTTTCTCTTCCCAAACCTCCGGCAGAAAAAATTAAGAGTGGTACAGACTTTTTATTTAATCGTTCAAAAAACTCTTGCCCACCAGGTCGCAGATGAAAATCTGACTCCTTCATTGCTTTTTTTACTAAATCTTTTGTAAGTCCAAATTTAATAAGGATAGAAAAATGCTTTTTATACCATTCAAGCATTTTTTCTTTTTTAAAACTCAAAGGTATTTTAGGATTAATCTCTATTTTATGATAAAAATTAAAAAGACTTTTAGCTTCTTTTTTATAATCTTTATGTAGATAGTTCTTTTCTCTTAGTAGGCCAATAATTGAAGGTACTCTTTTACCGTCAACAAAACATTTAGTAATCGTGCGATCAAAATCAGAAATTACTTGCAGGTTTTTAGCTCCTGCTTTTTTAAAAATCTTTTTTTGCTTATCAAATTTTTCTGGATCGACAATTACTACCTTACCTTTTTTCATGTTCATAGTTAAATATTTAAATAAAACCCTAAAACTTTAATCATGAATATGATTAAAAAATCAGGGTTTTAAGTGATTTAAAGTTAATTATTGTCTAAACTGTTCACCACCTTCTTCTTCACCGTGGTGTTTGTGTTCATCTTCACCTTCTTCTGAGTGATCTTTTTCTTCATCATGATGATGCTCAGGTTTAGGTTCATGATGACTTGACTCTTCTTGATTAAATTGTGAATCAGGAGCTAACTGATCAGTAGTTTCTTCTTCTTGATTCTCCGGATTTGGGTTGTTAGTCTCATCTGATTTTTTTTCTTCAGATTTTTTACCAAATAGGTTTTTTAGAAAACTCATCATAGTTTTTTTCTTAATTTATTATAACTAACAATACTATAGCAGAATTATTTTAAAATTGAAAGCCTTAGCTTATTTTTTTGACTAATATTAATTAATTTTTAAAATATTTCTTTGCTCTTAAAGCCACTAATTTCTCAAATCCAGAAAAACTATGGTCAGCTCCTTTGATTATCTCTGTTTTAATCCTTCTTGAGTCCAAGTCCTTGCTGAACCAATCAGCAATATGCTCAGCTGGGCGATCTAGATACTTATCTTCATCCCCTAGCAGTACATAAATTGGTATTTTTACTTTTCTTAAAATCTTTGCCCTTTTTGATTCTTGGCTGTAGCAAAAAATTTCCTCTAAACTGTTTTGACTATATAAACTTAAAAATCTTTGTGCATCTATATAAATAGGCCAAATATTAAGTGGTAGCAACTCATCTCCCTTTTTATTTTCAACCTGTTTTTTAGAAAATTTATGAGCTTTTTCAAATTGATACTTGCTAGAAAAATTTAAAACCCCAGCTAAATCACTAATTGGAGATAGCAAAACAACTGCTTTTACCTTTTTATCAGGTTTTTTAGATAAATAGTAAATTGACTTTTGACAGCCAGTTGAGTGACCAACAAGAATTATTTTTTTAGGCTTTAACTTTTTCACCCACTGAACTGCTCCACCTATGTCATCTAAACTGTCAGTAAATTTTTCATGAGCACTGCCAATGGTTTTAGATTTATACTTCCCTTTTTCTTTAACTTGGCTAAATCTTGATATAATTTCATTTCCACGATTATTAAAAGCAAAAACAGCCGAGTTCTTCCCAGCTAGTTTTTGATAAAGCTCAGCTTTTCTAAAAACAGAACTACCCAGTCCATGTATAAAAATATATATTGTTTCCGGATTTTTTTTGCCAATATAAAAGCCAAACAATTCTAATTTCTTAGGTGTTAAAAATTTTACTAGTTCAAATTTCATATTTTAATCTTAACATAAATTTAAGCTTTTTTAAATTAGCATTGACATAATATAAAATTTATGATATTGTTAATCGAAGTACTTTAAAACAAAAAAACAATAAAAATCAAAAAACAGGAGGGATGAAAATGATAAAAAAGCAAGTAAATGCAAATTATGAAATTATGGCCACTTTTAAAAATGTTAAATTAAAAGTGCCAAATAAAAATGATAAACATTTGAAGTTTATTGCTGAGCACCAAATAATTAACGGAAACCAAGAAATTGTTGGTATACCTAATCACTACCGAAGGGGTGATATTTTTGATGGTAACTTTCTTACTAGAAGGTTTTATATTGACCCTTCCCTTTTAGGAACAATTATCGTTGCCGACGAGGTAAGGATAGTTTCTAAAATTGACCTAGTTAAGAACCAAGTTTGTTTAATTATTGATATAATTAAACAAGACTTAAATGAGATTAAACCACAGTATATTCTTAAATGTGGTTCACCTTTAAAGGGTGAAAACTCATTTCAGATACCAGGAACCGACAAGCAGGTTAGCTTCTTGTCGGTGTAAAAAAACAAAAGCCGCTGCACAATGCAACGGCTTTTTTTCTTTATTTAAAATAAATAATTATTTATAACGACTGATATTTTTATACATTAAAAATAAATCCACAAAAGCATTCATGAATCGCCCCTTGGTTCCTTCACTAAAACTTTCTTTTAATTTATCACTGAATTTTTTAATCATATTTATTTACAATTTATATTACATTTAATATTATAACCTATTTAAAAAAAATTAACAAATTTATCTATTTTATTGAATTTAAGTGCTCTGTATTGCTAATAAATATTAAGGCGTCATAGCGATCACTGACTATTGTTTCTACATAACTGTGCTTATCATACATAGGATTATAGACTACACCCTTAGCTCGGTGGCCAATTTTTTCACTTAAGAATTTTGGTAAATTATCATTAAGTAATATATAAAAATTATCTAAGTCCTTTTTGTTTAATATATACTCTAAACTACCTTCCCTAGCGTTTGGTATCATAAAAGCTCTTTCTGCTTCCTGCCAAGCATGTGAGGCAGTTACTGTTCCGCTGAAAGTAGAGAAACCGACAGCAAAAACTTTATCATCATCATATTTTTCTCTAAGTAATTGTCCAATATTTATACTTCCCTTTTCTTTCATATCAGTTGCTCGGGCATCACCAATATGAGTGTTATGTGCCCAGACAATTGCTTTTGAGTTTTCTCCATAATAGTTTAATAAATTATTAAACCTATCCTTCATCCCCTCTACTCTCGCATTCCAAGCTCTAGAGTCTGGATATAAATTAGCTCGATAATGCATCTCTCCATAAACCACTACTTTAGCGTTTTGAGCAATATTAAAATATTCATAAGTATCTTGACTATTTTCTTTAACAATTTCTAAAGCCTCTAAAACAGGCTTTTGACAATTATTTTTCTCTTCATATAAATCTTGGATATATGAAGAATAATCATCTTGATAATCTAATAAACAAGTATATAAATCTTTTATTTCATCTGCTATTGACTTATCATTATCTCTAAAATAATCAATAACCTCGTCCATAGAATTACTTAAACCATAGACATCCATACCATAAACACCCACACGTCTATCTTCCTCTAAATTTAAATTATATTTTCTTAACCATTCAATAAATTCTAAAAACTCATAATTTGCCCACATCCAGGTTGGCCAACGCTCAAAATTCTCCATTATTTCATAAGCTCCACCCTTAGGGTGAGATAAGTGTTTAACATATAAATTTAATTTGTAAATTGAATCCCAATCACCTTCAACTAATATAAAATTAAAGTCATGTTCACTAATTAAACGCTGAGTAATTTTTTTTCTCCAAATATAATAATCAGCTGTACCATGAGAAGTTTCGCCCAACAGAACATATGAACTGTTTGATGCCTGTTTTGTTAATTCGTCTAAATCTTCATATTGGTTTAAGGGATGTAAGTCTAAACTTTTATTATTATAATAATAAAAAAAACCGGCTAAAGTAAAAGAAGCTAAACCGATAATCAATAATATTAAAATTGTCTTATTTTTTCTCTTTTTCATGATTTAATTTAATTTTACCAATAATATTAAGACACTTTAAAGCTAAAAATGACCAGACAAGGGTAAATATACCTAAAGAAAGGGCTAAAATTAAGAAGTTGCGAAGAATTAATGACAAACCGACGCTAATAAAACCCCAGATAGAAAAAACAATAAAAACTACACCTAAAGCTCCGCCAACTATAGAAAATACTCGCAAAACCATTCTGTATTTACTATTTTCAGAGCAATACAGAAAAGAAACAATTCCCCAGACAATAAAGAACAAAGAAAAAACCACAAACCAAAAAGCAAGGGGTAAATAAATTAAAATTAATAAACCTAGTAGTGAGCCAAAAAAGGAAAATATTTGTAGATGTTTTTTAATCATTATCTATATTTTAGCAAAAAAAACATATAATTAAAAGCGACGACGAAGTACACTATAAACAGAAACTGGAGTTTTAAAATAAATTATTACTTTTTGACCACCGCCACCACCGTGTGCCTCTAAGATCTCATTATAAGCTAAATCATACATTTCCTTGAGTCGCCATTTCTTTGAATTATAAGGCGGGCTAATTAACTCTAAGTTGTCATATATTTTTAATGAATTATGAACTTTAAAAGTAACAGCATATTTATCTTTTTTTATCTTTTTACAACCTGTAACTTGACCACAAAACTCCCAATTTGGAGTACTTTTACTATCTTTAAAGTTTTGCTTGTTATCCTTTTTATTACCAAACATTAAACCTTCACTAAAACCTCGATGAACTAACTTTGTTTCAAGTTCTTTGTATAAAAAATTTATTCTCTTTTTTCTCTCCTGTATTTTAGTTTTATTATAATGCAAATCAATAGCTTCACGATAGGCACCAACTACATTAGCTAAATAGTATACACTTTTAGCTCGACCTTCTATTTTAAACGCTGAAATCCCAGTCTTTATCATCTCCTCAATTCTTTTAATTAAACACATATCAAGGGAGTTAAGTAAGTATGTGCCATTTTTATCTTCACCAACTATCAAAGATTCTTCTTTATTTTTTGGCTTTATTTCATACTCCCAGCGACAAGGTTGAACACAGTCACCTAAATTAGCGTTGCGAGACAGAAAAT
>PWHG01000023.1 GCA_003554785.1 Candidatus Falkowiibacteriota bacterium
ACTTAGGCGGTGCGCTCAGAGACGTTGTTAATAATGCAGTTGATGGTGTTAAATCATTCTTAGGTTTATCGTCACCATCTAAACTCTTTGAGGGGTTTGGTGTAAACGTCGGTGAGGGTTTTGAGCGTGGCATTGAAAGCATGCAGCGCAAAGTTGGTGTATCTATGGGCGATATGGTCGCGCATCCCCCATCCCTTGCTATGGCAGGGGGGTCACCAATCAGTGGAAGTTCGGGCGGCTCACAAACTATAGTCATCGAACTTGACGGCAGACAGATTGCCAAGAAAACCCTACCACACATGGTTGGGGAAATAAGGCTCAAGACGGGGTTAAAGATATGATAGTGGTAGAAATTAGCGGCGAACGTCAGCGGGTCAGGATAAATAGCTTTGTCTGCGAAGATGCGATTGACGAGCGGACTACCTGCAATTTCTGGGTTGTCAATAAAGACTACGATAAGGGTTTTCAGAAGGGCGAACCGGTGACTGTTTACGCCCCCGACTTACGGGTTGACAGCGACTGGACAAGCGGAAAAATGGAGCCGGTTGAAATTGAGGAAACCGAAGAATTTTTCATCCAACCGGAATATGTTTTAGACATGGAAATAACAAAAGGTGAAATAGTATTCTCCGGGGTAATCGAGAGAGCCGAGGGTGCGTATTATACAAAAGACGGGATATTATTTTTTGAGATTGAATGTGTAGACTGGCATTATGCAGCAGATAAGAGATTGGCAGCTAAGTCCTATTCCGAGCAGTATGCAGGAGATATTATTATAGACCTGTGGGAATCTTATTTAAAAGACGAAGGCATTGTGGCTGGAAAAAGTCAGGGTTGCACATTTAACCACGGCACTAATACGATTAATGCTACGGCACACGGCCTTGCTGTTGATGACAGGTTGAGATTTTACACCGAAGACACACTGCCAGCCGAATTGAGCGAGGGCAACTGGTATTACGTTGAAAGTGTCCCCGATGCCGACAGCTTTACTATATCGGAAAGCGAAGGCGGGGCAGTGTTGGCCTTCACTGACGATGGCACGGGCGATCACTCCTTTGGGCACGATTACTTTATCGACAACGGCCCTGTGATAAAAGAGGCAGTATTTAATTATGTTCCAATTTCCCAGGCCCTTGATGCTATTTCCGAGCGGACGGGTATGTGGTGGAAAATAGACGAACACCGCCAAATTATCTACCGGGAAAGGGATAAATACACTGCTCCCTGGACGGTTACAAGTAGTGATATACTTTATGGCTCGCTAAAAATAGAACACAGCGCGTGGAAGTATCGTAACCGGCAGGTAATACGAGGGCCGTTAGACGAAACGGCGGAACAGACGGATATTCAACACGGCGACGGTGAAAAAAGGGCGTTCCTGGTGCGTTATCGTTTAGCCCGGAAACCGGAGATTGAGATTGATACCGGCGGGGGTTTTGTGGTGGTTGACCCGGGCGACATTGGAATCCTGGGATTAGAAGAAAACAAAAAATGGTATTGGAATAAACATAGTGAGGTAATCAGCCAGGATGACGCGGAGGTGGCCCTTTCCGATACCGACAAAGTAAAGGTTACATACCGGGGGTTATTCCCTGTTGTCATAATCACCCAGGATTATGAATCGATAATTGACAGAATTAATATTGAACAGCACGGGACAGGAATTGTGGAAGATGTAAAACAGGAGACGCAGCAGACCACCAGGGAGGCAGCTTTTCAATTTGCCAACAATTTAATCGAAAAATACCGCGTGATTGGTAATACAGTATCGTTTCAGACATTACGTCGCGGTTTAAGGCCGGGTCACATTGTTAATATAAACCTGCCCCAGTATGGCATTAATAATAGGGAGATGTTGGTTGAATCAGTCGCGTTAGCCCCCCAGGGTAATAATCTTTTAATCAGCGACGTTAAGGGGGTAGAGGGGCCGGACATCGGCAGCTGGACAAGGTTGTTCACAGAAATTGTCAGGCGCGGAGAAATGGTTATAAGGGAAAATATCGGCGAAGGCGAAGTTGTTATTATTCCCCTGCAATTCAACAAAACCTGGGAGGCAGGCGAGGCGCCGAATATTTTTAATGAAGTTTACCCGGATGCAGTTGAGCCACTTTATGACGCTACGCATGGATTAAGTTTTGCACCCGAAGACCGCATTAAATACGTGGCCTGGTATGACGGGGCGACGGAGTTGGGGCGGAAAGCGTTGACGCAGCAAACGGGCGCAGAAAAGGGTTCTACCGAAATTTTTACACTGTTATATTTAGAAGGGTTTGAAGCGCTTGGCGATATATCCCATATCGGCTGGTGGGGCGGTATCGATGTTACCGAAGTAATCGACAGCGGGATAGAGATTGACAAACAGGCACATCCGTCCGGGACAACCGAGAAAACGTTAGATCAGGCCTGGCAGATTGAGAAAACGGATACAAAGTGGTGATGGTATGTATGAAAAAGTAGACTGGACAGCCGATAAATTATTAACCCCGGCAAGGTTCAGACAGATGGAGACGCAGTATGATACGATCATAGCCAAATGGCTTGACCCGGCCACATCGTTTAGAACAAACACGGGCGAAGAATTTATCCCGGAAGTGTTGGCAGAGGCGCCCGCTCACGGAGCCGGGAAGCTATACGTTAATACCACCGGTAATAATTTATATATTTCGGACGGTGCAGCTTTTATTAACTTATCAGAGTTTGGGGTGATTGTTTAATGGCCTATGTGAAAACTAATTGGATAGAAACAACGCCACGCAGTTTGGCCAACCTGAATAATATGGAAACACAATACGATGAAGCTGTTCTTGCTGGAATAGATTTACGGAAAGATTCTTCTGAAGAATTTAGACTTGAAGTAAGAACAAATTTTCCGGGTTCCCCGGCAACGGGTAGAATGTTTTACCATACAACATATAAAAGGGCATATTATTACAACGGTGCAGACTGGGTGGCGTTACCAGGCATACGGGGCGAAACACAATATAACTTAAGTGATGGCGAGGATAAATGGGTTACAGGTTATGGAACTGGCACACGCACACTGACAAAGGAATCAACCTATTTAAAGATATTATTAGGCG
>PWHG01000033.1 GCA_003554785.1 Candidatus Falkowiibacteriota bacterium
GTCGGGTTTATCACCATCGGCGGCATGTACGGCGCATCCTACAACGCCGCGTTCCAGATGGTGGTCATGACGCTTGCCATCGTGGTTCCCATGGGGGCCATCATGAAATCCATGGGTTCGGCCGGATGGTGGTTCCCGCCGCTGGCCTACGGCGACATGGTGCCCGGCATGCTGGAACAGCTGCCGGACTTCTTTGACATGCGGTATGATTACCGGTGGTATTTCGCCCTGATCCCGGCGTTTACAATGGGGCCCATCGCCCTGCCCCCCCTGGCCATGCGTATTTTTACGTCTTCCAGCGTCAAGAGCGCCCGCTGGTCGGTGGTCTGGTTCATCCTGTTTCTGGGCCTGCTTTTTGGCGGCAGCTACACCGCCGGTTTCGCCGGAAACATGTTTACGGCGGAAACGGGGATGAATATCGAACCCGCGGATATGACCATTTTTGCATTAAACGTCTACTACAACCCGGCCATCGTGGCCGCATTCGTCATCGGCGGCGCCGTTGCTGCCGGACTTTCCACCATCGGCGGAAACCTCATGGCCATATCCGGCCTGATCGGGAGCGACCTGATGGGCATCATTCGCCCGAAGATGGAAGCCAAGAAGAAAATGGCCTACGGGTATGCCGCCCTGGGTATCGGTGGTGTGGCTGCCATCCTTTTGGCTTTCAATCCCCCGGCGTTTCTGGTTACCAGCATCCTCTGGGCGTTCGGCCTACTGGCCACGTCGGTCGCCCCGAGCATCCTGCTGGGTGTCTGGTGGAAACAAACCAACAAAATGGCCTCGATCATCAGTTCCGTGGTCTTCGGCGTTGTTTATATCATCATTTCGCCGCACGTGCTGGGTGACATTGTCGTGGGGCACGGTCTCGTGGCCGCGCTCGGTATGTCCGGCGCCATGGTGACCGTCCCCCTGGCCTACGCATCGCTCGTTATCCTGTCCTTGCTTTTCAACAAGATGGGCGTCACCGCGGTGGATTTGGAGACAAAGAAGATGGTGGACCGTATCCATGGCTGGGGATCGGATTATGATGAAGCCCGCTACAACGGATCCATCATGCCGGCGGCTATCGTGATTATCTGCGTGATTATATTTATCTGGGGCTTGCAGCCCTGGCCCGGGTAAAAACATAGCACCGGTCATGGCCGGTTCCTGAGCGCACAAGGAGGCAGGGGGAAGCATCGGCTTTCACCTGCCTCTTTTTGCGATATCGTTCATAAAAAAATGACAAAGGCTTGTCGATGAATTATGTTGATGCCATGAAGGCTGTTTTGCAGCTGGACGAAGCGATTTATACACGTATCATGCACAGCGGCAAAGGCGTTCGATACTGCGCCGTCAACGTGCTGGCCGTTGGGATGCTTCATGCGGTTTTCTCCCTGCAATTCAGCGAGTTGCTCTGGTCCGCGGAAGTCCCGGTTTCCGCAAAACTGTTTTTTGCGTCGGCGGGTGTCGGCGTGGCGTTTTTGATGCACGCGGGGGCCGCATTGTTTTTGTGGGTCTTTACCCGCGGCGCCGGGGGGCGGGTGGAATTTTTGCCCATGTATTTCAACATGGGGATTGCCATGATCGGGTTGTGGCCCCTTGCGCCCGTTTTGTCGGCGTTCCAGTCGGGACTCGGGGGACCGGGTGTATATGGGTTGCTGGGGCTGACCGCCGTGTACGGGCTTGCGGTGGTTTTTTTTGCCGCCAAGAGCGCATCTCAGCTTCCCCTGGCGCGGATGGCCGCGGCACTGGGTGTCTGTATCGTGGTGATCGGTTCGATGCTGTATATTTGGTTGTAAGGAAAAAGGATTCATAGATGGTTGAAGATGCCAGGCTTGAACATTTTTTTAAAGTGATCAGCAGCGTAAGCCGTGCATTGCACGAAAGCGCCGACTTGAGCGAAACCCTTAATGTTATGGTGAAGACCGTCACCGAGGTTTTCGGGGCAAAAGGGTGTACGCTTCGCGTTCTCGATCCCGCGGGCAAAGAATTTGATCTTATGGCGGCCGCGGGGTTGAGCAGCGCATATCTGGAAAAAGGCGTGGTTATCGGTGACCCTGATGTTTCAGAGGTTTTTGATGATCAGATGGTTGTTATCGACGACGTGGAAAATGACCCGCGCATACAGTACCCCTATGCAGCCATAGCCGAAGGCATCACATCCATAATCGGTGTCCCCGTGCAGGTGGCGGACAACATGCGAATGGTCCTCAGGATTTATTTTGACAGCCCTATCCGCCTGAAAGAAGAAGATCGCCGGCTATTATATTACATGGCCCAGCAGAGTGCCATCGCGATAAAAAACGCGATACAGCACACGCGATACCTGGAGACCTTCAGAAAAGTATCCGCAGCGATACATGAAGGGGAAGCGGTTAACGATATCCTGGAAAGCATTGTTTCTACGATTCAGGAAATCATGGAAGCCCGGGGCTGCATTTACTGGATCGTGGACACCGACCAGCAGCAGGTTTACATGAAGGTGACCAGCGGTTTCCAGATGGAAAGCCTCTCGCACATCGCTTATGAAACGTTAAAGGATGTTTTCCGTTTTGAAGAAGAAAAGGCGGTTTTTATCAAGGATGTGCGTGAAGATCCCCGAATACCCAGTGCCACGGGGTTGGGCAAGCAGATGGTCCCCTCCATCCTGGGGGTTCCGTTTCACATCGTGGATCAGTACCGGGGTGTGCTGGCCGTTTATTTCAGCCGGCCGAGAAACCTGCTGCAAAGCGAGATCGACTTTGTCCGGGATTCCGGCAGGCAGGGGGCGATCGCGCTGCATAAGGCATTCCGGTATGACGAGCGGATGCTCGAGGCGTTTCGGGAGATTATCGAGGGGCTTGTCCTGGCCCTGGAAGCGAAGGATGTCTGCACCCACGGACACTCCCTGAACGTTGCCAACTATGCCAAAATGGCGGCGCAGGAAATGGGCTTGTCGGCCCATGAAGCCGAGGAGGTTTACAGGGGGGGGCTTTTGCACGATATCGGAAAGCTGGCGATGCAGGACAATATCCTGGGAAACCTGGGCCACCTGTCGCCCGGAGATTTTGAAACCATTAAACAGCATCCCGTTATCGGCGCAAAAATCA
>PWHG01000052.1 GCA_003554785.1 Candidatus Falkowiibacteriota bacterium
ACGGCTTTGACGATCGCCTGCCGGCCAACTCCCTGCTCTCTACAAATGCGCTTATGAGGCTAAGTGAGGGCATCCGCCTTCACCGGCAACTGCCCAACAGTAAACTGGTACTCTCAGGATCTACGTCCACGCCCGGACGAACTACCCAGGCTGAGATGCTCAGGGATACGGCGCTTCTTCTGGGAGTAAACGAAGAGGCTACCCTCATTCAAACAGAGCCTTCAAATACATATCAGGAGGCAAGGATCTATTCTGAAACTTATGGAGCTTTGCATCCTGTAATAGTTGTGACCAGTGCTGCACATATGCCGCGGGCCATGAACCTGTTTGAACGTTTTGGAGTGCCTGCCACTGCATCCCCAACGAACTACCGGCTTAAGGGGAGCTGGAAAGAGAAGAGGTTTGGGATGCCTTCAACCGGGAATATCGGAAGGCTCCGGACAGGCGTCTATGAATACGCGGCGATTGCAAGAGACAGGTGGATGCGATAACCTGACAGTTTCTACTCTTTACTTTACTTTTACATACAGAATGAGTTCCTTAACTCTCTTAGGGTTTTTTGATCAACAGAGTGTACTGAAGCTTGGCCCGGTCTTCAGTGATAAGTGCATATAAAAGAGATGGTTAGATGGAAGGAGTGATGAAGTTCGTTTGTGTGGTGCTTCTGTTTGTACTGCTTGGAACAGTCCCAGTTATTGGACAGGATGTCAGTCTCTATGAGGTTCTGCCACAGGATCTCGACCGGCCGGTGGGCGCTGAATTTTCTCATGAGGGCAGCAGTTTGGTCTATATCGTAAGCCGAAGCGGATATATTGAAAGATTTGATAGAAATGATCCCGAGGGTACTCTTGAGCGCTGGTTTGAACTCCCCATTGACGTGTTTTTGCTCTCCGAGGGAGGCTTGCTTGGCCTGGCTTTTCATCCCGATTTTCCCGATAACAACTCGTTTTTTGTCTATTTCACCTATGATGATGAAGGCCAGTTTAAATCCCGGCTTTCAAGATTTCGAGTGATTAACGGAGTTGCCGATGAAGAGAGTGAAGAGGTTATTTTGGAATTCGACCAGCCCGCTTCAAACCACAATGGCGGTTCGCTTGAATTCGGCCCGGATGGTTATCTCTACATCTCATCCGGTGACGGCGGGGGCAGCGGAAGCCGGGAAAACAGCCAGGATCTTACAAATCTGCTCGGTGCCATTCTGAGGATTGATATCGATACAGATGAGGGATACCTCATCCCACCGGATAATCCGCTTATCAACGATCCGGACGCTATGGACGAAATTTTTGCATGGGGCCTTCGCCACCCCTGGAGAATGAGCTTTGATCCGGTTACCGGCCATCTCTGGGTGGCGGATGTGGGCCCATCGAGCTGGGAGGTTATTCATATCGTGGAGAACGGTAAGAATTACGGGTTCCCGATCATTGTGGGCAGCCACTGCCGTGAAGAAGGATGTGATAAAACCGGATTGGAGATGCCGATATTTGAGTATGAGCATGGAGCTGATGATACGGGGCGCTCTATTACGGGTGGATATGTCTATCGGGGCAGTGCCAATCCCTCCCTCTACGGAAAATATATTTACGGTGATTTTGTATCGGGCCGCATCTGGGCTCTTCAAGTGGACCACGATACGTGGGAGGTGTTCTCAAATACGGAAATCTATCATGCAGAATTTAATATTCCATCCTTTGGGATCGACAGCGACTTGGAGATCTATACGATGGGCTGGGCCGATGATGGTCAAAAACTTCACCGTTTCGAGCCTGAGGAGACGGATGGGGAACCGGAGTCTCCACCGGCTGTGGTGGTGCTGTTGTCGCCCGTGGATGGAACGGTGGATGTCTCCGTTGATCCGGTATTGAGTTGGGAAGAGGTGGCGCAGGGCTCAGGGTACAGGATGCAGGTGTCCTCGGACTCGGAGTTTGGGAGCCCGGTTTTGGATGAAGAAGGACTGGAGCAGACAGAGTTTAGGGTGTCGGATCTGGATTATGAAACGCAGTATTTTTGGAGAGTCAGGGCAAGCAATGAGGTTGGTGACGGGCCGTGGAGTGAGGTGTGGAGTTTTTCGACAATCACTGAATCGGGAGAAGAGCTTTCTGAAACAAGTATCGATCCTAATTTTCCTAATCCGTTTAATACATCAACCAATATCCGGTATCGACTGGCGCAGGACACGGAAGTTCTGATTGATGTGTATGATTTGAACGGCCGTCATATGACAACGTTGGTCAACTCTCGGCAGCAAAGCGGTGTCTATTCGATTCAATTTAATGGGTCCGGACTGGCTTCAGGAACCTATTTTCTTCGCCTTCAAACCAATAGTTTTGTCGAAGTTCAGAAATTTACGTTGATTAAGTGAATATTTTTCATGGGCTTATGTAATGTAATGTGGGTTTTCCATTGGGTTGCCTCTGATCTTCCTATAAAAGTGCTTTATCTTGTCGAGTGTAGACCCGTCAGTGTATTTCTGACGGGGCGTAATCGAGACAACTCCCCGTTTTCGGCAGGGGTTTTGTAAAGCGTTGTTTAAAATAGATCTAGGAACAAGGAGATTTCGCTGCGCGTTCAAAAGATAAGCTCGACTCCATGCGGAAGAAGCACCGTCACGCGGAGCGCGTGACTCGAGATGACAGCCGCATTTTTAATAAGAAGACCGGCGTATAAGCATCCCAACCATACAAAACCCCGTCTCACGCCGGCGCGGGAAAAGGCGTCGAATCAGTGACGGCGGGCAGCAAGAGCGTCTATCTATTCCGTAACCGGATACCCGCCGCTCTTCCCAAAAAGTGCCCTGTCATTTCGACCGGAGGCCCGCTTTTTGGGCCGGAGTGGAGCTCATCTTTTCCCCGCGCAGCGAAATCTCCTTGTTATCGGCAGGAGTTTTGTAAAGCGTTGTTTAAAGTAGTTCCCATCGCAGGGAGGTTTCTCGATGCGAGCGTGAGTGTTGATTAAGATCCGGGCTCGGAGGTTCTGTAGATTGCCGCTTCTAACCCCCCGAATAAATTCGGAGGTTATTATATCAATTCACGCCTACGGCGTTTGAATTTTATGCATCATTCAAGCA
>PWHG01000058.1 GCA_003554785.1 Candidatus Falkowiibacteriota bacterium
ATGAGAAAGTAGCAAACTGTCGGCATCTACAGCCAATACACGCTCAGCTTTGGAATAAACCATCCCAGCGTTCAGTGCGCTATGCTTTCCACCATTTTCTTGTTTTATGAGGGTTAGTATTCCATTTTGAAATATACGCCCGTCATCATCCTTCGGTTTGAGGTTGAAACCATCAATAAGTAGCTGAGCAGAACCATCAGTGCTTCCATCATCTATCACAATCACATCATAATTGTCATATGTTTGGCTAAGCGCCGCTGTGACTGATGTGATGATGGATTTTTCTTCATTGAAACACGGCATAAGAATGGACACCGTTGGATTCCAATCATATTCAGTCGGTTTGTCACGCGAATCACGATGCCCTTTAACAATCAGTCCAATTTGGATTGTCGTAATAAAGAGTATATAGATTGCGATAATAATCAATACAGTAGACATATCGTAACCCCCTATCTTAATCTAATTGTTTTGGAAATACTGATAACTCCAAAAGTAGCGTCAGTGTTATTTAGGTCATTGCGATATTGAATACCAGTTCCTACCGATATTCCCAATGCATTGATGTTTCTATTGATAGTTACTTGAGATGCAAACCAGTCACTGAATCCGTTATCCAGTGAATAATGAATTCCATTCCAATTTGAAAGGAAATAACGTTGATTGAAATCCCAATGAACTCCAATACTTCCACCAACAAAGTTATTGTCGGTATCAAAGAGTTGAGTTCCGGCGCTTGCATTGAGGTTGATTGCCCTCCAATTGCCTTGTGCTTGTGATGTACTTACCCCCACAAAAAGTAGGATAAGGATAATAAACATATTTTTCATTATATTGTGTATTTGTTTGTGTGATATAAATATACGGAATTATAAATTCCATCTATTAGATTATTTTAACGAATAGACTACGTCCATTACGGTTATTCGTTATACACAATATATAACAGGATTAGAGAAAATCCTAATAATATTTTCTTAATATTTAAGCTAAAATATTAAAATTTCTTAATTTCATTTACCAAATCAGCTTTTTGTTGAAATCCAGTCAGTTTTGATAAGACAGTATCGCTATCCTTTCGAAAAATAATAGTAGGAACCGAACGAACACTATTCATAATAGCGTATTCTTTGTGGTTATAAACGTCGATATGTCTAAATTCGATATCAGGGTATTCTTTTTCAAGTTCTTCAAAAATAGGGTTCATGCGATAACACGGCGCACATCCGGTCATGTAAAATTTTTCTATTATCATATATTATTTTATTATCGGTTAATCCAGCCTTTAACTATATAAAGCCAATCGGTATCAGCGTAAATTTTTTCAATAAATGCCAATACTGGCATAAAAACGAACATAAAGAAAAATAAGAATACCATCCACCAACGGATTCCATATTCATCAATTCTATCATTCAAATCTTTAACCGCCCAAGCAAAAGCGGCGAATAAATAAACTACAACCATTATTTCAGCAAGCATAACATCCTCCTTTTTAAATGTAACTAAACCTGTCTATATAAGTATAATCAATTCGTATTTTATCAAATAAACAAATATTCTTTATTGTATTTGTTAACTGCTTTTACAAATTCTTTAGCTGCTTTCTTCGGGTCAGTAAGCTTTTTAGCAAGTGTCTTTTCTTTGTTACCAACAAGCAGTTGAATACTAAAACTACCATCACGCTCAAGACTAATACCCAGTGATGCATCTTCGCCATCTAATATGCCAGTTTCTTCATCACCGTCCATTAATTCTGCAACAGCGTTTGGTAATAGGTCAATTACATCCCATACTGAAGCTTCTGCATCGTCAAGGATATAAATAGTAACTTCATCACGTGAAATATCAATAAGCCCATCATCTTTTTTCTTTTTATTTATAGCTAATAAATCTTTTTGAGATAATCCATGCTTTGCAAACAATTCCAATGGAACATCTTCAAACGCCGGCTCCATTTCACCGCTCATCCCAGTTGAATAATCATCAAAATCCGAAATTTTGTCCATTGCCGATGCGAGGCTTTGTATATCTTTTATTTTATTTACGCTTAGTTTAGCTTCAAGCAAATCTTTTAATTTTATATTTTTCATTTGTTGTTATTTTTTGTTATTATTTTTTCATGTCCTTATCGTCAATTGTGAACTTTTCTTTCTTGTTTGTCACAGTATTTCGTATATCCACTAACCAACGAGTATGGAGTCTTTGTATGTTGTAACCACCCGCCTCAATAGTATTCGTTTGAATAAGTAGTTCTTCACCCTTTTCATTTTCAGCGCTTAATGTAAATTCACTTCCGTTATACGGAACTGTTAATTTATATTTCCGCAATGTCGGGTTGTTTTTCAGTAAACGATAAAACAATATTTCAACTTTGAGTTCTTCATTATCCCTAAACTGCTTTTGAGCCCGTTCGATTAAATCATCAGTTTGTCCGTCCAAAATGAATTTGGCAGACGGTTTCAGTGCATACCCCTTTCTGTCAAACCACTGACTCATAAATTTATAGTGATTTCTTTGAACATATCCCTTAATAGGCGTTGGTTTACCAGCATCATCATATACTTTACCATACATCAAAAGAGTTTCCGGTCCACGTTCACGGCCAGAATATGACCTGTCTGTAACTATTCCCTGTTTTTGTAAGTCTTTGTATATCTTTTTCCATTCACCCATCAGTTCCTTTTCCTTCTTCTTAAATGCGGACTGAATAGATTTTTCTTGTCTACGGATATGCGGTTCCATAGATTTCTTGATACTGGATATAGTATTAGCAATATCCTTTCTATCCAAAGACATGATTAGCTTTTGTTTCGCCAGTTCCTTTTCACGCTTTTTAGCTTCCCTATCCTTTTTTGCTTGAAGCTCTTTCATCTTACTTTTATATTCCTGATATAATCTAACTACTGATTCTACAGTATGTGCTTCTTTATCCAGATGTGCTTCTGCATATTGTTTCATTGCTGATTTCAAAGGACTATCCGTATTTCTATGTTTCCAAAGATACAGTTCTCTTTCTTTTTCAGGTACGTTTGC
>PWHG01000001.1 GCA_003554785.1 Candidatus Falkowiibacteriota bacterium
CAGATAGTTTCAAACTGTTTATTTGATTATTAGCAAAGGTATTACTATCCAATCTTTTTACACTATCAGGTAAAAAAACTTGAGTTAATTGATTTTTTTGAAAGGCACCAATACTGATAGCTTCCAGACCTTCATTTAGAATTATTTCTGTCAGTCCATTGCCCTCAAAAGCACTCTGGCCAATAAAAGTCACATTTCCTGGAACTGTCAGACTGCTAATATTATTATCAATGAATGCTCTGCTACCTATTTCAGTTACAGATGCAGGTATTGTTATTTCTGTTATTTGATTATTTCTAAATGAATAGCTTCCTATTCTATCAATATTATTTGGTAGAACAAGACTACTCAATTGATTGCTGCAAAAAGCATACTGATCGATAGTTTCTACACTATCAGGAATTATTAAATTACTCAGTTGATTATTCTGGAAAGCAAAACCACCAATAGTCTCTATGCCATCGAATAAAACAAGAGCTGTCAGTCCTTTATTTTCAAAAGCTCCTTCATTAAAAAATTTACCTGTAATATACTTAACCTCAACACCATCAATTTCAGGAGGAATTGCTATATTTAACCCTCCTGCAGTATCATAACCTGTAATTTCAAATGTCCATTTATCAAATTCAAAATATTCAGGATCAGTTAGTCTTGCCCAGGAATTATTATATTTCATATATATCCCTGCTCCACCAGGGGGTATATTTAAATAGGCTTCCCGAAAATTATTATCTTCTGCCAGTATCTCGTCCTCAATATTTATGTCTGCTCCTATAATCAATTTGTTGATTTGATTGCCAATAAATGCACCATTTTCTATTTTTTGCACACCTGTAGGTATAGTAACCTCAGCCAGATTGTTATAACTGAAAACCCCTGCACTGATTATTTCTATAGTGTCCGGTAAAGCCATATTAGCAATTTGATTGCTGGCAAAAGCCCTTTCACCAATATTTAAAATACTATCCGGTATTACTACACTGGTTAGTAGATTATATCTGAAAGCTCTGGCACCTATAATCTCTACGCCATCTGCTATCGTTAAATTTTCCATACCATTTGCCTCAAAGGCAGAATTGCCTATCCTCTGCAAACTCCCGGGAACAAACAGAGATTTTATACTATTACTTCTAAAAGCAAAATTACCTATCTCATTTACACTATCAGGTATTGTAAGATTGCTAATATTATTACTTGCAAAAGCATAACTACCTATTGCCTGCATATTATCAGGTATAATTACATCACTCAGCAGGTAATTATAATCAAAAGCATATCCGCCGATAGTTAACAGGCTTTCAGGAAAAACAACACTGGTTAAGCTGGGAATGGAAAGATCTGTTAATTTAAAAGCCTGATAACCAATATGTTTAACTTCAACTCCATCTATCATGTCAGGGATAATTACATCAAGCCCTCCAGCTCTATCATAACCTGTTATAGTTCCAGAAGTACTATCAAAAGTAAAGTAATCAGAACCTGTAACAACCTTTACAATAGCAATAACTTCCTGGACAAGGGGTGGTTCTGGCTGTAAAACTCCCTGTGGCAGTTCAAAACTTCCTCTTGCTGTATAAAAACCCCCTTGCCCCTGCTCAAAATCATCTATCTCCCAATCCAGAACTACAGTATGCTCAGAGCTATCACTATCAATAATAATAGTTGTATCAGCAAGTAAAGCAATGATCTCTTCCAGAGATTTTCCAGAATCTACTTCAATATCATCTACAGCTGTTATTGACTCTATCACAGGATATATTATCTCAGTAAAAACGGCAGTAACTGTTTTTTCTTTATCAATTAATACCTTGGTTGCTAATGCTGTTGGATCTACAACCTCTCCCAGCCATTCACTGAACTGCCAGTCAGTATCAGCAATTGCCTCAATATCAACAAAAGTTCCTTGATCATAACTGTGTGTTCCCACATCAGGTGTTACTGAACCATTTCCCTCAACTGCCATAGTCAGTATAAAGCCTGTTACTGCATCTTCTTCTTTTACAGTAACAACTGCAGTGACCTCCAGCTCAAGTGGTGGATCAGACTGAACAAGACCATCAGGTAAAGCAAATATTCCTGTAGCTATATATTCGCCTGCAGTCTGACCATCGTAATCCTGAATACTCCAATCAAGAACTACAGTATATTCTAAACCATCACTAGCAAAGATGGTTGTTGTAGCAGCCAATAATCCAATAGCATCTACTTCAGGTGTATTATAATTCACTGCAATATCATCTACAGATGTTATAGATTCTATAACCTTATCAACACTTTTTTCTGCAAAAACAGCTGTTACAGTTTTGTCTGCATCCAGCAAAATTGTTGTTTCTGATACATATGAATCTGTCACATCTCCCAGCCATTCAATGAACTCCCAGTCAGTTTCAGGAGTGGCAATTAAATCTGTTGTTGTATCTCTCTCAATCTGATGTGTTCCTGCAGAGTAATTAACTGTTCCCTGCCCTTCAATAATAATAGTTAAATCATAAGTTTTGCTAGATGAACTACATCCTGCCAGCAATAATAGAAAAACCAGGATAGCCATACCAGACAACAGTAATCTTTCTTTTTTGATCATAGGAACTTCCTCCTGTTTTTTTGCATTTTTTAAACTTCTTAAACTTCTTTTTACTTCTACCTCACAAACATATTCCTGCCTGTCAAATTTTTCATAACTGTCAGTTATATTATTATTGCCTTCTCTTTTTAAATTTTATGTATATTTGCAATTTTGTTATTTTAAAATAGTATTACTTTTGTTAGTTTTTGCTCTTTTCAATATACTATTATTATATCTCTTTTTTTAAAAAAATGCTAGATAAATTTTATTAAAATTTTAAAATGATTTGCAGAATTTATAGAATCTGCAATTTATTTAAGATAAAAATATAAAATGTCCTTACTATAATATTAGCCAATAGTAAACTGATTCAGGTTACTACTTGCCTTAAATTTATTAATAAAATTCAAATGTCATTTATCCAATATTTGTTCTACTTCTTCCAGGCTATTTATCTCAAATATATTA
>PWHG01000005.1 GCA_003554785.1 Candidatus Falkowiibacteriota bacterium
ATGGAGTTCTGAATGTCCCTCACAAAAAGCGACGTCATCCGACAAGTCAACCAACTCGGCTACAACTGGAAAGAATCCACCCAGATCGTCGAAACCCTCCTCGAAATAATAAAGCAGCGCCTGGAAGATGGCGAAGACGTGCTTGTATCCGGATTTGGCAAGTTCATCGTTCAGGAAAAGGCACCCAGAAAGGGGAGGAACCCTGCTACAGGCGATGATTTGATGCTGGATGCCCGCAAGGTGGTAACATTCCGTTGCTCAGGGAAGCTGAAGGAAAGGATAAACAGCAAAGAGTAGAATGAACCTGCTTGTTGATGACAGGCGGTCTTGGGTTTTCAGGTTGGGAATGGTAGCCTTTGGTATTTTCTGAAGATCATCGCATGAAGAATGATAGCCGTAATGTGCATCTGACTGCTTGCTTGGGTGTAGGAAGACTTTAGCTGTCAGGCTAATGAGATGACATAATCAAAAGTACAAAAAGACTCTGGAGAAAACCATGCAAGGCTCAAACTCCGGAGCCGTCTTTAACAAACCACTCGATCAGTTGACCTGCAATACTCAAAGGCGGGGGAACCCGGGGAAGGCTACCTTTATCAAAGCAGTCGTCATCGAACAGCTCCTTCGGATCCATTTGGATCTCTCCTGTCGCTTATTCAGCGGTAAACCCGATCATTAAAGAATTGGAGAACGGCCATGGCTGGCTTCCGAAATAGCTGATGCCTCCCACCGTGATGCCAACTTCTTCCCTGACCTCGCGTCGATCGCAGTTTTCAAGGGTTTCGCTCGGCTCAACGAATCCGGCAAGTACGCTGTAGAAGGGAATACTGGCCTGCTCGTCAGTCTTATCCTTGATCCGGGGGCTGCAGGAACCGCAATAGTTGTGCGTCTGCTCACAGTGAATAAGATGGTTAGCCCGGCCCACTGCCCAGATCAGGCCCTCGTCCAGACAAGTTAAAAACCCACGAAGCGGCTTAAGGACAAATCCTTCGGGGATGGCGTTGTCCCCTTCAATTGCCGCCGCATACAGTGCCACCATCAAGCAGATGCTTGACTGATAGCATCAAAAGGCATATATCTTTTGTGATGGCAGCAACATATTTCCAACCAGAATTCCATCTGTATTCGTAAAGGAGACAAATGACAAAAGTAGAAATGTATACTACAGGTACTTGCCCGTATTCCATTGCAGCAAAAAAGTTGCTGGAAAAAAAGGTGTTTCCTTTTCGGAATTTCGTATTGAAAATGATCCTGACCGGGCAGCCGAAGCAAAACAAAGAAGCGGGGGGCGGGAAACAGTACCTCAGATATTTATAGGTAACGAGCATATTGGCGGGCATGATGAGTTAAGCACAATGGATCAGGAAGGTGAACTTGATCGCAGGCTCGGCCTTTTATAGAAAGAAAGCCTTTTTTGCGGACTGGTTAATAGCCCAGCAATGCTTATAGATTCAATGATTTCTTGACGGATTCAAGTACTTAAAATGTTAAATTTATTAAAAAGTCAAGCGAAGCAACTACTCAGCGGAAAAAGCAAAAATAAGGATGATACTTATGGGTAAAAAAGACAAAAAAATCATTTTGATCGCGCAGTGTTTAATCAATCCATACTGCCGAGTGCATGTGCTCGGACAAAATTTTCCGCTGTCACATGAATTAATGGATTATTTAATGAAGTTGAGGGTCGGTATTATCCAGTACCCCTGCCCTGAAACTACGGCAATGGGTTTACAACGCAATCCCCAGGGAAGGCAGCAATATGATAATACTTTTTTCAGAAGTCACTGTAAGCAGCTCCTTGAGACGCCATTTCTCATGGTCGAGGAATTCCTGAAAAATGGCTATCGTTTGACATGTTTTATTGGTCTTCGCAACAGCCCGACCTGCGGCATTAACTGGGGAAAACACAAAGTGAACAAATACAACACGGAATCCCCCATGCCGGTTGACACCCCTGATCCGGAAGATCCGGTGTTGATGGGTATTATGGCAGAGATCCTTTCTGAAAAATTTCATGCACTGAATATGAATGTCCCTTTTCTGGAACTGCCGATTCAGCAACCGGCTGGTTCAGAAGAAAGGGCCAGGTTCTGGCTTAAGCTCAAACAACAGGTGGAACCCAACAATCCAGAATATATGATACAAAACTGAAACTGAATTCCTGCCAAAACCGAGGGCGTCCATCGCCTTTTAAAGGTGGCGGACGCGAGAAGAATAACAGAGAAAAACTTGATATTTTTCTTGATAGTCCCCGGGTTCAGCTTTTTTATATCGATGAAATTACATCAGCTATGATTTCAAATAACAGTTGGATCTATAAAAATCAATAAGTTATCGCCGATATAAACGCCATACTTGATCACAAAATCAGACAAGTTTTGGGTAGTGAAATAATATTTCCTAAATACCTATAAAATTTTATGTCACCAATTTCACATCATTTTTATACCAGCAGGACCGATCTAACTTTCTTAAAAGAGGGCTTGCCATCTTATATTTTTTCTGATAAAGTATTGCATTAAAATCAGCCTGTTGATCAATTTTGCAATACTTTATCAGGAGGCCATTATGGCATCATCCCCAAATCCCATCCGGGACATGCTCGATTTATTCGAGCAACAACCCTGCTGGACGATCACGCCGCTGGCAGAAACACTGCAGTATTCCGTACCCTCGGTCCGGCGGTTTCTCGCTCAAGTCGGTTATCACAGCAGCTTTACACACAACGGCGTCTGGTACACACTCCGTTCGATTCCCCGCTTCAATCGAAAGGGACTGTGGTTTTACAAGGATATCGGCTTTTCCAAAGCCGGCCCGTTAACCGCAACCCTTGTCGCCCTGATCCAGCAGAGCCAGGCCGGTATGACCGCCGAGGAACTTGGCGAAATTCTCCGATGCCGATGCCATTCGGTGCTGGTCAACCTCTATCGCCAGGGAAGGCTCCAGCGGCAAAAGCAGGGCCGGTCATACATTTATTTTGCAGGCGACCCGAAAACGGCAAACA
>PWHG01000032.1 GCA_003554785.1 Candidatus Falkowiibacteriota bacterium
CCAAGCTTTTGGAGCAATCAGATCATGCCGGCAAGACTCTGGAAACTTGGTTGCGTGATAAATTCTTTATCCAGCATTGCAAGCTATTCCACCACCGGCCTTTCATCTGGCAAATTTGGGATGGGCTACCTGACGGCTTTTCAGCCCTGGTGAATTACCACAAGCTTAACCGTAAAAACCTTGAAACTCTTACCTATACTTACCTGGGTGACTGGATTAAACGCCAGAAGCAGGATCAGTTAAGCGGTGTTGACGGGGCTGCAGAAAAGCTTTCTGCTGCAGAAAACTTACAGAAAAAGTTGGAGCTAATTTTGGAAGGGGAATCGCCTTACGACATCTTTGTTCGCTGGAAACCACTTGAACAGCAGCCAATTGGCTGGGAGCCTGACTTAAACGATGGAGTGCGGATGAATATACGACCTTTTATGAGCGTTCCACCTGTAAGAAAAAAAGGTGCCGGGGTACTTCGTGATCAACCTAATATAAAGTGGACCAAAGACCGGGGCAAAGATGTAGCGAGTGCTCCCTGGTACAATTTATTTAAGGGTGAGCGCATTAATGATCATCACCTAAGTTTAAAAGAGAAAAATGAAGCTAGAAGAGCAAAACATAATTACGATATGGTCGCTGAAGATGAGCATGGTGAATAATTAGCTGGCATAAGGAGCCTTGATATATGAAAGTAGTTGACCACTTAATCAAAGCAATCCGCAGTGCGGCGGTCTATAACCCTGAAGTGCAGGTAGAACCGGTATGTATTCTTTGGCCCGATAGGGATCGCCAGTGGGAAGTGGTAATTCCCCGTTTGCAAGTGCAAATGCCGGAGTTGTTATCTCTCGGTGCATATGAACCTGAACAACGAAGCGGTCCTGCTATATGGCTTCGCTGCGTTATAGAAGGAAAAGCACCAGGCAGTGAACTACCGGCAGGGGTTGTGCCTGTGATATACCTGCCTGGTGTGAGCCGGCAGGATTTAAGGGCGGTGGAAAGTTGTCCTGACTACTTGAAGCCGCTGGCTGAACTGCAGTACAGGGGAGTTATCTGGTCTCAGTATAACGGCAAAGACTGGAGTATTTTTGCTTATCTGAAATCCGGCCAGGGTGGCTTAAACCTTGATGTGGCAAATGACCAGGGAACCAAAAACTCAATGTTGCTTGCTCTAGAACCTTTACTTGATGAAGAGGTTGAATTGCTAAAAGGTAAACATTTGGATAGAAATTACTTTAATGAGCTTGTAACCGGTGGGGATATAGTTAGAGATTTACTGCAGTGGATTGACCAGGGCGATGCTTATAAAGAAGAATTGAATAATAATCAGTGGCAGGCTTTTGTAGATGTGTGTAAGTCTCAGTTCGGGTTCAACCCGGATAAAGAAGGCATACTGGCGGCAGCGGAAAGGCTGGCCAACCATGAAGGCCCTTGGCATGTGGTTTGGAAACGTTTTTGTGAAGCGCCTGCTCGCTATCCGAATATCCCCAAACAGATATGGAAATGCAAGGCTCCGGAAGATAATATTCTCTGGCGGACAGGTGATGGATATGAAGGCTGGCCCCAGTGGAACGAAGGAAAAGAAAATGAGCTGCGCAGTGAGCTTGCAAACTTAAGAGAAAAAACACCGCAAGAAGCACGTTCAAATATAAAGGAATTAGAAAAGACTCATGCAAAAAGGCGCAAGCTTGTTTGGGCTGAACTTGGATATGCGCCATTAGCTTTTGTATTGGGGCATCTTGCAGTTTTGGCTGAAGTCACAGCTAACTCTCTGGCAGGTACAAGTGTAGATGATTTTGCGGCTGGGTATAAAAACAGCGGCTGGCGGGCAGATGATGCTGTAATTAGGGCTCTGGAATATGTGAACAGCCAGAAAGACCAGGAAGCTGCTTTTGCAGCAATCCGGGCAATTTATATTCCCTGGCTTGATGAAACAGCGAGGAATTTGCAAAAAACAGTGGCGCAGAGTTCATACCCGGGCGCTATGGAGTTGAGTTCGAAGACTAACTCACATAATAGTGGTTGTTGTATCGTATTCGTAGATGGGATGCGCTTTGATCTTGCCCGCAGGCTTTCTGAAAGCCTGGAGGAAATAGGCTGCCAGGTGGAAGAGAGGCTATACTGGGCGGCTCTGCCATCTGTAACTGCTACGGGAAAGCCTGCCGTTACCCCGGTTAGAGATAAGATTACGGGACAAGAGATAAATACTGATTTTGAGCCCTGTATCGCTGAAACCAACAAATCTTTAAAAGGTGGCCAGCAGTTGAAAAAGCTTTTGGAAAATGAAGGCTGGTCTGTGCTTGAGAGTGCAGAAAATGCAGAGAATGCCGAAAAAGCCTGGTGTGAATCGGGCAACATTGATCACGCCGGCCATAAGCAGGGCTGGAAGATGGCCAAACAGGTAGATAGCCTGTTGCAAGAAATCAAAGATAATATTTATAGTTTGATTGAGGCCGGTTGGACAGATATAAGGGTAGTTACCGACCACGGCTGGTTATTGCTGCCGGGGGGGTTGCCCAAAATCAACTTGCCTACCTTTTTGGCTGAAAATAAGTGGGGACGCTGTGCTGTTTTAAAAGAAGGAGCGGTCACCGATGAGCATTTATATCCATGGTACTGGAACCCGGATATCCATTTTGCGCTGGCTGATGGTATTAGCTGTTACCGCAAGGGCTTGGAGTATTCCCATGGGGGCCTGAGCCTGCAAGAGTGCCTGACTCTGCAACTGGCTGTAAAACCTGGGGCGATGGTAGAAAGACGTGCAATTGAAATGACCGACCTTGGGTGGAAGGGGTTGCGTTGCACTGTGATTGTTGATGGCAATTTTGAAGGCTTATCCCTGGATATAAGGACTCATCCAGGGAATCCCGAAAGCAGCGTAGTTTCAAAAGTAAAGGAACTAAAAGCTGATGGGACTGCATCTGTAGTTGTTGGTGATACAGACTTGGAAGGTGAAAAAGCTTTTGTAGTTCTGTTGGATGAAGATGGTGAATTGGC
>PWHG01000048.1 GCA_003554785.1 Candidatus Falkowiibacteriota bacterium
GACGAGGATGACAGCGTAGATACACCTGACGATGATGGGGCCAATGAAGGTAACCCCACGGACGATCTGGAAGATGAGGCAGGTACCCCTAATGAAGAAGAGAATGATGGCAATGGTGGGGGAAGTAGTGGGGGATGCTTTATCGCCACAACCGTTTATGGCAAATAAAAGTATAATTGTATGAATACCTGGCCGGAAGTTTAAAACATCAATATTGGGTCAATAAAGTATTATGCATATTTGCGACAGCAGGAACTTAAACCTATAACCTTTTCAGCCCGGTATTACAGGTTATTCTTATAGTAATCCCGGGCTGCTAATAAAATCGTTTCAGGCTTTAATGAACGTTTTTGGTGACAAGGCTATTTGACTTTGTGGTATTTGAACACGATTTAAGCCTTCTATTAGCCTTAAGGGAGCAGCAATGGGAAGGATTTTAACGCCAGGAGTATTTCACACATTCTCAAATAGTCATAAATCATCAATGCTCTTTTAGAAAAAGTGTTGACCATACGTAACCGAGGAACAAAAACCGAAATAATAACCCATACTCACGCACTGTCGGACACGAAGTCTATGAGAAAAATCCGTTACGGGAACAACGCCGCCGCCATCCAGCAGTATATGGACATTGTCATATACGGAAGGGAGCGCCCGTTTTTCTGACAGATGTTCATTCGAGTGTTTGGGCCGGAACGTCACTGTTTGTCGGGGTGTTAGCCTGTTAGAGCGAAAAGCGGCTTGTGCGTGCATAAAAACAAATCCGATTTCGGGTGGACATCCAAATCGCAATGGGTAAGGGCTGATAAACCGCCCCGTGTATTGTTAGCCGGCCGCTGACGGTACGTTGTCCCGATTGTTTTTACGCTTTATGGGGGCTATGAGGCGCCCTGAGAGCCCCGTGTGTCGACGATCTCCCCCGAGGTCAGACCAACCCCCTACCGGTTTTTTGCGAGTTTCGATATTTTATAGCATAAAGGACTTTTCCACGCGCGTGGAAAAAGCCCCATGCAAGAAGAAAAAAAAAAGCAGGCCAGATATAAAATACCTGACCTGCCCGTGCTCTCATAGCAAAAAAAAAAAATGTCACCCTGGTTTCTCCGCAGATTCAGGCGCGCCCTGCAATGTATTTCCCGAGCAGGCAACCATCCAGTCACAACAGCTGCCTGCTCAGGGGGCACTCAAAGACCATCGACAACATGAACTTTAGGTATGTACTTCATGCCAGAAAGTGAAAACGTAATATTTTTAACGATATTTTCTGGCAGTACACCACTAAAAAATGCCTCATCTGCCACGCTCACCCCGTTAATATCTTCAAGGGACCACTGATCAAAGGAAGCGTCCGGTAGAAAACCATGTTTTACCAACTCATGAGCGACAGTCCATCCATTATCATCTGCGAGGGAATAATGTTTGAAGCTGTCCGGGAGTGCCTCTGAAGCCGCACCTTCATGAGCAACAGTGCGTCCTGTCTTGTCAGCAAGGTACCAGCAGTGGGAGAAATTATCAGGTATATCCCCGCCGTTTGCTATAAATTCATGTGCGACAGTGGTTCCTTTTATGTCTGCGTAGTGCCAGTCGCGAAAGTCATCAGGCAAACCACCTCTTCTTGCAGCCTCGTGAGCAATCGTCCAACCTCTTTTGTCGGCGTAATACCAAAGGTCGAAGCCTTCAGGCAGTAAATCTTCCACTCCAAGAACGTGAGCAACAGTCCATCCCGTATGATCTGCCAGGAATAACACTTTTGGGTTCTTTTTAAAGTGATCCGCGAGCATGCCATAGTTTGCCAGTTCATGAGCCACAGTTCTGCCGTTTTTATCAGCTGTCATTAAGATTGGCAGGGTCTGCTTACATTCTTTTTGTAGAATATGATCAAAAAACAAATTAACTGTGTTCATAATTTTGTCCTCTTTGTTAAAGGAGGCAGGGGCAAGCCCCCCGCCCGTTCATGGTTATTATAGCGAGAAGTCGGCATTTCGCCTTCTAAACGCAGTAACGGTTTTCTGAAGAGCCCCAGCCGGCAAACACTGTAGCGCAGGTAAAACCTGGACATCAGTTCAACCATATTTTCAAACACCAGCGCTGCAGTCTGGAAGGGTACGATGATACCCCAGTCCCCGTCTTCAGATACAAACCCCCTGCCGTTGTCGTCTAAATGAAAACAAGACACCCCCCCATCAAATGAATCAACAACGACTTCGCAGAATAACGCCATATTGTTACCCTTTCGGGTCCAAGGTTGAAAGACAAAGCATTTATTCGGCTTCTGCTTATCCGGTGCGGTGTTCACCAGGGAAATGGATGCGATGCCGTAGGCATTGAGATACTTTGAAAGACCGATAAATAGATCTTCCCCGCTGTAATCCATAGACGGCTCAAGGGTGAGTTCTCCAGAGTGCACAAAATCCCACGGTGTAATTGTTGAAGGCATGTTAAGCACCTCCGATACAGCTATGCCCGTGTAATTTATGGGGTACATTTCTGTGAAGGCCTCCCATGAATCAAATCCTTTGGGAAGTTTTCCGCTACTTGCGCATTCATGCGCGACCATCCAACCTTTACAGTCACACATCCAGAAATCTTTGAAGCCCTTTGGCAAATCACCACGTGCTGCCGCCTCGTGCGCGACTGTGCGGCCATCATGGTTCCTAATGTCCCAACATGAGAAATCTGAAGGTAGATTGCCGTATCGAGCGGCTTCATGGGCTACAGACCAGCCATTATTATCGCTAAGGGCCCAAACAGAGGGATCTTTGGGCAGACACCTGTGGCGAGCAATTTCATGGCTGACTGTTCTGCCGTTTCGATTAGCCACATGCATTTCCTGTGGCTCGGGGCATTTTCCTTCAAAGTATCTCATTGTAATTGTTCGAAAATTTTTCACAAAAACCTCTTAACTATTTCGGGTTACAAGTTCCACGACGTTCGTCTTCCCGAACGTCACGGTCATATCCATGGAGTGCTCCATC
>PWHG01000068.1 GCA_003554785.1 Candidatus Falkowiibacteriota bacterium
AACAAGAAAATGTATTATTACTTTGGCTATCATAAAATCGATTAAGAGATGGAATCCATATTTGATCTTGATTGGGGTCAGTCATTTCACCCCCAGGACCATGATCACATGTTTTATTTTGAATACAATTTGGATGCCCTTCAGCAAATACACAATTTTTATGAGAGTCATCATCGCCATTATCACCATCTCCTGGATCACCATAAGATCCATAAAATCCCCAATTATCATAAACAGAAATATCAAAATCATCATCAATATTACTTAAGTCTGAATAAAAATGAAAAAATCTATGTTCCTTATCTTCTTCTGGTTTATGATCTTGGTTAACTATTACCTGACTATTCCCATCGCCCCAGTTTATTTCAATTCTATTTAATGGTTGCTGCTCTATATCTACTATTGAATTAAATTCTAAATAATATAAACCTGGGTCTTCAGGAAAATTTGTTCCACCACCTGAAAATTCAAAAGAATCTCCAGTTTCAACTGATACTAATCTAACATTTTCAATTCTTGGATAAACAGCAAACCAATCATCTGGTTCTGATCTTTGTGTGCCAGAAGGTATTTCATTATAATAATCTTCATTAGTTGCACTATAACCATCTCCTGAATTAAACCTATTTTTATCATAATCATACTCAAAGCCACCAAATGATTTCAAAAATATTGACCTAAGAGGATAATCAAAGAATCCAGTTTTAGCAGACAATTCATCATAATCTCCTTTCCATAATGGCAAACATTGACCATAGCCACCCTTATAACATGAATCATAATTTATTCTATCATAATCTCCTTCTTCTGAGTCTGGGTCATAAATACAATAAACATTAGGATTTGCACTACATTGACCTATATTTTCACAAGATTCTCCTGAGCATCCATAAGGACGACCTGCAAAAATTTCCTGATTATTTCTTTCTGAATATTGATTTTTAAATTTAATAGCTGAGCTAGTATAAAAATCAAAATTATCTGGTAAAACTGCTCCTCCATATGGAACTTCTTCTCTCAATCGTCCATATCTAATCCAATAATCATTATCACCCTCAGTAGTAAAATTAGAGCTTGCAACTGCATTAGCCATAAAATTTGGTGTTAATTGTGCTGGAGCTGAAGGGCTAACTCTGCCAGTCCATGCTTTATTAACTCCAGTTGGATCAACTACTTCAACAAAACGATTACAAGTTAAATCATATACTTTATCTAAATTATCATGAGCAATATGTTTTAAATCATCTTCATCTAAAGGAGGATTTTTATAATCAAAAACAGCTATCGGTGGGTCGTAATTATTAGATTCATTTAGCTGGCGACAAATTTCATGGTCTGAATAGTCGTACCCATCAGCCTCACAATCTGTTATAAGGCCATCTGAACCTAAAATATCCTGTTTATCTCTTGCTGTATGTTCGTTTACATGGAGACCATCATAAACCGCCCAAACATCTCTGTATTGAATATCACAACGACTATACTCTTCCGCTTCAATTGTTTTCCAATCACTTTTTATCTTAATGTCGGATCTAATTGTAGAGCTAGTCGGCGGATATTCAGTCACCCTGGGAATACAATAAAAATACCAATCTATATCTTCTTCCCTGTAACCGGCTACGGCCACATAATTTTCATCACCTCCGCAAATAGCTTCATGAACCTCAGCATGCTGTATTTCGCAGCAATGACCGGACAATCTGACGCCATGCCTTTCAACATCTTGATTCTCATAACATCGCATCCAATTATCACCATCACCTGTGCCACTGCCTAAGGTAACTCCATGGGTAGCGCCATAATCATTATAATCATGCCTTACAACATCGCTTCCAAGCAAACCACTGCTTGAATAATAAGCTTTCCCCTGCCAGCTGGCTGTTCTTTTCTCTAATAATTCAAAATCAGCATTAGCTTCAGCACAGTAATATAGGGGTTGAGGACCTTGGTAGCCTAATTTTTTTCTAGAATCAAGTTGAGAAGATGAAATTTCATCAACTGGATACCAGGTTATACAGCTATCAAAATTTAATGAATCACGTTCTAAGCAATAACCTTCAAGGCCGTGACTTATAATCTCATCATTTTGACTAATACAACTTAAACTATTAGTTTTAGGGTAGAGACGACAATCCTTGGCTACATAATTATCAGGCCCTACTTTTAAAACTGGTTCAATATGGATATCATCAAAATAAACATAACGTTGCCCTTCATTTCTAGTATCAGAAGTTAAATATAATTTTAAATTATTATAATCTTGATTTAAATTAATTTTATGAATTTGTCTTTCCCAACCAGTATTAGCACTAGCATAATCTTCCCATATTACTTCATAATCATCTTCACTGCTCTCATTTACCAACAAAACCCTAGCATTTAAACCAAAATCTTTAGTATTTAATAAGTAATGTAAATAATAATCTTCACCTCCTTTTAAAGAGTAAGTATTATTAACAGAATGAGGAGACATTTGATGATAGGCTAAAACTTTTAGATAACCTCTTCCTTGAGCTGGATAATCGGTAGTGGCTTTATCAGGCTCATTGATTAAACTGTCAGCAACAATATTGTCATTAAAAGAACAATCATCACTGGAATCAGGAAAATCACTAAAGCCTGTTTCAATATCTCGACGACAATGAAGAGCTTGGTTGAAATGTTCAAAATCAAAATGAAATTCAGAGTTTAAACCAACTTCATACATCTCTCCAACAAAATAACGATCAAGTAAAGAATAACCGGTTAAATTATGAAAACTATACTCACGATAATCAAAAGTTTCTGCTTCACCGTCATCACTTTGAAAATTTACAAAATTAATACATTCATTTTTATCATTTAAATGATTACATTCACTTATATTATAACAAGTTTCTTCTCCAGTATCTTGATCAATTGCATAAGTACTGCAATCCAACCAACGAGCACAAGTTCTATCAGGTCTAACTTTAATTAATTCATTAGCATTACAGTCATCACCAACACAAGTTTGAGGAGGACTATTTGAACTACCAGCAAAAGCGTCAATATTTAGTTGAGATAAACCACTGGCGCCATCATATGATCTTTCATTAAAAACCACACAACCCCTATCAAAGTTCACTAAGCCATCACATCCCTCATAATCAACATTTTGTTTTAATTGATAATCAATTACAATTGGTTTTACTTCAATTATATTACCTACTTCACCACCAATTACTGTAGCTGAATCATTAAGTTGAGAGTGAAAATAAATTTTTTGATTTGAAGACTCTATTTCAAATTCATCTGTCAATTCACTGGAAAAATCATTACTAGCTAATTGAAAAGGTCTAGCATCTTTTTCAAATTGTAATAAAGTTTCTGGATTTTTAGCTGTAAATAAGTATAAAGTATTGGGCGTTAAATTAATGTCTTGTTCATTGTCGTCCCAACCACTTACAGGACTTCCTTGATAATTAGGATTATTTATTAAATTGGGAGAAAACTGACTAACAGGGTCAATATATTCTGTGCATCCTGAATTATCTGTGTCACAAATTCCTGCCTGTAAATTGGGGGTGGCTACTCGATTAGTTAAACCACCAAGGCCTATAGTTTTAAAATATTCAACTGAGCAAGGATAATCAGTTTTATCAAGCACACAGTTAGTATTTCCAGAACAATCATCATCACTTGAACAAATATTTCCATAATCTCCATCTCCCAAATCACAACGCTTAACATCTTTCATAAACCAGTATTTTTGTGTGTCTAAAAATTGATCATCACGTTGATCATCACGTTGATGCCTATAAACACAAGCATCATTACCCGGATCTTTAAAGTATTGATAACCAAAATCACTATCCCACTCTCGACAACCTACTGCATCCTCTGCACACAGAGAACTAAAATAGTCTTCTGGATTGTTTTTTCTATAAACACTAGTTATTGTTTGGTTTTGTCCTTCACCTTCAACTTGTCCCATTCTAGTACAACCCTTGTTATTACTAGAACAAACCTTATCTCTGTCATAAATTGCTGATATAAATTGATCGCCAGGCACATCAACACAATAATCATTGTTTACATCACAAATTGAAGTCTCGCGCCAATCAGAATTATTGGCAGTATCTATCATCATTTCACAACCAACTGATGACTGATGACACAGACTACTAATTTTTCTTAAAAAGTGAGTTGTTTCGGTTTGATCTGTCCACCTGGAGCAACCTAAATTATAGTCAGCACCTCTGTATTCATCAAAGATGTCGTAATAACAAATATCGGGAATATCACTGCTATCAGAAATTAAATAATATTTATCACTAACTTCATTGATTACAATATTGTCAATATAGAAATCATTATCGGATCTAATTAATAATGTTTCATCACTAGCTACTGTGCGATTTAATATTGGTAAATTAAGTTCATAAATTTGCCACTGATCAACTCTAATTTGAACTGGATCAGGATAAAATTCAATTGGCTCTAGTTCATTATCAGTGTTAGTAAGAGAAAATTTAACATTAGCGTTTTGTTCATCAGCTCTAGCTAAAAGCTGAATAGAATATGATTTTCCTTGATTTAAATTATTTCCTAAATTCAAACCAATTCCTATGCCTAGCTCATCATCACTACAACCCTGAGTTAAGTCAGCTTGATACCATAAAGATTGACCATTTTGAGAAACTGAAACATTGGAAAGCTCAGCTTCATGACAATAACCTTCCCAGTTACCTATATTAGCTTGAAAATCATAAGCATCTACTAAACGAACGTTGCTACCATCACTACCGCTGTACTCACGACAACCAGCCATATTAGCGCTACAAGTTTTACCTTCCCCGGGAATAGCTTGATAAAGACAAGAGTTGTGTTCATCGCTCCAAATACCATTGTTTTTACAAACTCTACAAACATCGCCATCCCAACTTTTTTCAATACCGGTACAATCGGCATGACTTAAATTAGGATCAAAATTTACATCAGTCATTCGGTAGGTATGGCAATTTTCTGAACAAGTAATAGTTTTTGATACCGAGTTATATGAAACCTGTCCGTCTTGATTATAGAACTGTCGGCAATCAGGATTAAAATCAGGATGCCATGGAGATAAATTATATATCTCTTCTGTACAACTTTCATCTTCTGAAGTTAGCTCTGGATGACCACCCTCTTCCTTTAAACTCATGGCCCTTAATTGATAACCATCTTCATCATCACCTTGCCAGGTATAGAAATTAGTACAAAGTGAATCATCTGGTTTTATGCAATGCTTTAAGTGAGTATAATGTTCTTTTCTTTCTCCACCTGAAGGTATATCATCTAAGTTAGTAAACTCTGTGCAACCAGAAGCATCAGCAGAACATACTTGACTATTATAAGGTATTAAGTTTTCTGAATGAGAATTATAAAAATGACTAGCTTGAGCAACATAGACATCATAGGCCTCACACTCTCTTGGACAATAATCACTTGTAGCTGGTTGAGCTGGAACTGAAATATTATTTTTTTCACTAGTTAACATAATACAGCCCACTTCATCTTGATTACATTGTCTGGCAAAATCATAACAAACAGATGGCGCATCATCTCTTAAGCGATAATCTGGCGTAGCGCTACTGTTATCTTCATAACAAACATTTTCTAAATATTGAGGAATTAATTTTTGATATATTTTATAACTTCCATATGGTGAATAATCATTCTCCCAAGAAGAAATTTCTAATTTTGGATTTTTAATGTAAGCAACACCTGAAACGTCTATCCTAAATTCCAACTCATTAACTTGAGGAAATTCTGGATCTAGATGATAGGTTTGATAAAGTCTTTGCCAGCTACCGGCTCCACTAGTTTCTGAATTATTACCCTCTTCTCCAATTTTTAAAGTGGCACTGCCAGATTCAACATAGACATCAGCACTAAAGGTATATGAATAACCAGGAGTGATAAAGAAATTTTCTGGTAACAAGGAATTTTGGGCACTTGAATAAAGTCCATCACCTTCAATTTTCATTACTTTAGCTCCAGAAAGTCCAAAATCTTGCCCATCAACTATTTCCGCTTCTCCCCCTATTATTGGCCAATAATCATTTATTTTTCCATTTTCCACACTATCTCCAATTTCATCATATTGAAAATCAGCTCCCATAATAAGGTTGCTACCCCAGCCCGACTTAACTCTCATGAGTTCTGAGCAACCTTCATTTTCTTGTGAGCAACTTGCTAAATCATTATTAAAATAACTGCTTGGACTAGTATTCCAATCAATTTGATTGTTGCTAGTATCATAAGCGCCACGTAAATAATACTCCAAACAACCGGCATTTTCTTCACTACAAATACTGTAATCTAGAGTATTTTCTAAATAGGCAACTTTATCTCCTGAGGAGTCAGTAAAGGCAGTACAAGTATTATACTCCGGCTCACAAGAAGCATGTTCAAAAGACCAAATCCTTTTTTCCTCATTGCAATAACCATAAGCTAAACAACCTCCAGAACTAGGATCTTCTTTTATACAAGTCATCTCATCAGCACAATAATCATCAGCTCTGGTGACACTTAAACGACTTGGAGTATCTGGCATATTAGGAATACCACTTTGACCATCTAAAACTTGTTCATCTAAAATTTGTCCACCTACTCCTTGTTTTTGACAAAAACTAAGTGGAGCTTTTAAAACCCAGTGTGGATCAACTAAGCCTTGACACCATGAAGCATCTCTTCTATCAAAAGCAGAAGAAAATTCTTGATATTCATCTTCAGGATCAAAACAAGAAACAAGATCCATTAAAGTAGCATCTCTATCTTCACTCATTTCAGCTGCAATCTCCCAACCAACAGGTAATATTCGATGTTTACGTAATACAGAAATATTTCGTAAAGTATAAGCATTATCTCTTCCTTTATTATTATCAGAAGTTAAATTCCAATTTGAACGTAGAGAACCATCATTAATCGCTTCAATTACAGTCTTTTTTTCGTTTATAGCTTGAGAAAAATTAGTGTCAATAACACAATCCGTTGGACCGGGATTTTCAGGATCAGGACAAATTGATAAATCTGAAGTTATATTATAGTCTGCTTGCTGAGAAAAAGCCGGTTCTAAAATTTGAGAAATTTTTTCTTCAACTTTAACATTACTATATTGAACACTTGGATCTCGATCAGCATCAGCTAAATCTACTTCTTCTTGAGCTTCATCAACTGTTTTTCCAAAACCTTGCATCAAACGATTATAATATTGCATAGCTAAAGTATTGATAAAAATGTTAGCCGCATCAACAAAAGCATCACCAGTATACTTACCTAAATTTTCCATTCTACTTGTTGCCCCTATTTCTGCTTCCATTTCTGCTTGTCCAGGTAAACTCTCAGTGCTTCCAGATATACCCACAACATCTAACCAACGACCTGATTCTATCCAATCACGATCAGCTGTCGCTGTTGCATCTCTTTGTGCTTGCCCTAAATCACTTTGCATGGTTAAAGCAATGCCAATATCACTTTGTCTAGGATTAAAAATACCACTGACGCGATTTAGATAATCTCTATCATCCCAAGTACTTGGATCAAGTCGCTCTATCTCTTCTGACCAATTTCTAACTAATTCTGAGGCCGTACAGGTTGGTTGCCTTGGTCTGGTATGCTGAACCAGTCCCATACTAATTCTTAATTTAGCGTCTATTGAAGAAGGCTGACAAACTGCTACAGGCCGAGCAGTACTACTAGCTTGTTTTTCTACACTGCCAATACATTGATTATATTGTTGCATGCATTCATTAATACATTCATCTATTTCCCCCGGCATTCCTGTTGTATCCATTCCCGCACTACAAGACATCTCACAAACTTGTAATTGTGAACTACAATCTTCCATACCAGCAACTTGATCATCATAATCATCAACTCGAGTTTGCGCCCAATTATTAACAAAACCTTCAACGAAATCACCAGCGGCTTCATCGGCAATGTTGGCAAAATATTCTCCGGTGCCTTCAGTAATAAATAAAGGCTTCTGCCCTTTGTCGCCAGAAGCAATCCAAGTAGCAGAATCAATCGCTACTTTATTTAAAGCTTTCCGTAAGGTTTGTTGAAAAGCTAAAGCTCCTCCTTTATCCCATGCTCTACCAGCAAGCTCTCTAGCTTCAGAGGCAGCATATTTTATTCCATCCCAAGCAGCGCCCACTGCATCAACAACCGCAAATTGAGCTTTAACTGGCTTAGGTGGCAGGAAGGTAAAAGAAAAAGAAATTACAAATATTAATATTAGGAAAGTAAATTTTTTAAATTTTGCTTTATACATAAAAAGCTATAAAAATTATTAAAATGATTGTCCTCCTAAAACTTCATCATAAACATCCATTAATTCTTCATCACTTAAACCCTCAACCATTGATGCTTCCATGCCACTGCTCAAAAGTAGTTCACGAAGAGCGTCAGGGTTAGCTTCACCACTTAAAGCTTCCATTAAAATATCTTCATGTTCGGAAGCATCGACTTCAAGTTCATCACCTGCCATTGGCTCTTCAAAGGGAATATCAACGGTTTCTTCTGGGACTTCATCAGGGTTAAATAATTTTTCATCTTCTTCTTCCGGGGTAGCAAAAATTGACTCTTCATTTTCTTCTACATGAGAATCAAAATCTTGAAATTCACTAAACATTTCTTGATCAGAAACTTCTACTTCACCACCTTCTCTTTCTGGTATTAAAGAAGAACTTAAACGATAATTAAATTGCCAAGTCCATAAAACAATAATCCCTAAAGCTAGAAAGGATAAGAAATAAAAACCATAACGCTGTGGTTTAGGCATTTTTTTTATTGAAAATTTTTCACTCATTTTTTTATTTATAAACTATAATTATTATAGCATAAAAAATTAATTCAAGCCAAATATAATTGAGTTTAAATTTTTCCAATCATTAACAGACAAGTTTTGTGCACGACAATCTTCTTTTAAATTAGATTTTATTAAATAATTACGAATTATATCTTCTTTTATATTTAAGCCTGCTGATAAATTATTTTTAAGCATTTTTCGTTTAGCACTAAAACCAATTTTTACAAGTTTAAATATTTTTTTATCTTCTTCTAATCTTTCTTTATCAACTAATCCGTTTTTAAGTCGTTTAGTTTTATATTCAATGCTAATTAAGGCGCTATCAACTTCAGGTTGAGGCCAAAAATTATCAGCTTTAATTGTTTTAATAATCTTAGCTTGAGCAAAATACTGGACTGAAAAAGCTAAAAGACTCATATTGGGTGGTTGAGCGATTATTCTCTCAGCTACTTCTTTTTGTAGCATTAAAAATAGAGACTGGGGAGGAAAAGGGTGGCTTAGATAAGTTCTAAGAAAAATTGAAGTAATATTGTAGGGCAGATTAGCTACAACTTTATAGCTTTTCTCTGGAGAAAAATAATCAAAAACATTAAATTTTAATATATCTTGATTAACTATTTCTAAATTCTTTTCATCTTTAGTTAACTTGGCAGTTTGTAAATATTTTGCCAAATTATCATCCATTTCAACTGCTACCACTTTTTTAGCTTTGCCACTTAAATAAAATGAAAGAAAACCCAGTCCTGGCCCAACTTCTAAAACCTGACAATCTTCTATTTTAGAAAAATTGATAATATCTTGATAAACATTTTCATTAATTAAAAAGTTTTGACCTTTGGTTTTTTGTGGGTAGATATTATATAATCGACAAATATCTTTGGTTTTTTTTAAAAGTGACATTTATTTAACTACTATATTAAATATCTTTTGAGGCACATAAATTTTCTTAACTACCTCTTTGCCTTCTAGCCATTTCTTTAATGTCTCATTTTGATTTATTTTCTCCCAAACATCTTTTTCTTTGTCTGTGCTGTTAACTAAAATTCTTGCTCTTAGTTTTCCATTTACTTGCACACCAATTTCAACTTCCTGATCACTTAAAAGCTCTTTTTTATATTTTGGCCAAGTTGAGCGGAAGATAGATTTTTTTTGACCAAGACCTTGCCACAACTCTTCACTAATATGAGGAGCAAAAGGCGCTAGGATTTGTAAAAAAGCTTTTCTTTCATCTTTATTAATTGGCCAACAATCATGTTTTTTTAAATAATCATTTAAAAGATTAGTTAAAATCATCAGTGAAGAAACAGCTGTATTGAATTTTAGATCAACAATGTCATTTTCTATTTTTTTAATAGTTTTATGCAATTGTTTTTGAACTTTAATATCTAATTTTTCTTTTTTGTTATTGTAGTTTGTGTAGATATTAAAGATTTTTTCTAAAAATTTATAGGCACCATTTAAACTGCGACTATTCCAAGTATTAACTTGTTCAAAAGGACCCATAAACATAGCATAGACTCGCAAACTATCGGCTCCATATTTTTTAACCATATCATCTGGATTAACTACATTCCCCCATCTTTTGCTCATCTTTCTACCATCTTCTCCCATTATCAAACCAACTGAGCGAAATTTTTTAAAAGGCTCTAGCTCACTTACTACACCTATATCATAGAGAAACTTATGCCAAAACCTGGCATAAATTAAATGTCTTGTAGCATGTTCAGCGCCACCAATATAGAAATCAACTGGAGACCAATATTTTTCTTTTTCCTTGCTAACTAACTCTTTATCATTTTTAGAATCCATGTAGCGCAAATAATACCAACAAGAACCAGCCCATTGAGGCATAGTATTGGTTTCACGTTTAGCTGGTTTTTGACATTTAGGACAAGATACATTTACCCAACTATCAATTTTTTCCAATGGTGACTGACCAGTACCTGTTGGTTGATAATTTTTTACAATAGGTAATTTTACTGGCAAATCTTTTTCCGGTACTGGCACCACGCCACAACTTTTACAATGAATAATTGGAATTGGCTCTCCCCAGTATCTTTGGCGAGAAAATACCCAATCATTTAATTTGTAGTTTACTTTTTCTTTCCCTAGTTTTTTTTGCTTTAAAAAGGCGAGCATTTTTTCTCTAGCCTCTTTAGAATGGAGCTTAGAATATTTTCCTGAATCTTTTAGATAGCCTTCGCCAGTATAAACTAAAGAGTCATCATAGTTTTTTTCATCTGGTCTAACTACATATTTAATAGCTAAATTATATTTTTGCGCAAACTGAAAATCCCTTTCATCATGAGCTGGCACTGCCATGACCGCACCTGTGCCATAGGAAGATAGAACGTAGTCAGCAATAAATATGGGGATTTCTTCTTTAGAAAAAGGATTAATGGCTGACAAGCCTGTTAGCTTAACTCCGGTTTTTTCATTATTGTTTTTAGTTCTTTCTAAATCACTTTTTTGCTGACAGCTTTTAATATATTCTTCTGTCTCTGACCAATTATCTATTTTAGCTGATAATTTCTCAATTAATGGATGCTCGGGGGAAAGTACTAAATAGCTGCAACCATAGATAGTGTCTAAGCGGGTGGTAAATACATCTACACTTTCACTGTCCTCTTTTATTTTAAAATTTATCACCACTCCATGACTGCGACCAATCCAATTTCTTTGCATTTCTAAAATTGCTTCTTCCCACTGATTTAATTTATCTAAGTCTTTTAGCAATCTTTCCGCATAGTCTGTAATTTTTAAAACCCACTGACGTATAGATTTTTTCTCAACTAAAGAATTACATCTTTCACAACGACCATCTTCTAAATCTTCATTGGCTAGACCAGTTTTACAATCAGGACACCAATTAATTGGCTCATTTGACTGATAGGCTAAGCCTTTTTTATACATTTGCAAAAAGATCCATTGAGTCCATTTGTAATAATCAGGGTCAGTGGTTCTTATCTCTCTTGACCAATCATAGCTAAAACCTAAAATTTCTAATTGTTTTTTATAAACTTTAATATTTTTTTCTGTGGAAGTTTTAGGATTTACCTTATTTTTAATAGCATAATTTTCAGCCGGCAAACCAAAGGCATCAAAACCCATTGGATGAAGTACACTGTAGCCTTGCATCATTTTAAGGCGTGAAATAATATCGGAAGCAATATAACCTTTGGGATGACCGACATGAAGACCATCTCCAGATGGATATGGAAACATGTCTAGAATATAATACTTTTCCTTTTTTTTATCTTTTTGGCTTAAATATAAATTGCTATCTTGCCAATTTTTTTGCCATTTTTTTTCAATTTTTAAATGTTTATATGACATATATTTATTTTATATTTTCTTTTAACTCAAGACCGACTGGCGCATGATCAGAACCTAAAACCTTATCTAAAATATAGGCTTTTTCTAAATTTTTACTAAACTTTTTTGAGAGCCAAAAATAATCAATCCGCCAACCAACATTTCTCTGTCTGGCTAGAGCTCTAAAACTCCACCAAGAATATTGAATTTTTTTAGGATGAAAAAAACGAAAAGAGTCTATAAAATTTTCTTTTTCTAACTTATCAAGCCAAGATCTTTCTTCTTTAGTAAAACCAGCTGATTGTTCATTTGCTTTTGGTCGGGCTAAATCAATTTCTCTATGAGCAACATTGAAATCACCACTTACAATCACTGGTTTTTTTTCTTCCAGTTTTTTTATATAAACAAGCAAGGATTGATTAAATTTCATTTTATATTTAAGTCTAGAAAGTTCAGCGTTAGCGTTGGGAAAATAGATATTTAGTAAATAAAATTTAGGAAATTCTAAGGTTTGCACTCGACCTTCTCTGTCAAATTCAGCTTCTCCTAAACCTTCCACATATTTTATTTTCTTGCTTAAACTATCTTTAACTAAAAAAAGCGTACCACTGTATCCTGGACGAAGGGCACTATTCCAATAGGCAGTATAACCAGCAAAAGAAAGATCTATTTTCTCTCTAGCTTCTTTGGATATTTTAATTTCTTGTAAACCTAAAACATCTGGTTTTTGTTTTTTTAAAAAATCAAGTAAACCTTTTTTAAGTACGGCTCGAAGACCATTTATGTTCCAAGTTAGAAGCTTCATAATAAAATTATTTTAAGAATTGTTTATATATGATATAATATTAGTATACTTAAAAATATTATATTTTTCAATGTTTAAAATAAATATATGGCTCTTGAATATAGAATGAAATATGCGCAAATGAAAGCGCGTCAAAGAAAAAAAATCAAACCTTGGTATCTAAAACCTTGGGGTATTTTTTCTTTAGTTATAATTGTTATGGTAATTTCCTTTATTATCGCTGCCTCAATTTATATTGTCAGAACTGCTAAAGAATATAATGAGCAGCAATTAGTTGAACAAACTAAACGTGAATTTGTTAGATATGAGCAAGCAATTGAAGGCGATATTAACAACATTAGCTTTGGTCCAGAAGATGCTACAATAACTGTAGTAAAATTTACTGACTTTGCCTGTCCAATTTGTGCTCAAAGTGCTCCAATTGTTTTAAATTTAAAAGAAAATTATGAAGATAAAATTAAATTTATTCACCGTGATTTTCCCACACAAGAAAATTCAGTTGACTTGTCCTCTGGCGCTTACTGCGCTAATGAACAAAATTCTTTTTGGCAATATTATCAACAACTATTTAATCAACAAGAACGCTTCAAGAATTTACAAGATGAAGATTTATATATTGAACTAAGCTCACTTAGCAAAGAGCTAAACTTAGATTCCACTCTTTTTGCTGAATGTTTAAGTGAACAGCGATACATTAGTATTGTAGCCAATGACTTTCAAGACGTTGAATATTTAAATCTAAAAGGCTCTCCTACTTGGTTTGTAAATAGTCATCCAATAGAAGGTCATGTTAGCCAAGATCAGTTTATACTACTAATTGATACATTAATAAGAGAATTAAATTAATATGATAAAAATAAGAATCCACGGACGTGGCGGACAAGGTGTTGTAACTGCTGCTGAGCTAATTGCTTTAGCGGCCTTTAATGATGGTATAAAAGCTTTTGCTTTTCCGGTTTTTGGAGTTGAGAGAACCGGTGCTCCCATTCAATCTTATGTCCGTCTAGATAAAGAAAAAATTCTTTCCAAGGAACAAATTTATCATCCCGACATCATTATCGTTCAAGATCCAACTCTTCTTGGCGAAGATGATACATTAAGTGGGAGCAATAAAGATACTCAATTAATAATTAATTCTGAAAAAAGCGGTCAAGAAATTGAAAAAATCATTAAATCTAAAATAAAAGAAGAAAATATTTTTTCCACTCCAGCTACTAAAATCGCCTTGGAGGTAATCGGAAAAAATCTTGTAAATACAGTAACTTTAGGTATTTTTGCACGACATACTAAATTAATATCTCTGGCTTCTTTAAATAAAGCGGTTAAGGAAAAATTTAGTGAAAAAAGTCAAAAAATAATTAATGAAAATTGCCAAGCAATTAAACTTGCATACAATTATGAAAAAAAACAATAAACATAAAAAAACTAGCCTAAAAACTCCGCGACCATACTGCGGTCCGAAAGGCTCTTTGGTTAATAAAACTGGTAATTGGCGAACTAATCGCCCCGAAGTTGATTTCAATAAATGTGTCGGCTGCTCACTTTGTGCTAAGCTTTGTCCTGAACCTTGTATAGAAATGAAAAAAATAAATAAACAACTAAAGCCAGTAATTGATTATAATTATTGTAAAGGTTGTGGTTTATGCGCTAAAGAATGTCCAGTAAAAGCTATAAAAATGAAAAAAGATTATAAATAAAAAAATGAAAAAAGAAAAAATCTTAAAAAACAATAAAAAAGAAGAATTACTTGAAGGTTCAATGGCAATTGCTAAAACCGTAAACAACCTTGAACCAAATGTAGTTTCTGCTTACCCTATAACCCCCCAAACCCATATTGTAGAAGAGTTGGCCAAGTTTAAAGCCGATGGAAAATCCAAATATGAGTACTTATTAGCAGAAAGTGAATTTGCAGCTGCTTCTATCATTCTTGGTGCTAGCGCTGCCGGTGTTCGCGCCTATAGCGCCACCAGCTCTCAAGGACTGCTACTTATGACCGAAGTTTTATATAATATCTCTGGACTGCGCCTACCAGTAGTTATGACCATTGCTAACCGAGCTATTGGTGCGCCAATTAATATTTGGAACGACCACAGTGACGCTATGGCAATTCGTGATGCTGGCTGGATTATGCTATTTGCTAGCGATCATCAAGAAGCCGCTAATCAACATGTTTTAGCTTTCAAGGTTGCTGAAACCCTAAGATTGCCAGTAATGGTAAATGTTGACGGCTTTATTATCACTCATTCCTACGACTCAGTAATAATTCCTAAAAAAACCGATATCAAGAAATTTCTGCCTAAATATAGCCCTGCTCTTGGAACTTATTTAAACTCTAAAAATCCAATTACTATTGGCGCCTTTTTTACTCCTGACAAATACTGGATAGAGAGAAAAACTATTCACCGAGATCTAGATTATGCCAAAAAAACCATTAACTCAGCCTTTAACACTTGGCAGAAAATATTTAAAACTAACTCTTCACCGCTTTCTAAACTAAACACCGGTCTTTTAGAATACATTGGCTCTAAAAATGCTAAAAAAATAATTATTGCTATGGGATCAATGTGCTCAACTATTGAAGAAGTTTTAAAACAAGAAAAAAACACTGCTTTAATTAAAATAAAAACATATCGACCGTTTCCTTTTGAGGAAATACAGGAAATACTTAAAAACAAAGAACAAGTATTTATATTGGAAAAATCAATTGCGCCTGGTAGTCAAGGTGGTCCTTTATTTTTAGATATTGCTTCAAGTTTTAAAAAAGAAAAACCAGAAATTACAAACTACATTGTCGGTTTAGGCGGAAAAGATGTTAGTGAAGAGATAATAACTAAGATAACTAGAAACGATACAAAAAAACTAGTTAATTTTCTTTAATTTAAAAAATATGAAAAAGTTTAAAAAAATAGCCATAATTAGCTTTTTATGCCTTTTTATTGTTTCCATATATTCTATAGCTAATGCAGAAGTAAGAGAAATTGAATTTAAACCAAATATAGATATTCCAGGTTTTGAAGAAAAAGTAACTTTTGGAGATAGCACTACAGAAAATATTGCCAAGTATGTTAAAGCTATATACGATTATGGAATTAGTATTGGAGCTATTTTAGCCACGGTAGTTTTAATGGCGGCTGGGGTAATTTGGCTTACATCCGGTGGTAGTCAAGACAAAATTGGACAAGCTAAAAATATGATATCAGGAAGTATTATTGGCCTAGTCTTACTTTTTGGCTCTTACACTATTTTAAATTTAGTTAATCCTGAGTTGGTGGATTTTAATATTCTTGATATTGATAATATTGCTGAACTACAAACAATTTATTATTGTGATAAACAACTCGGAGGGACTGAAAAAGTTACAATAAATCTTGAACAAAGAGATAATGGAACAATTTATAATACTGAAAAACGAGAGGTTGTTGGAAAACTTTGTAATTGGGACACCGAGACTTGTCAATTAAATGAAGATACCAATAAATGGATTTGTAAAGAAGCATTTGGATGTTGTATTACAAGAAATTCGACTAATGGTAATTTTATTAACTGTCACTCACCTACAGGCATGAACAAAAAAGATTGTGATGACTATATAAAAACAGGAACAACAGCTAGTTTTATAGATAATGCAAAATGTAAATGGAATGATCAATATACAAACGCATTCTGTGAAAAAATTGAAGATTAATATTTTAACATTAATAAATAACAAAAATGAATAAAATAAATAATAAAAATAAACTTTCACCCGGCCACAGCGCTTGCGCTGGTTGTGGACAATTGTCAGCCGTTCAGTCAGTTATGCGGGCCTTAAGCGATGATACTATCATTGTTAATGCTACCGGTTGTCTGGAAGTAACCACTACAAAATTTCCTGAAAGTGCCTGGAGTCTTCCTTGGCTTCACTCACTCTTTGCCAATGCTTCGTCTATTGCTAGTGGAGTGAAGGCGAGTTTAAAAAACCAAGGTAACAGTAAAACCAAAGTAGTAGTTCAAGCTGGAGATGGTGGAACCTATGACATCGGAATGGGACAAATTAGCGGTATGTGGGAAAGAGACGATAATGTTTTATATGTTTGCTATGACACTGAAGCCTATTCTAATACTGGAATTCAAGCTTCTGGTTCAACTTCATATGGTGCTAGTACTACTACTACTCCAGCTGGAGAAAAAAGTATTGGTTCAAGTAATCATAAAAAGGATATGATAGGAATTGCTTTAGCTCATGGTTTAAAATATGTAGCTCAATCAATATCTGGTTTTCCTGAAGATATTGAAAATAAGGTAAAAAAAGCCATAAAGACTAAAGGCTCAAGTTATATTCAAATACTTACACCTTGTATTCCTGGTTGGAAACTACAAAGCGATCAAGCTGCCTATGTGGGCAAACTTGCAGTTGAAACTGGACTATACCCTCTACTTGAATATGTTGATGGAAAATTAACTAAGTCTAGTATTAACTCTAAATTTAAAATCAAATCAATTGATAAATACTTAAGTGTTCAAAAAAGATTTAATCACTTAAAACAAAAAGACAAAGAAAAAATTCAGGAAATTGCTAAGGAAAATATCAAAAAATATAAGTTAAAATAATAAATGAATTATAAAAACACGCCAGTTATAGCTGGCGTGTTTTTTTATTTAATAAATTTCTATTGTTTATCCATCGCCTGATTAGCTAGTTGATCAGCTCTTTTGTTAAACTCTCTTCTTACATGAAAGAAACTAATATTTTCAAAGTTAATACTTAAGTTATGAACTTGCATAAAAAGCTTAGCTAAATCTTTATCTTTTACTTTATATTCTCGATTAATTTGCTTTACAATTAATTCACTATCAAGATAAACTTTCAACTCATTAATATTTAAATCCTTGGCTTTTTTTAAAGCGGCGATTAAAGCTTCATATTCAGCTTGATTATTGGTAGCATTTCCAAGAAATCGTGATATGGTGGCAATTTCTTTTTTATTGTTATCATAGATAACTGCCCCAATACCAGCTGGACCGGGGTTTCCTCTGGCGCCACCATCGCTATAAATTGTTGCTTGCATATAATTATTGTGATTTTTTTATATCAATTATTTTAAGTTGTACTTCTCTTTTGCCGTTGTATTCATTGATGTCTAGGTAAAAAACTAGGTCATATTCTTTACCAATCTCTAAATTCTCACAAAGCGCTTGACCGTTAAAAAATATAGCAGGAACAGAAAACTTATCTTGAGAAAAACGTAATTTAACATGTTGACCATCACTGCCTACATAGGAAACATCTTCTAATAATGTTTTCTGAGAAGCTAATTTTGGTTGCCAATTATTTTGTCCAAAAGGAGCTAGTTTTTCAATTTCTAATACTAAATCATTGCTAATTTCTGAAAACGAAATCAGGGCATCAATTTTTAACTTAGGAATCAAGTTTTTGGGATCAATTTTTCTAGTTTCTTGTTTTATAACTTCAACAAATTTTTTATAATTTTCTTCATCTTTTATTGAAAAGCCACAAGCCATTGGATGACCCCCATATTTATCTAAAAACTCTGCTCCTTTTTCAACGGCTTCAATTAAATTAAAACCTTCAATTGAGCGACCTGAGCCTTTAAAGCTAGTTTTAACTGCCTTCATGGTTTTTTCTTTTTCATCATATTTAGCTTCTTCAACAATTCTAGAGATTATAAGAGAGGGGCGGTGATATTTATCAGTTATTTTACCAGCTACCAAACCAATTACACCTTCATTCCAAAATTCTTCTTCACTAGCAGTGCCGATAATTACTGGTTCTAAATTTTCAGGATCAATACTAGCTTCTACTTGTGCCATTATATTTTTAGTAATTTCTTGTCTTTCTATATTTCTTTTATTTAACTCGCTGGCTAATTCTTTAAGCTCAAAAATATCTTCTGAGCTAAGAAGAGAAAAGGCGCTATTGGCATGACCAATACGAGAAGCAGCGTTAAGTCTAGGGGCAAGTTGCCAAGCCACATTCCAGGCTTTTAAATCTTTGTCACTGCGGCTAATTATTTTAATTAAGGCGTTTAAACCTTGACGCTTATTTTTATTTAAAACCTTTAAGCCCTTTTCAACCAATAATCTATTTTCACCAACTAGGGGTACTAAGTCAGCGATTGTGCCCAGAGCAACTAAATCAAGATTTTTTTCTAATATTTGTTTTCTGTTTTCCCTATCTAATTTTGACTTATATATTAGAGCCGAAACTAACTTAAAAGCTACTCCAACTCCCGCTAAAAGTGAAAAAGGATAACCACTATTTGGATCAGCACTATCAATTACAAGGCACTTGGGTATTTCTTCTTCATTTTCTGGTAAAACATGGTGATCGGTGACAATAATATCTAAACCCAATGATTTAGCATAATCAACTTCTCTGAAATTGCGAATACCATTGTCAACAGTGATTATTAATTTAGTTCCATCTTCACTTATTTTATCAATTGCCTCTTTATTTAAACCATAACCTTCACTAACTCTATCGGGTAAATAAATATCTACACTAGCTCCTAAGATTTTAAGGGTTTCTAAAACTAAAACCGTAGCTGTTACTCCATCAACATCATAGTCACCATAAACTAATATTTTTTCTTGATTTTTTATCTTTTCAATAATTAGCTCTACCGCCTTTTGCATGTCTTTGAATAAAAAAGGATTATGAGAAAAAAACCAATCACCAACCGGATCAAAGTCAGCGTCTTTTAAAGATATAGATAAAAATTCTTCCATTTCTTGAATGGACTTTAGATTGCGATTATATAAAAGCTGACGAATTAAAAGAGGTATATAACTATCAGCTTGTTTGAGATCTTCTGGTAAACTTGGATAATACTGCCAATTTTTTTCAAGCATAATTTAAAAATTCAAAACTGCCACGCCCACTGACCAGGCAACCATAGAAACCATAACAGTTATAGAAATTATTAACCAAATAACTTTAATAATTTTTTTTCTTTTCATATTTATTTTTTTAATATTTTAACTAAAGCTTCATCGGGAATATCTACTCCCCCTCTACCTGATTGCATCATTTTCTTTTTTCCCTTTTTTTGTTTTTCAAGTAATTTTCTTTTTCTGGTAACATCTCCACCATAGAGCTTAGCCGTTACATCTTTTCGCATAGCACTTAATCTTTCCGAGGCAATAATTTTTCCTCCGACTGATGCTTGCAGTTTTAAAACAAACATTTGTTTAGGTAAAGTCTCTTTTAGAATTTTAACAATTTCTTTACCTTTTTTAAATGCTTCGTCACGATAAACGATGGTTGCCAAAGACTCAACTACCTCTTCAGCTACTAAAATATCCATTTTAACTACATCAGCTTGGCGATAATCTAGATATTCATAATTAATTGAAGCAAAGCCAGAGCTAACGCTTTTAATTTTGTCGTAAAAATCAGTTAAAATTGAAGACAGGGGAATTTCATAATGAAGAATTGCTCGCTTGTCTTCACTACTTGAGGATATATACTCAATATTTTTATAAACTGCTCGTTTTTCTTGAGCTAGTGACATGATATTGCCAATAAAATCTTGGGGGGTGATAATATCAAGCTTTACCCATGGTTCATATATAGCTTCTAAATGGTTTGGTTCTGGTAATTTCTGAGGGGTGCGAATAATTTCTTCTTGATTGTCTTTTTTTATAACCTGATAAGCAACGCTGGGGATAGTAACAATTAAATCTAGTCCATACTCTCTTTTTAGTCTTTCTTGAAAAATTTCCAAATGAAGCAGTCCTAAAAAACCACAACGAAAACCAAAACCCAAGGCATCTGATCTTTCCGGTTCATAAACTAAAGCTGCATCATTTAACTTTAATTTATCCATAGCTTCTCTTAGTTTCTCCAAATCATTGCCTTCACGTGGAAAAACACCAGCAAAAACCATTGGTTTAACCTCCTTGTAGCCTTCAAGGGGTTTAACCTCCTCCTTACCAACACTGACAGTATCACCCACTCGACAGTCAGCTACATCCTTAAAACCGGTTACTAAATAACCAATTTCCCCAATATTTAAACTTTCCGTTTTATGGTATGAAGGGGTAAATATACCAGTTTCCAAAGCTTCACTAACTGATTTAGTAAAAGACATTTTAATTCTATCGTTCTTTTTTATTTGCCCAGAAAAAACTCGGATATAGGCTACTACACCTTTATATTCATCATATTTAGAATCAAAAATTAATGCCCGAGTTTTTTCATTTTCATCCATTTCTGGCGCTTCACCTTTTTCAATAACCGCATCCATTATATCTTTCACCCCTTGCCCAGTTTTACCAGATGCTAAAATTATATCACTCTCACTGCAACCTAAAAGCTTAATTAATTCTTTTTTACACTTTTGAGTATTGGCAGCTGGTAGATCAATCTTGTTAATTACCGGAATAATTTGCAAGTCTTGCTCTAGAGCTAAATAAAGATTGGCTAAAGTTTGAGCTTGAATACATTGACTGGCGTCAACTAATAAAATAGCAGTTTCAACTGCCGCTAAGGAGCGAGAAACTTCATAGGAAAAATCAACATGACCAGGGGTGTCAATTAAGTTTAATTGATGTTCTTTGAAATTCATGCTAACTGGTTGTAATTTTATAGTAATTCCTCTTTCTCTTTCTAGTTCCATACCATCTAGAATTTGCTCTTTCATTTTCCGCTCTTCTACAGTCTTAGTTTGCTCAAGCATTCGATCAGCTAAAGTAGATTTTCCGTGATCAATATGGGCAATAATACAAAAATTTCTAATTTTCTTCATAATTATAATCCACGCGCCTCCCCTGAATCTAGAGCTTGTGTCTTTTTCCACGGTAAGCGTTTTTTAATAGTTTCTAAAAATTCCATAACTTCTGGGTTTTTTAAATAATAGCAGATAGAAAAATAAGTTAACAGTCCTAAACTAGCACAAACTGCTAATTGAATAAAGACCCCCCAAAAAGTACTCATATCAATAAAGGGCCAAATGGCTAATTTACTAATTTGAACCACTATTCCACAAAAAAGGGCCGCTAAAGTATAGACAAATACTGCTGACATAATTTTAGACAAATTTAGATCTCCCACTACTACATTTAAGCGCAGCCATAAAAGGAAAAATTGAAAAATTGCTGCAATTGAGAAAGCCAAAGCTAGTCCGGCTACTCCCAGTCTATCTCCTAAAATAAAGGCTAAAACCACATTTAAAGCCACTGATATTAAACCTAAATAAAATGGAGTTTTAGAGTCATGGCGAGCATAAAACATTCTAATAAGCAGTGGAATACTAGCTTGAGCAAACAGTGATAGAGCAAAAAATCCTAAAGTATCCATAGTCATAATAGTGTCTCGCCAGCTAAAAGCTCCAGTTCCTAAAATTACCCGAATAATTTGCGCTCTTAGGGTAATTAATAAAACTGTAGCCGGAACAATAAAAAACAAAATTTTTCTAATGGTATTGGAAAATATTTCCTTATAGATTTTTTGATCATTAACTTTTTCCGACAACAATGGAAAAACGGCTATAGCAAAAGAAATTCCAAACAAACCAATAGGAAAAAACTGTAAATTATTAGCTAAATTAAAAACTGTTAGTGAGCCACTTTCAAGTCTGGTAGCAATAATTGTTATTACCACTAAATTAATTTGCACCACCCCTAAACTCATAGTTCTTGGCACCATTAATCTGGCTAGCTTTCTAGTGGCTTTATCTTTAAGGTCAAAAATAAATTTAAAGCGCCAGCCTAGTGACCAGACTGCGGGAATTTGAATTAGCAAATGAAGAAAAGCTCCTAAAACTACACCCCAGGCTAAACCAACTACCCCCTGTGACTCTACAAAAAACAAAGCGCCAATTATAATTCCTAAATTGTAAAAAATTGGTGCCAGTGAATAGGCAATAAAACGTCTAAATGATTGTAAAATTCCTCCTATTAAAGCTGAAATTCCCAAGATTATAGGTGACAAAAACATTATCATAGTTAACTGAGCCGTTTTTTCTCTAGCTAAATCATTAAATCCAGGAGTAATAAGAGCAGTCAATGGTTGAATAAAAATAATTCCCAAAATCGCTAAAACTATTAAAGAAACCAAAAGTATATTTAAAGTATTGTTAGCTAAATGCCAAGCTGATTCTTTTTTTTCTTTTTTTAAACTGATAAATACAGGAATAAATCCAGCTGACAGAGCTCCTAAAACTAATAAATTATAAACTAAATCAGGAATACGAAAAGCCGCATAATAAATATCTAAAGTTTCTCCAGCTCCAAAACTACCAGCCAATATTCTATCTCTTAAAACTCCCAATACTCTGGAGGTAAGAGAGGTAATGGCAATTATAAAAGCAGCACCAGTAATACTTTCAATTGGATTTTTGAAAATTTTTCGCCAATTCATAAATTAATTTCTAACAAATAAATAAACACTTAAAATTATCCATAAAACTAGAAAAAATAAAGGATTTAAATATATTAACACTAAACTAGGAAATAGTAATTCTAATATAAATACAATAAGAATAAGAAGACTAACAAAATACCAAACTTCAGTTATTATTTTTTCTTTTTTAAGAAATTTAAAATTCATTTATTTTTTCTATTAATGTTTTTCCTGAAAAATTTGCTTTTATATTTTTAATTTCTACAAAATTATCACTTTCATCTTTTACCCTTAAACCCGGAATTGAGATTATAAAGTTATATTTATTATCTTCTCTGTAAACACCAGCTAAATTAAATTTAAGTTTAGCTAAAAAGTAGCCATCATCTAAGCGTTTAACTTTTTCATAGTCAGTTAAAACAAACTTTGCTCTTTCTTCATAAAACCTATCAAGACGAGAGTAATTGGGATTAAACAACTCATCTTCATTTAAGGCAAACACTCCTGGCCCTTCAAGTAAAAGGCCACCTCTTTTTAGAGAAATATCATAAGTTAAATCATTATATTCATGGCCAAGTATTGCTTCATATTGTCTATAAAGCTCATCTAAAACTAAATCTTGGTCAGAGAATTTTAAGCTTTGATAGGCAATTGGGTCTTGAACTTTTATTTGCAAAGCTTTAGCGTCAGTAACTAAATCAATATTTTGCTCACTGCTTTCATGAAGCCAGAGACGTCGGCGCCAAGATAAAATACTGGAACTTACAGATAAATTATTGAAAACTATATCATCATTAGCTTTTAAATCAACCCTATAGACCCCCTCAGGGAGAGAAGCTAAGCTAAGATCTAAATCAAAATAATCAGACTCCTCACCACTGCCTTCTTTCTCTGGTCGATCATCAGCCAAGCTTTCAGTGTAAATTAAATCATTATTGGTGTAAACATCTACAGTTATTGGACTTCTGTCTTGATTAATATTTAAATCTTTAGCTTCCAGTTTTAAATCAAGATCATTTTTAATATAAACATAGAAACTATGATGACCTCTTAGCGCTAAATCATGGTTTATATTTTTTTCTTCTCTTTCAATAAAAAATTCTGGCAATATATTTCTGTCTGTTTGATCTAAGTTATACTGAGCTAGACAATAATTTATAGAAATCTCCTGACAATTTTCTTTTAACAGCTCTTCAACATTGTCTTTCAAACTAAGTTCTTGCCAGTCACTACTATAGTCTTCTAGCCAGTAATTATATACGGGTTTTAGTTGATAATGCCACAAATCTTTATCTACCAACAAACCAGCCTCAATTACAGGTGTATTTTTGTCTAAATTGGGTTTAAATTTAATCTCTAATTCTAGTTCATCAAAATTTCTAGGACTATACAAGGAAAAATACAAGGGATCACCTACCATCTTTATATTTCTTTCATCTAAAAAACGATCATTTGGTGAAGGCTGAGAAAAACAACCACGACCTAAAAATAAATGATTAAAGTTATTAAATCTAGATTTACACTCCCAGGTTCCCAGTGGTGATACTTTAAGATAAACAAAAAGCAGTAAAAATAGAAAACTTAAAAATAGAAAAAAAATTCTCAATTTCTTTAACTTCATAAGATTATTATACTTTATTTAATTGAAAAAAACAAAGTTTTAAAAATAAAAAAGTGACTATGTTTTAGTCACTTTTTTAAAGAAATATAATATAATAAATTAATAAACACTTCTTTTCTTTTTGCCCTTATAGCCAGTTCCCGCTGGTATTAAACAACCAATAATAACATTTTCTTTTAAGCCTTCTAGGAAATCAACTTTACCATTAACAGCGGCATCAATTAATACTCTTGAAGTTTCTTGAAAGGAGGCCGCAGATAAAAAGCTATCAGTTGAAAGTGAGGCTTTAGTTATACCAAGAAGTAATCTATCGGCCTTAGCTGGTTTTTCAATTAAAGAGTTAGCTTGACTTAATACTTCTTCTTCAACAGTTTCGCCTGGTAAGAGCTGACTATCACCGGATTCGGTAATTAAGTAACGAGAGAAAAGCTGTCTAGCAATAATTTCCACATGCTTATCATTTAAAGGTTGACCTTGTGAAGAATATACATATTGAATTTCTGAAATAATATATTTCTGCGTTGCCAAACGTCCTCTTAAGCGATAGAGTTCTCTTAAGTCTAAACTACCCTCAGTTAACTGGTCGCCTTTTTTAACTTCTTGACCGTCTTTGACCATTAACATAGTGCCCTTGTAGATAGAAAATTCTTTTGTTTTAGTAACATTTTTTAAGATACTAACGAATTTTTCACTAATACTAACTTGTCCGGCTGATTTAGCTTTAACTACTTCTGTACCAATTTTAAAGAGATCACTGCCCTTGTTAACTTTATCACCATCTTTTGCTAATACTTTTAACTCAATTTTTTTCTTATCTTTTGCTGTTGCTCCGGTGGCTAGCTTTACTTCATTGATTTTTTCAGAAAAATAATATTTTTCCTGAGCTTGCCCTTTGTATGATAGACTAAGTATTTTTTCTTGTGGATTATCTACTAAGATATCTTTTCCTTTACTGTCTTTAATGGTTTTTTGAGCAAATTCAATTTTTACCTTGGCATCAACGTCAGCCATTATCGCTTTCTTTTTCGGACTACGAGCTTCAAAGATTTCTTCAACCCTTGGCAGACCTTGTGTAATATCATCATGACCAGCTACACCACCACTATGGAAAGTTCTCATAGTTAACTGAGTGCCGGGCTCACCAATTGACTGAGCGGCAATCACTCCAACAGTCGCTCCTAATTTAACTGGTTTATTGTAAGATAAATCCCAACCATAACATTTAGCACAAATTCCTTTATGAAGTAAACATGAAAGAGAAGAACGTACAAAAACCGAATCAATTTCTTTTTCTTTTAACTCTTCTATCATTTTTTGGTCAATTACTTCATTTTTCTTTAAAATAATTTTTTTATTTTTATCTTTTAAATCTTTGACTAAATATCTACCTTGGATTTTGTCATAAAAATCTTCACCAGCTTTTTCTGTTTCAATTTTATTAATTTCTACCCCTGCTTTTTCACCACAATCATCGGCTGTAATAATCACATCCTGAGATACATCAACTAACCTTCTAGTTAAATAACCGGCATTAGCAGTTCTTAGCGCTGTATCCGATAAACCTTTACGCACACCATGAGTGGAAATAAAGTATTCCAAAACACCAAAACCTTTTTTGAAATTACCTTTTACAGGTAACTCTATAATTGCCCCAGAGGGAGAAATTACTAAACCTTTCATACCTAAAATTTGTACTGGTTGCGCCCAAGAACCACGAGCTCCTGAATCAATCATTGAGTAAACAGGTAAATTGTCTTGTAAACTTTCTTTACAAACTTCTGATATTTCATCTTTGGTATTTGACCACTCTTCAATAACTTTTGAATATCTCTCTGAGTCAGTTAATAATCCTTCGTCATATTGAGTTTGAATCATTTCTACTTGTTGAATGGCTTTTTCAATAAGGCGATCTTTTTCTGATAATTCAGGTAAATCACCAAAGCCCCAAGAAAGTCCAGATTTAGTGATAAAATCTAAACTCTTATTTTTCATATCATCAATAAATTTGACAGTTTCTTCACGATTATATTGACGCAGACAATCTCTAATTAAGTCTTTTAATTTTCCTTTACCAATAACTTGATTAACAAATCTTAATTTTTCTGGTAGCACTAAATTAAATATCACTCTCCCAACAGTAGTTCTAACTCTTTCTTTGTTAATATAGACTAAAATTGGTTGATGTAAATTAATAATTTTATTTTGATAAGCTAATTGAGCTTCTTCGGTGTTTAAAAAATATTTTAATTCATTGTCTGGTTTATCTTTTAAATCTTGATTTTCATGAGTAATATAATAAGCTCCCCAAACAATATCTTGACTGGGAGCTACAATTGGCTCACCAGTGGCGGGTTTTAATAAATTCTTAGATGATAACATCAATTCTGCCGCTTCCTTATTGGCTTCCTTAGTTAATGGCACATGAACTGCCATTTGATCACCATCAAAGTCAGCATTAAAAGCCGTACATACTAAAGGATGAATTTGAATAGCTTTCCCCTCAATTAAAACTGGTTTAAAAGCTTGAATACCTAAACGATGCAAAGTTGGAGCACGATTAAGTAAAACGTAAGCTTCTTTTACGATTTCTTCCAAAATATCCCAAACCTCATCATGGCCAGCTTCAATAAAACGGGAGGCGCTACGAACATTATGAACAAATTCTTGCTTAATAAGTTGACTAATAATATATGGCTTAAAAAGCTCCAAAGCCATAGTTTTTGGAATTCCGCATTGATCTAAGTTTAATTTTGGATTTACCACAATTACACTACGACCGGAATAATCTACCCGTTTACCTAACAAGTTTTGTCTAAATCTGCCTTGCTTACCTTTTAGTGAGTCAGCCAGTGATTTAAGTTGTCTTTTTTGTCCGGTTGAAGCCGTGACAGTTTTAGTGTGACGAGCAGAATTATCTACTAAGGCATCAACTGCTTCTTGCAACATTCGTTTCTCATTGCGACAAATTACTTCAGGAGCATTAAGCTCAGTTAGCTGTTTTAAACGATTATTGCGATTAATTACTCGGCGATAGAGATCATTTAAGTCAGAAGCAGCAAATCTTCCACCATCAAGAGCTACCATTGGTCTTAAATCTGGTGGAATTACTGGAATATTATTTAAAATCATCCATTCCGGTCGCAAATCATTATTGCTAAAACTTTTTAGTAGTCTTAATCTTTTAATCAATTTTTCTCTTTTGGAGTCAACCGCGGTTTTAAGATTTTCATCAATATTTTTTATACTTTCCTCTAAATTAATTCGGGAAAGTAATTTTCTGATCGCTTCAGCTCCAATACCAGCTTCAAAAATATGACCAAATTTTAAACTTAAATCTTGATACTGAGCTTCAGACAAAACTAGCATTGGTTTTAAGTCCTTTAAATCTTTGAAAACTTTAGCAAAATCTTCATCTAAACCACTTAGTCGATCTTCTTTTTTATCTTTTTCTTTTTGGCATTTTTGATTAAACTCTGTTTCTGCTACTTCTTTTTTAGTGCCGTTTTTTACCGCTTCTTCCTTTTCTTTCTTATATTTTTTTAAAGTTTGATTATAATCACTTTCAATACTTTTCTTTTTGCTTTTATGTTCTTGCTTAACTTGATCTATAGCTTCTTCTTTAAGATTTTCATCAACATCGGTAACAATAAAGTTAGCAAAATAAATAACTTTTTCCAGAGATTGAATACCCAAATTAAGAAGTAAACCAATTTTAGAAGATATTCCCCTTAAAAACCAAATATGGGTTGCAGGAATTTCTAAGTCAATATGACCCATTCTCTCTCTTCTAACTACACTGCGAGTAACTTCAACTCCACATTTATCACAAACAATTCCTTTATATCTAATTTTTTTATACTTACCACAAGAACATTCCCAGTCTTTAGTGGGGCCAAATATTTTTTCACAAAACAGACCATCTTTTTCTGGTTTTTGTGTACGATAATTGATAGTTTCTGGTCTAACGACTTCACCATGAGACCATTCTTTTATATTATCAGGTGAGGCTAATTTTAAACGAATGGCATCAAAATCGCTAGTTTTAATAGGGTTTAACATATAATTATATTAAAATTATTTTTATTTATCTTTTTTTTCTTCAGATTTTTTATCACCCTCTTTTTTTTCTTCGTCTTTATCATCTTCTTGCTTATCACCTAAAAGTTCAACGTTTAAACCTAAGCCTTTTAGTTCTCGCAAAAGAACATTAAAAGACTCGGGAACATTTTGTTTTTCAATTTCTTCTCCTTTAATAATTGCTTCATAAGCTTTACTACGACCCGGTACATCATCTGATTTAATAGTTAACATTTCTTGAAGCGTATGAGCGGCACCGTAACCTTCAAGCGCCCAAACTTCCATTTCTCCAAAACGTTGACCACCAAATTGAGCTTTACCACCAAGAGGTTGTTGAGTGATTAGAGAATAAGGGCCAATAGATCTTTGGTGAATTTTATCCTCAACCATGTGGTTTAATTTCAAGACATATTTATAACCAACGGTTACTTTTTCATCAAAAGGTTCACCAGTTTTTCCATCAATTAACTTTACCTTACCATCTTCAGGAAGACCGGCTTTTTTCAGCTCTTCTTTAATTTGTTCTTCACTTAAACCATTTAGTGCTGGAGTAGCAACTTTATAATTTAATTTTTCAGCAGCAAAACCTAAATGAGTTTCCAGTAATTGACCCAAGTTCATACGAGAGATAATACCCAGTGGTGATAATATAACATCTATTGGTGTACCGTCTTCCATATAAGGCATATCTTCCACTGGAACTATTTTAGAAATAACCCCTTTATTACCATGACGACCAGACATTTTGTCACCTACTTGAATCTTACGTAAATTAGCGACTGAAACTTGAATTGATTTTAAAACCCCAGCTGCTAATTTATCTCCCTCTTCTCGGGAAAACACTTTTACATCTACAACTTTTCCGTATTCTCCGTGCTCTAAATAAAGAGATGAATCACGCACATCTTTAGCCTTTTCACCAAAAATAGCTCTCAGTAATTTTTCTTCAGAGGAAAGAGTGGTTTCTCCTTTGGGAGTAATTTTTCCAACTAAAATATCACCGGAGGAAACTTCTGCTCCAATTCTAATTATTCCCTCTTCATCTAAGTTTTTTAATTTTTCTTCACTAATATTGGGAATATCATTGGTAATTACTTCAGGACCTAATTTTGTGTCACGAACATCAATAGTATAGTTTTCAATATGAGTAGAGGAATAAACATCATCTTTAACTAATCGTTCTGAGATAATAATGGCGTCTTCAAAGTTAAAACCTTCCCAAATCATAAAAGCCACAAAAACATTTTTTCCCAGTGATAATTCACCATTATCAATTGAAGGGCCATCAGATATTACTTGACCTGCTTTTACTTTATCTCCAACATTGACTATCGGTTTTTGATTTAAACAAGTAGAATAATTGGAACGAATAAATTTGTTTAAACTATATTTTTGTATTTTTCCTTTACTATTTTTTATTTCAATTCTTTCACCATCAACTGCTATTACCTCACCAGCCTCTTTAGCTAAAACCACATGACCACTATCAATTGCCGCTCGTCCTTCCACTCCAGTGCCAACAATTGGCGCTTCATTTTTTACCAATGGAACTGCTTGGCGTTGCATGTTTGTGCCCATAAGTGATCTTTGACCATCATTGTGCTCTGCAAAAGGAATAAGGGAGGTAGCAATTGAGATAATTTGATTAGCAGCAACTGCCACAAAATCAATCTTTTTTACATCACTGACTCCTGGATTGCCATGTAAACGCACCTCATATTTTTCTACTAAAAAACGATTTTTCTCATCAACCGGAATGGTAGAGTCAGAGGTAATATACTTTTCTTCTTCAAAAGCATCAAGAAAAACAATTTCATCACTAATTCGGCTAGAGCGACTATCATGAATTACTTTACGGTATGGGGTTTCTATAAAACCATAACTATTTATTCTGGCATAACTGGCTAAGTGACCAACTAAACCAATATTTGGACCTTCTGGCGTAGCAATCGGACAAATTCTGCCATAATGAGTAGTGTGAACATCACGAACCTCAAAACCAGCTCGTTCCCTAGTTAAACCACCAGGACCCATAGCTGATAATCTTCTTTTATGCTCTAGTTCTGCCAGTGGATTAGTTTGATCCATAAATTGCGATAACTGAGAGGACATGAAAAATTCTTTAATCACTCCAATTACTGGACGAGCATTGATTAATTTATTTGGAGTCAAGCCAGAAATATCTGTAGTCGACATTTTATCTTTAATAATTCTCTCCATTCTAGCCAATCCTACCCGAAAACGATTTTGAATTAAACCACCAATAGCTCTAATACGACGATTGCCAAGATGATCAATATCATCTTCAGGTTCTTTGGTAATATTTAAACGAATAATTTCTTTTAAAATTAAAATTAAATCCTCACGTCGCAGAACTCTATTTTCTGGTTTGTTGGCTAAATCTAATTCAAAGCGACGATTTAATTTATAGCGACCAACTCTTCCAAAATCATAACGATCAAAACGGAAAAACATGGAATGAATAAGTTGCCTGGCATTTTCCTCCGAAGCTAAATCACCAGGTCGAATGCGACGATAGACTTCTTGTAAACCTTCAGCCTCATCTTGAGCTAAATCCTTTTCTAAGGTAGCTTCAATAAAACTTGGTTCATCTTTATTTTCATCAACTAAGTCTACATCAGTAAATAGTTTTTTTATTTCCTCATCACTACTATAGCCAAAAGCTCTCAAAAGCGAAGTAACTGCCACTTTGCGCTTTCTGTCAATACGCACCCAAATTACTTTATTGGAATCAGTTTCAATTTCAAGCCAAGCTCCCCGATTAGGAATTACTTTTGCGCCATAACATTTTTTCCCTTTATTAAATTCAGATGAAAACATTACCCCCGCACTTCTAATTAATTGAGAAATTACCACCCTTTCAATTCCATTGACAATAAAGGTGCCTTTATCGGTCATTAAAGGGAAATCACCTAAATAAACTTCTTGTTTAATTTCTTGTTTAGTCTTTTTATTAACTAATCTAGTTTTTACCCTAATAGGCGCCTCATAAGTAATATTTTTTTGCCTGCTTTCAAGTTCAGTAAATTTAGGTTCATCTAAAAAATAATCATCAAGATAAAGTTCTAAATCACGACCAATAAAGTCAGTAATAGGGTTGATTTCCTCAAAAAGCTCATTAATCCCCTCCTGTAGAAACCATGAATATGAATCTTTTTGTACTTCTATTAAATCTGGCATGGGAATCGCTTCCTTGAAATCATTAAAAAAACGACGTTCAGATATTTTTTGATTAACTTTTGTTTTAGGCATATTGTTTGATAAAGCAATAATAAATTATTTTGACAAGTTTCAACAAAAAAATCTCAAGCCACTAGGATTGAGTTGTGAAAATAAAATTTTGCTTAAAAAATAAGAGACACTTTTTTAAAAATAAAGTGAATTTTTAAAAATGATAAAAAAACGGTCTAAAATCACAATTTAACTGCCGTTTTTTTATTCTATAACAATATTTCACTTGGTAATTAATATATTATTACTTTATTTAATTTTTGTCAACCACAAATTATCCACAAATTTTCTCCAACTCTTGTCTGGCTACTTTCCTGTCATCCCAAGCTATTTTTTGACTTTTTGTTGAACATATAAATTGCTCCGCCCCTTTGCCGGTAATTAATACAAGATCATCTTTTTTTGCTTGTTTTAAGGCAAAATTAATAGCTTCTCGTCTATCTAAAATTTTAAACAAATCTACTTCTTCCTTTTTTCCAACTAAATTAGCTCCACTAGCTACTTGATCAATGATTAGTTGCGGATCCTCATCATAGGGATCTTCATTGCTAACTACAACCAAATCAGCTTTAGCACCAGCTATTTTTCCTAATTTTGGTCGCCTAGCTTTATCTCTCCCACCACCTGCTGAACCTAAAACGTGGATTATGCGATTATAATTAAAAACTGAAATTAATTGATATAACTTTTCTAAAGCAACCGGTTCAAAAGCATAATCTACTATTGTTAAAAATTCTTGACCAGCATTAATTTTTTCCATTTTTCCCGCTAAAGCACTAATTTTTTCTAAACCATCTTTTATTTGACCGAAATCTGCTCCATAAGAATGAGTAGTTATAGCTGCCAGTGATGCATTATCAGCTTGAAAATCTCCATACAATTTTAAATCAAAATTATTATCTTCCAAAGAAAAACTGGTTCCTTGATTACTAGTTTTTACATTATCTTGTTTATAAGTTTGTAAATTTTTATTTTCTTCAAGTAAAGCTTTCTTTTCTTCTTCAGTTTTTATTAAAGCCATTTTATTATCAGCTAAAAAAGAAAGAAAATATTGGCCATGTTTGTCACTACCATTTACAATTAAAGTCTTTTTTACTCGGTTCAATTCTAACTTATTTAATTTACCCTTAGCTTTTACAACTTGCCTACCTTCATTAATATATTTTTGTGGATATTTTTTTAAATGGCTACAGAGTTTTCCTTTGGCTTTTTTATAATTTTCAAAACTTCCATGAGCTTCAATATGTTCACTGTAAAGCCCAGTTACTACCACTGTGTCATAATTAATAAAACGATGACGAAATTGTTCAATACCCTGAGAAGTTGTCTCAATTACTGCAAAACGACAACCATTTTTAACCATCCTTCTTAAAAGTTTGGGTAGAAAAAATCTACCCGGCATTGTCATTTTTTTGTCATTTAACCATTCTCTTTGTCCATCAGAAAATTGAGTAGTAGAACTATAACCAGCTGGCCAACCCGCCTCCTCCAGAGCCCGAACAATTAAATAAACTACCGAAGTTTTTCCGGCTGTTCCCGTGACTCCAATTACAATTATTTTTTTAGAAGGAAAAGCATAAATTAAATTCGCTAGCCAAGCTAAAATATAATGATAAATTGGTTGGAGTTTTTTAAATATGTTAACGGGAATTAATCTTTTCAAGTATGAAATCATAAATTATAATTTTTAAATTAACGGGAAAAAAATATCCCTTCTTCATCATCATCACTAAAAGCTCTTGGGGTTGGTTTATCATCTTCATCTTCATCTTTATTTTTTTTATCTTCCTGATTTTTGTTGTCATCTTCTGGTTTGCGAGTTTCTTTTACAATTTCTCCGCTATTTTTTACTTCATCATCTGGCCCATCATCTTCTTTTAGAAATTTTGGCACCTCGCTATCTTCTTTTTCATCTTCATCTTCTTTTTCTTCTTCATTGAAAGACAAGCTACCATCATCACCTTCGTCTTGATTAGAAAAATAACTATCAGGACTGGAAGCCTCGTCTTTTTTATGCAGTGGAGTAGCACTGGGAGTATTATAATTTTCTTGCTCTTCTTGGCTAATTAAAATTTCTCGTGGTTTGGAACCGTTTGAAGGGCCAACAACACCGGCTTGTTCTAGCATATCTAAAATTTTAGCCGCTCTTCCATAGCCAATTGATAATCGACGTTGCAAAAGAGAAGTGGAAGCTTTGTTAGCTTTTATAATAATTTCTCTAGCTTCTGAGAAAAGCTCATCTTCATCTCCATGAGTACCATCTAAACCAACTCCAGCTACTCCACTAACTTTTTGTCGATCAGTTATTCCTTCTAAATATTCTGCATCACCACCTTTTTCTTTTATATAATTAATAATATTTTTAATTTCCTGATCGCTTATAAAAGCTCCTTGAATTCTTTTGGTTTTAGACAATTCAGCGGTAGTAAGTAACATATCTCCTTGTCCTAATAATTTTTCCGCCCCTGATACATCTAAAATTGTTTTTGAATCAACTAGGGATGTAACTGAAAAAGCAATTCTAGCAGGAATATTAGCTTTAATTAATCCAGTAATAACATCTACACTAGGCCTTTGAGTGGCTAGGATTAAATGTATACCCACAGCTCTTGACATTTGTGCTAAACGAATAACCGCTGCTTCCATTTCTTTTCCAGAGGTCATCATAAAATCAGCTAACTCGTCTACAATAAAAACAATATAGGGCATTTTTTCTTTAGCATTTAAATTATAGCTTTGAATATTTTTACGATCGGCTTGATTTAAAACATCATAGCGTCTATCCATTTCATTTAAACACCATTTTAGCGCATTAATTGTTTTAGAAACGTCAGTAATAACTGGAGTTAATAAATGAGGAATTCCATTATAAGCTGGCAATTCCACTCTTTTGGGATCAACCATAATAAAGCGAAGATCTTCAGGGTTGTTTTGATAAAGAAGACTAATAATAATTGTATTTAAGCAAACTGATTTACCAGAATTAGTGGCTCCCGCCACCAACAAATGAGGCATTTTAGTTATATCATAAACCCAAGAGTAACCAGCCACATCTTTGCCTAAAACAATTGACATATTATTTTTACGTTTCTTAAATACTTCATCTTCTAAAACCTCTCTTAGCGAAACTACTGCCTTTGTTTTATTTGGTACTTCGACTCCCACCAATGACTTACCAGGAATTGGCGCTTCAATTCTTAAAGGATGAGCGGCTAGAGCTAAAGATAAATCGTTGCTCAGTGTTGTTATCCTAGATAACTTTACACCCTCTGCTGGTTTAAAGGCATACTGAGTTACCGTTGGTCCTACTTTACTTTCTACTATCTCTACATCAATACCAAAATTTTCTAAAGTTTTTCTAATTATCTCTCCATCTGTTTTAGTGTCACCACTTATCGCCTTTCCCACTTTACTATTTAAAAGATTGAGAGGTAAATCAATTTTAACTTTCTTTTTGGGCCAAACAATTTGTTCTTGAAATTTTTCCTTCTCCTCTATTTCCTCTTCTTTGTCTTCTTCATCATCCTCCTTTGGTTCATCGCCAATTTCTCTGGCTTGCCAAGAATTTAAAACTTTTTCACGAGCTTGATCTAAAACATTTTTTGCATCCTTTTCTTCTTTTTCTTCAATATTTTTTTCTTTTTTCTTGAAACTAAACATCTTAGAAAAAAGTCTTCCCATTAAACTTTCACTCCCAATAATTGAATTAAGAGAGGTATTAAAAACTAATACTAAAGATATTAAAAAAAGAGAAATAAGTATTAAAACGCCACCCCAGAAACCAAATATATTAAGGAAAAAATGACTCAAATAATAACCAACATAACCTCCGCCAACTCCTTCTTTAACCATTAATAAATGATTTTCTCTGGGAAAAAAGAAGTGAAATAAGGTTTGATAAGATATAAATAACAAAAATACGCCTAAATAATCACTAAATTTTAAACAAATATTTTTTTTGACAATAAGGAGTATCGCCCAGAAGAATAAAAGAAACGGAACCACCCACTTACCAAAACCAAAAATCATACTAAGCCAATGAGATAAAAACTGCCCAAATTTACCAGACAAATCAAACAATGCCAAAATTGCCAGCAAACTAAAAACTAAAACAATGACAATTGCAATACTTTTTTTAGCATTGGAATTTAAGCCAAAAGTCGGTAGTTTTAAATACTCATCAGATTTTTTTCTTTTTCTTCTTGCCATATATTATATTATAACAATAATAATGATTTTTAAAAACTTATTTAGTCTTGAGCTAATTTATTATTTTTATCAATTTCTTTTAATGTTTGAAAAATTTCTTCCGCCTTATGTGGTTCAGGATTGTCTTTCATTAACCAATAAGCAGTAGTTCTAAGAGCTGTCCATTTATAGTAATTATTAATTCTTTCTTGAATACTATCATTTAGCTGTATATTAGCTTCCTTTAAATATTCATTTAAAAACAACTGCTTCATTTCTCTAATAAAATCTTTTTCATATAAAAATTTCAGCTCTAATGCATAGCCTAGTTGTTGAAGAAAGGTTCCAACATCACGAGCAAAGTCCGATAAACTAAAATCAGTAAAATCTATCAAACCTATTTTTCTTTTACTAACTCTAATAATATTTTCAGTATGGGCATCGCCATGAATTAAACAAAGTCGGGGATTTTTATTTAAATACTCCTCTTCTTTTTTAATACATTTATAATATTGTTCACTTATTTTTCTATACATCTCATTACCGTATTCTTGTTTTACTCTTTTTTCAATTTTTTTAATTCCTGGTATAACTGTCGCAATTCTGCTGTTGCTTTCTTCAAATTTAGGCAATCTATATTTATCACCATTTAAACGATGCAATCTAGCAAATAATATGCCAGATTTCTTAGTTAAATCATAAATAGTTTCTCTATCTCTTTTTAAAATGTAGTAAAATAAATCTTTACCATCAAGAGCTCTATAAAAACAACCACGAAATTCTGGGCAATAAAATAGAGGTCGAGGTAAAACCACACCTTTACCAAGTCGTCTTTTCCATAAATACTCTAAAACTGAAAAAGCAGTATCTCTGGGTTCACTACTATGGGCTGAGCAAATTATATGAGTTTTACGACTTTTATTTTCCTGTAATTTAAATTCAACATAAAAATCTAAGACTACATGGTAAGTTTCCTGCCAGATCATTTTTTTATATGGCTTTATTTTTATCTCACCAATATCTATTGCCTCTGGATAAAGGGGTAAAACTTTTTCTATAAACAAATTTCTAACAAAATCTTTATCAAATAATTTATTAATTTTATTCATAAAACATTAAACTTTTGACCAATATTTTTCCCAGTGACTTTTCCATAATTCTTTTCTAATATCGCAAGCTAAATCTTCAGCCAAAATTTTATCTTTTAAACTATTTATATTATGTATAGAGCGAATAGCTCTAACTAAATCATTAATACCTTTTTCCACTTGATCCGGGCTCCAAGCTAATGGACCATAATTAGAGGTAAAATCATAAGCACTAGCCCACCAAAACCAACAACTAGCTAACCCTCGATTTAAATGCCATCTAAAATCATTAAACCCTTCATCATCTTTATACTCTTTCTTTAGACTTACAGCTAAGTCAGCTAATTTCCATAATTTTTGATGAATTGTGTTTTTTGGGTCATCCCAGAGAGCATAAGGGTTATTGTTTTCAATTTCCTCCTCTGTTGACTCCCATGACGATGATCGTAAACTACATAAATCTCTTTTTTTATTTTTTTCAATAAACTCAGAAACAGTTGCAGTTTTTAAGCCTGACCAAAAAACAATTCTTTCCAGTTCAGCGCTAGGATCAAGATGTCTTAGACCATAGAGTTCTGCATCGACTGCGGTAATTATAGCGGGTGGTAAATCTTTTTGACGGCGTATTTTTTTAATTTCATCGGGTGGATAAATGGTTGATAGTTTTCTTTGTCTAAAAACTATATTTAAACCACTGTCTTTATCTTCATATATCTTTTGATGATCCAGTTTTTCTTCTCCTTGATAGCTAATTTCATCTAGAATAAGCCAGCTATAGCCCATTTTTGATACCACTTTAGCTACTTTTTTATGATAAGCCATCTCTGGAATAAAAAAGCCTTTCAGGCGAGTTAAATTAAATAATTCTTTTAATATTTTTTCTTGCTCAATGATCTGCCACTTTATTTCTTCTTCATCTAAGTTTGGTAAAAAGGCGTGATATGAAGCTGAACCAACCAGTTCAATTCGTTTTTCATCAATTAACTTTTTAAATCTTTCAATTAGATCACTATAGTTTTCCTCTTTTAATCTCTCTAGCAAGCAACCAGAAATATTCATAGTTACTTTTAATTCAGTCTTTTTTTCTAGTAAAGTTAAAAGACGACGATAGCTTTTCTTTACAGCTTCATTTATATAATAAGATTCAATATTGGCAGGTTGATATAAGTGTAGAAAGTTTATCCACCACATAAAATTTTCTAATTAATTTCTTAAAAGATGACGATACAGATTAATATATTTCTTGGCAGGTATCTCCCAACTATTTGATTGCAACATTGCTTTGATAACCAGTTGTTCCCAAATAAATGGATAGCGATAAGTTTCAAGGGCTCTAATTAGTGCTCCATAAAAATCCAACAACTCATCACTTTTAAAAGTAAAGCCCAGTCCTCTACCACTACCGGGATTAAAGTTTTTTACCGTATCATAGAGTCCACCAACCTCTCTTACCACCGGGATTGAACCATAACGCATGGCAATTAATTGATTAATACCACAAGGCTCATGATTAGAAGGCAAAACAAATATATCAGAGGCAGCATAAATACTGGTTTCTATTTCTTGATCAAAAGGTAACCAAATAATTTTTTTCGGATATTTTCGCATTAATTTTTTTAAAGGATTTACATAATCCTTGCTACCATCACCCATTATTATAACTTGCAAATCATGCTTAAGCAGGGATACAAGAGCTTGCAGTATTAAATTAAAGCCTTTTTGAAATGTTAATCGTGAGGTAGTACACAAAACCGGTATTTTTTCATTCTCAGGCAAATTTAACTTTTTTTGCACAACTAATTTATTTTTCCGCCTACTTTCCATTATTTGACTAGGGTTTTTATGAGAATATGGATATATTAATCCAAGATCTTTTTCTGGATTATAGGCATTATAATCAATTCCGTTAATAATACCAAAAAGTCGATCTTCACGGTTTTTAAGAATTCGATGCAAATCTTGACCAAAACGTTTAGTCATAATTTCACTACGATAATTTTCACTTACTGTGTTTATAGCATCAGCCGACAATATAGCTCGCTTGGCAAAATTAATATCTTCAATTCTTTCATCTGACAAATGAGGTAAGCGACTACGACCATAATCACGTTTATTGAGAGGTATTTCCCACCAATTATGACCTAATTGAAATATTAAATTATGGATAGTAAAAACAGTTTTAACTTTTTTTAAATTTTTAGAGTAAAGAAAATTAGTTTTTAGATAATACGGAATTAATCCGGTTTGCCAGTCATGGCAATGAATAATTTCTGGTTTACTACCTAAAAGAGAAATTAGCTTTAATGCTGCTACGTTAAATGTTAAAAATCTGGCATTTTCATTGGAAAAACCATACATTTTTTTGTTTTTAGAAAAATGCTCAAAATTTTCTATAAAATAAACGGGTAAACCCTCCATTAATTCACCTTGCCAAAAATTAACTTTAGTAGATTCTTTAGAGTTTAAAAATATTTCTACATCTTTATAGATTCTTTTTAAATTCCATTTTTCTTTGCTAATTTTTTTTCCATAAAGTGGGGTGATTATTGAAACATCATGACCTAGTCTTTTAAGAGCTTTTGGTAAACTTCTAGCAACATCAGCTAAACCACCAGTTTTAGAAAAGGGTGCCACCTCAGCACTAATATGAATAACTTTTAATTTATTTGACATAGTTTAAACCAGCTGCACCGATAGCGGTAGCTAAGGCATCTGCCGCGTCGTCAGGCTGGGGAATTTTTTTTAATTTTAATATTTTTTGTACCATTTTTTGTACTTGTTTTTTTGGTGCTTGACCATAGGCACAAACAGCTTGCTTAACTTGTGGCGGTGTAAGACCTAAAAGAGGAAGATTTTTTTGTTTAAAAACCAATAAAACTACCCCTCTGGCTTGTCCGACGATTAAAGCTGTTTTTGTATTTTTGTTAAAATAGAGCTCTTCAATTACCACTAACTCAGGGTGATATTTATCCACTAAACTATTTAAGTCATTGTATAAAATTAACAATCTATCAGCTAATTCTAATTTAGAACTAGTTTTTATCACTCCACAATCTAAAAAATTTAACTCTTGTCCATTTACCTCAATTAACCCATAACCGGTATCAGCTATTCCGGGATCAATACCTAAAATTATTTTTTTCATAAAATATTTTCAATATTATGATAATAATTATTTACATCTTCATTATCTTCAAGCTCAGCTAAAAATTTATCAAGTTTTTCTTTTTCAGTATCACTAACTTCTTGCTTTTCTTTGGCACTATAGCCGACTTCACTTGAATCTAAGTGAATTCCTTGGTTTTTTAAAAATTTAGATATTTCAGATAAATCTTTTACAACAGTTAAAATAACAATTCCTTCAGAACTCTTTTTAAAATCTACAATATTTTTATCAATTAACTCTAGTTGTAGGTTCTCTAAATTAATCTTATTTCTACTTAGCTCTGATAAGGAGAATTTTATTATTCCATATAAATTAAAATTCCAAATTACCGATGCTAGTGAGCCTCCGTATTTTGTAAATATATGTCGCAGAGTAGCCACACTACGATTTTTATTATCCGTTAAACACTTAACTACAAACTGAGAATTACCAGGACCAATTCCTTCATAAAATATTTCCTCAACCTCGGCGCCAGCTAACTCACCAGTTCCTTTTTTAATCGCCCTTTCAATATTATTTTTAGGCATATTAGCTTCCTTGGCTTGTTCAATCGCTGACTTTAAAGCTGGATTCATTTCCGGATCACCACCTTCTTTAGCAGCCACAGTTATTACATTAGCTAATTTAGTAAAAGCAGCGCCACGCTTAGCATCAACTACTGCCTTTTGTCTTTTAATTGTTGACCATTTTGAGTGTCCAGACATAATTTTAAACAAAAAATACAAGAAATTACTTTCTTTTTTCAATTTGATTAATTATAATCATTTTAATTTAAATTGCAACAAAAAGCAATCTCTTCTATAATACAATTATATAATAATAAAATAAATTTATGATAAAAAATATTCCTAATTTAAATCAAACTGTAATTGAAGCTCTAGATTTTCTTAGCCAAAATCCACCAAAAAATTTAAAACTTAAAAAAAGTCAGTTAACCCTAGCAATTGGTAGTGTTAATGCTTTAAGCACAGCCAAAATTTTACTACACAATCAAGCAAGCATTTTTGCTGATGAAAGTAATTTGAAAGAAGTTTTAAAGGTCTATAAACCACTAATAAAGAAAAAAATTGTTGACAGAGCTATTATTATCTCTGCTTCAGGAGAAAAAGATGCTATCTGGGAAACAAAAGCTGCTTCAAGCATGGGACTTAAAACCACTCTTTTAACTTGTAACCCTGATGCTAGCACTATTAAGCTAGCAGATAATTATTATGTTTTTAAAAAAATAACTGAACCTTATTCATACAATTTTTCTACTTATCTTTCTATGATTTTAGCCTATTTCAAAGAAGATCCTAAAAAAATTAAAAATTATTTAAAGAAAATAAAGACACCAAAAAACTTTGATAATTTTAAATACTTTACTTTTATTTTACCTGATAAATATCGAGCCATTTCTGATATGATAAAAGTTAAAGACGATGAGCTCTTTGCTGCTAAATCATCTTTGCGAGCCTTTTCTTTTGGACAAGCTAGACACGCCAAGTTTATTCACCAAGACAAAGATGAAATGGTGATTAGTTTTGGGAAAAACCCATATTTTGGTCACAGCAAAAATCGCTGGCAAATAGAAACTTCAAAATATGAAAACTTTGCCTTTATGCTATCTCTAGCTTATTATTTAGTCGGCTTAATACAGCAGCAAAAACCTGATTATTTTAAAAAGGGCTTAAAAGAATATTGCACAAATCACGGTCCAAAACCTTATGGAAGGAAAAATGAATTTAATCTTTTAGTGCCCGGAGATAATTAATTTATTCTAACTAAAAAAAGACCAAATATATGTTTGGTCTTTTTATTTATTTCTATTTTTTATTGAGTAGAGCCAGCTTTCTTGGTTTTACCGGTTGCTTCTTTTAACTCTTTTTGACTAGCTAAATAATAATGTTTTTTTGCCTTAAATTTTTTATCAAGCTCATAAACCAAAGGAATACCAAGAGGTATGTTTAAATTTACAATCTCCTTGTCTTGTATATTATCTAAATATTTAACTAAAGCTCGCAGACTATTACCTGATCCAAAAATTATTATTTTTTTATCCTTTTTCAAATTAGGAACAATTTCTTGTTGCCAGAATTTCTTAATTCTTATCACTACATCTGCTAAACTTTCTGCTCTGGGGACATTAATTCCTTCATAAGCTCTATGTTTTTTCTGATCAAACTTATTATTTTTCATTATTTCCGGTGGTCTCATATCATAACTTCTTCGCCAAATAAGCACTTGCTCTTTGCCAAATTTTTTAACCATTGCTGCTTTGTTTAAGCCTTGCAAATTCCCATAATGTCTTTCATTTAAGCGCCAATCTTTTTTAATAGGAATATAAAGCGAGTCTAACTCTTCTAAACTTATATGCGCTGTTTTTATAACTCTTTTTAAATAAGATACGTAAGCTAAATCAAATTCAAAACCATTTTTTTTAAGCTTTTCTCCGGCTATTTTTGCCTGTTTTTTTCCTAAAACACTTAAATCAACATCAGTCCATCCAGTGAACAAACCTTTTTTATTCCACAAACTCTCTCCATGGCGTAGCAATACTATTTTTGCCATATTTTTATTTATTATTTTCTAGAATTTATTATATTATAGCAAACATTTATTTAATTGACTAGAAAGTACTAACTTGCTACTATAATTCCAGTAATTTAGCAAATATATAGATACTAAAAATAAACCAAAATTTAATAAATGGCTACTTACTGCACTGATGATAATCTTAAAAGTTTTAATCCTTGTTAAAAACTCAATTTTTAAAATTATCAAAACTATATTCAGGCCTTTTAGCCTGATTTTTCGCTTTTTCTTTCTTAAAATAATTGTAAAAATATATTATTGGTTTTTTAAATTAAAAAAATACGAATTCAAAGGAAAGAATTTAAGCTTTATCTTCAACCAAAAAGCCATGCACTTCTTGGCAATTTTGTTAGTTGTTAGTATGTTAATTTTCAGTCTAGGTGCTAGAACTCAGGCTGGTTTTAATCCAGAGAGAATGAGAGAAAGTATTATGGCAAAAGCAGTAATTAGTGATCTTGATATGCTTGGCCAAGAAGAATTAGTGGTAGAAACCGCTGATGAATTCTCTTTTAAACAAAGTGGCCAAGTTATCAACTATTTATCTGATTCACAAATGAAGCGACCAATGAATTATTTGGGAATGGAAGAAAAAACTGCTAAAACTTTAATTAATGGCGAATCAGATGAAAGTTTAGTGTTAACTAGACCACAACAAATTGATCTTTCCTATGAAGAGGGTATAAGCTATGAAACTGAGGCTAAAACTAGAACAGATATTGTTGAATATGAAATTCAAAGTGGGGACACTATAAGTAGTATTGCTCAAAAATTTGGCCTAAGAACCAATACAATCCTATGGGCAAACAACCTTAGTTCCTTTAGTTTAATTAGACCAGGTGATACTTTAACAATCCTACCAACTGATGGTGTTTTACATACTGTAAAAAGTGGTGAAAACCTTAGCTATTTAGCTCAGAGATACAGTGTTGCCACTCAAGAAATATCAGATTATAATAATGTCAGAGCTGATTCTTTGTCAATTAATCAAAAATTAATTATTCCTGGTGCTTCCAGAGTTAAAACCCCCACACGAACTACTACTCCAAGTCCAACACCTACACCTACGCCTACGCCTACGCCAAGCCCAACACCAAGCCCAGCACCAAGCACTCCTGGTAAAATGGTATGGCCAACTGAAGGTCATCGAATTACTCAATATTTTTCTTGGCGTCACAAGGGTCTTGATGTTGCCAATAAGACTGGAACTCCTATTTATGCTTCAGAAGCTGGAGTAGTTGAATACTCTGGTTGGAGCACTGGTTATGGTAATAATATTTTAATTGATCACGGTGGTGGTAAAAAAACTCGCTACGCTCATATGTCTAGACTATTTGTATCTGTAGGTCAAAGTGTAGGAAGAGGGGCACACATTGCAGCTATGGGTTCTACTGGTTGGTCAACTGGACCCCACCTTCACTTTGAAGTTATAGTTAATGGATCTAAACAAAATCCTTTAAATTAT
>PWHG01000051.1 GCA_003554785.1 Candidatus Falkowiibacteriota bacterium
ATCACTTCCATGAGTGCTCCGGCCTCGCTCAGATCCACCGGGCCGGTCTCACCGGTACCGATATCCGCGGTCTGCTGCACCGGATCTCCGCCGGTGACGGTCACGATCGCCAACGCCCGGTTGGAGGCCGGATCACGCTCCAGGGTGCTGCTGGTAACCACCGCACGGTTTTCGGCCTGACCCGAGACTATTGCACGGGTGACTACCGTAAAGCCAGTTGACGCGCCGGATGCCAGCGTACCCGCATCACACGACAATGTACCTTCCGCTTCCTCGCAAGTACCCTGACCGGGATCGGCCGACACCCATTGCTGATTGTCGGGAATGCTGACGGACAAGCGAACATTCCGGGCCTCATCGGGACCCTGGTTTACCACGGTCATGTTGTAGGTGATCAATGCCCCGGTTTCCACCGTGACAGCATCCGCCGATTTTGAAAGCTGCAGATTTGCGCGAGGAGCATCGGAGGGTGTGAGCAGCCAGGTGATCTCCTCAAAGTTTTCGTCCTCATCCTCGAAATAAGACTCCGCCAGGATCTGTCCGGCGTTGTTGATGGCATGCCCGTAATGCAACACAAACCCGGCGTCCATATCGGTCAACATGCATTCCAGCGGCCAGGTCCCTTCTTCGGTGACCCGTATGGCCTGCCGGATCGAAAACCCTTCGGCTTCGAAGTCGAAGGTGGCATGACCGACGATCTCCTCATGGTCGTTGATACCTGCCGAATACTGTTGGTATTCTGACTGAAGCGGTGGTGTTACCATGGTCTGCCAGGTATCGTCCGGACGGAAGATCTGGGTTGTTCCCCCGGTATACGTGTCGTGATTGTTGACGTGCGTACCACCCATGTGATATCCGTCAGCCCGTGCCCATCGCAGATAGTTGCGATCGTGCAATGTGGAAATATAGTATGGCAACTGGTAGTTTTGGGTATAGCGCCAGCCGCTGGTGGTCACCTTGCCCCGGTCGTTAATATCCTTGGGTATCAGGATGTAATTGGAGGCGAGGATGTGACCCGGTGGGGTAAGCTCCACCGGCTGTCTGTGGGTCCAGCGGACAACCGCCCGGTGATCCCGGGTCTCACCCGGTACCACATAGCTGCCGGCCACCTGCCCCTTATTGTTAATAGCCACTACCGAAGCCGATGAAACCCCGTGCGGCAGATGCAGATTACGTCGTACTCCATCCTCCCAGACGGCATGATCCCGATCGTAGATAATTTCCCTCAATGACCCGACAAATTGTCCCCGGTCGTTAAAATCGACGATATGGGGTCTCATACCATCGGGCACCGGAAATTGTAATTGCGTATATATGCCGTTTTTCCACAGATAGTAGTGGTCGTTCCAGTCTAACAGCAAGACCTGTCCGACTTCGTTCATTGCCACCGGCCGGACTCTTGTCGATCCCTCCGGCTTGAGTTCCTGAATGGTGTACCGGACCGGCGGCCGGACCAGCGTCAGCGGCCGTTCCACGCTCCGCAGGCGGTAGGATGCCTGCAACGGTACACTGGAAGTTGTAGAAGCGGGGGCGGACATAACCTGAAAAACGGCCGAACGTTTCCGGCCTTCGATGGTGACCGATTCGGGTACCGTGACCAGGGACGGATCGCTGCTGGTCAGTTGTATGACAGCGCCGTCAGGCGGGGCTTCGCCGTTGAGTACCACCCGGTATCTGATCGGCCGGCCTCCGATGGCCTGATTATCCGACCAGCGAAGCACGCAGGGCGAAAACAGCTCATAATCATAGTGGATATCCTCCAGTTCGGCCGGCACCAGGTGCAGCGTGACCGAGCGGGTTTGCATCAGCGTGCCCTGGATTTCGATCGCCAGCGGTTCGGCGACGCCCCGGGTTGCAAACCAGACCGAACCGTTGCGACCCGACCAGATCCGGGCCACGTAGGGCAGTTCCACCTCGTCTCCGGCGGTGTACTCCAGGGGGATTTCGACCCCGCCGGAAGGGACGTTTCCGTCGAGCTCCAGACGCAAGACCGTCGAATTACCGCTGTATAGCGTGTCCGAATCCAGTGACATGGCGATCAGGCGGGGCGAACCGATGGTCAGGGTCCGGCTTTTTTCAATGCCGTGTGCCGATGCGGTGATGATCGCCGAGACCGTCTGTGCGACCGGCACGGTCTGTATCTCAAAGGTGGCCGATGTCTCGCCGGCCGCTACCGTGACCTGGGACGGTACGGTTGCCTCGTTGCGGCTGCTGGTCAGGGATACGGTAAAACCTCCCGAAGATGCCGGCAGCGTCAGTGTCACTGTTCCCGTAGTCGAAACCCCGCCCGTGACCCCCGTATCGCCGATCGACAAATTGGTCAGTTCGGCCGCCGGTTCCGGCTCGACCTCGCACCCCGCTGAAGCCGTGTTAGGTGCCAGGGTATAAACGGTGGTTCCGATGGTTGCACGGTGGTGGGTTTCATCGCATGAAAAAACCGTGTAGTCAATGTTGGAGAAGGTGTCGTTGAACACATCCTGTCCGTCGAGGGTGTCGATCAGCCGGAGCCGCACCGGGTTTGGCGTGGTCGGCGAGACCGTGCCGGACTCCTGGATATAAAGGCCCATCACATCGCCGCAGCGGCTGAAACGCCAGAACGAGGAGTAGACGGTGCTGAGCGGGATATCGGAGACGACCTGGCGGGCGGCCAGGTTTACAGCCCTTATCTGAACACGGTTATCTCCGGTGGTCCAGCCGTAGACCAGGGTCCGGTCGTGGTCATCCCGGCTGAAATTCCATGTCGAATTATGAAATTTGTCGCCTTCCAGACCCGCTCCCTGGCTGTGCGTAAATGAGGTTTCGTGTGCCACAACCCCGGCGGTATCCACCACGCTAACCGAATTTTGTCCGGCAGCCGTAACGGAAAGATAAAACAGGTAGCCACCCTTCGGGCTGAAGCGTATCCGGGTGGTCTCCCCGGTAATATGGGTGCGGGATATCTG
>PWHG01000025.1 GCA_003554785.1 Candidatus Falkowiibacteriota bacterium
AAAAGGACTGTCTGGTAACATACCAGGATTTGGTAGGTCGTTTGTTTGTGCTTGTGCTTGTACTACTCCGGCAAATAGAAATATTGACAAAAGTGGTACAAGTAATATTTTTTTAATCATAATTTTCACCCCCCATCTAAATTAATTAATAGCAAATTTTTCAATTGCCTGTAAATTTTTAAGTAAATCTGAAATTAACTTACTAGGCACTAAACTACAGGACTTTCTTTGCCCTTCTCTTTTTTTCTTAATTAGTCCAGCTCTCTGTAAAACATTTACTTGATGAGATACTGCGCTTTGGCTAATATCAAGAATTTCAGAAATTTCATTGATATAGAGTTTTTTTTGATCCCTGAGAAGAAAGATGATTTTAAATCTGGTAATTTCTCCAACCACATTTAAAGTGTTTAGCAATTGTTCAATACATTCTTCTTTGGATTTTAAAATTTTATGGCTTTTTTCAATATAGCTATTGGCTTCTTTTTTATTTTTTATCATACCTTATGCTATTTTTTCATCTTTGAATAAATATTCTTTAATCTCATCAGCAAATTCTTGATCATTTTTTCTTAACCATTCAATTAACATAGCAGCATGCTCTTTTTCTTCTTTTGCATTATGTTGAAGAATTTTTTTAAGTTCTTCATCGTCGGTAGCATCAGCTCGTTGATTATACCAATCAACAGCTTCTAACTCTTCCTTTATGGAGTCAATGGCTCTTTTTTTATCAAGGGTAGTTTTTGATAATTTTTCTCTTTGTTCATGCATATTTTTTTATTTAATTATTATTAATCAATTTGTAAATAAATTGGATATTCTAAAGCATTGTCATGCTCTGGTAGTCCTGAAGGATTATCTTTTTGAAAAATGATTGTTGCTTTTGGACTATATATTTCTTCATCAATTTCATATTCTAAATTAGCATTAAAATTGACAAAATCTTCAGTCATCCAATCATCTTCACTTTGAGCAATTGCTTCACCAATTATGCGTCCATTCCAATCAGTTAATACTATACTAAAATCACCTTCAAAAAACCAAGTTCCGCGTGCTCTACCACTTATTTCTATTGGCGAGCTAACACTTTGTGCCAGTTGAGGCTTGCTGACTTCTATTAAATCCTCAATCTCAGTACTAAATTTCTCTTCATTTTCAATAGTAAATGAAGCAATCATTTTTCTAGCAATTTCTTCATATTGATCATCGCTGGCAAAATATGAAACATCAAAAGCTAGTCCAGGATAAACAGGGATAATATAGTGATGAAAAATTCCTAAAGTATCGACAACATAGCTATAGCTAGCTTTATCATACTCATTATCTACTTTTAGATCCTCTAGTATTTCAGCAACTGGCAAAACATTTTCAGAAATATTATTCTCAATTGACTCTTTTAGGCTAATATTTTGATCATGGGAAAAACTTGAAATCACCACTCGCATTCCATCATATATCTCAGTAGCTGGCTCCTGGTTTGGTCCCAAAAGCTGAAATGCTACTCGTTTGCCTTCTGTAGCTTCAATATCTGCATCATCAGGGTGAGAAATTGAAAATTCTAAATCTTCACTTTCATACTCTGTCCAAGCTGGTTTACTTGTATCTACAGGCTCACCATTTTCACTTCTTTCCTCAATTGAATCTATAATCAGAAAAAATACTATAAACATCAAGATAAGGGTTATAAATAACCAAATGATTGTTTTTGTTGATTTTTTCATAAATTAATATATTAATAATTATTCATATATAATTATACACCCTAGTCAATTTTATGTCAAACAAAAAACAATATTTGATTTAAATTAGATAAATTATTCTAAAAGATTAGATACATTAACAAAATTAATTCGTGACTTTAATTTTGGAATCTCATCTTGAAGAACTTCAATAGTTTCAGGGAAAACATGACCAATTGCTATAGCTTGACCACGGCTTTCTGCCAGAGAAACTGTTTCATATAATCTAGCTTTAATATACTCAGTATCTCTTTGTCCATCTAGAAAAACATCACGCCTTGCCGTCTCTACTCCCATTTCTTTTGATAGAGAAAAAGCAATTGAGGAAGCAATTGTAAAACTATCAACAAAGAACATCTCTTCATTTTTAACTTCTCTTAAAAGTGTTTCCATTGCTTCTCTGCTGGAAGTAAAGTGTGACCCCTTGTGATTATTAATTCCACTAACATAGGGACGCATCTCATCTAAAGCTAAATGAAAATTTGCAATAATTTCAACTTGGCTCATGTCGACTGTAAGCATATTTTCTTCCCTTTGACTCTGATTGCTTGGCTCAAGAGGTAAGTGTAGTATTATCTCTTGCTTATCAGCAAAAAAATCTAGAGATTTTTTAGTATCTTCTCTAAAAGGAAGAACGGCTAAAGTAAGTTCGGCATCAATTTGAGCTATTTTTTTATCAGTCTCAAAACTATTTCCCAGATCATCGATTATAATTGATACTTGAGGAAGATCTTTTTCTGTTTCCGATTTTACTTTAGTTTCTTCATCAATTGGAGCTAATTCTTCCTCTAATTCCCTGTCCTTTTCATTTTCAATTAAATTATTTTCTTTTAGGTCTTTTGGTAAAATTACTTCTTCCTCTAATGTTGAATTTAGCCAAAAAATACCAGCTATAACTAAGCCACTTAAAAGCAGAATTAATAGTAAGTTTGTAATTATTTGATTCTTTTTCATTATTTATAATAATATCATTATTTTAATTTTAAAAACAGCCTTTATATTTATTTTTTAAAAAACCCTGAAACTATGTAGCTTCAGGGTATAAATGAAGATTTTTAATGGAGTGGAATAATGAATTTTTCCGATTTTTTAAATTTTGATACAATCGCAAACCTAAACCAGTTCACAGATCTTTTCTCAGATAAAAAGCTTGAAGGAAAAGAATCTTTTATGAATACTTGATG
>PWHG01000029.1 GCA_003554785.1 Candidatus Falkowiibacteriota bacterium
GTCCGCCTCGGAAAAGATGAATACATCATGGGCGCGCTTTACAAGGGCATGTTTGGATCGGCCATTCTGGCTGCCATCGTGTTTTATGCCTTTACCGTAACCCAGGTGGAATCCATCGGCGGCATTCCCGGAATCAACCTGTTTTATTCCGCACTGGTCGGTCTTGTGCTGACCGTTTTGATCGTCGGTATCACCGAGTACTACACCGGCATTTACGGCCCGGTGAAACACATTGCTGAAGCTTCGACAACCGGACACGGCACGAACATCATTGCCGGTCTCGGCATTGGCATGCAGGCAACGGCGCTGCCGGTTATCGCCATCTGTATCGGCATTCTTGTGGCCCACGGCTTTGCCGGCCTCTACGGCGTTGCCATCGCGGCCACGGCGCTTCTTTCCATGACCGGCATGGTCATCGCCATTGACGCCTACGGCCCGATCACAGACAACGCCGGCGGCATCGCTGAAATGGCCGGGCTCGACGACAGCGTTCGCGCCGTGACCGATCCCCTTGATGCGGTCGGAAACACCACCAAGGCCGTTACCAAGGGATATGCCATCGGCTCCGCCGGCCTGGCCGCCCTGGTGCTTTTCACCGCTTTCGTTATGGAATTCGAGATCGTCGGTGCCGCGGAAGACGCTGTTGAAGCGCTTGACTTTGGGTTGGGCAGTGTTGAAGTTATTGTCGGCCTGTTTATCGGTGGTCTTTTGCCGTATCTGTACACCTCCATTGCCATGCAGGCCGTCGGCCGTGCGGGCGGTGAAGTCGTTGAAGAAGTCCGCCGGCAGTTCCGCGAAATCCCGGGCATTATGGAAGGGACCGGAAAACCGGATTACAGCACCTGCGTCGACATCGTGACCAAGGCTGCGCTCAGGGAAATGCTGATTCCGGCGCTTATCCCGGTCGTCGCGCCTTTGATCGTCGGCTTCCTGCTGGGCCCCGTGGCCCTGGGCGGTCTGCTCATCGGCAGTATCGTAACCGGTATTTTCGTTGCGATCTCCATGACCACCGGCGGTGCTGCATGGGACAACGCGAAGAAATACATCGAAGACGGTTATTTCGGCGGCAAGGGCAGCGAAGCCCACAAAGCTGCCGTTACCGGCGACACTGTAGGCGACCCCTACAAAGACACCGCCGGCCCGGCGGTCAACCCGTTGATCAAGGTGCTCAACGTGGTTGCCCTCCTTATGGTGCCATTCCTGATGTAATTTAACCCACTGGGTTATATTGTAACACAAGCAAAAAGGGCCGGTTGTTTTAACCGGCCCTTTTTCGTTTGCTTTTTGCCTGAAAAAATGTTAGGGTGTATTTTTCCGAATAAATATTGAATACTTATAAATACATTCAGGTGAAACAAAATGGCAGAAAAAGCGCACGTTAACGAACAACTGCAGGATGCGGACAGCGCATTCCAGGCAGGCGACCTTGCGGTTTACCCGGCGCACGGTGTCGGGCGGATCGAGTCCGTTGAAAGCCGTGTGATCAACGGCGGCCAACATGACTTTTATATCATGAAAATTTTGGACAACGGTATGGTGATCATGATACCGACCGCCAACGTCAAGTCGGTGGGGTTGCGCTGCGTGATCAAGGAAACCGAGGTCCCGGCCATCTACGATGTGTTGAGGGAACAAAAGGGCGACATCCACGACAACCAGACCTGGAACCGGCGCTACAAGGAATACATGGACAAGCTCAAGTCCGGTTCCCTTTTTGACGTGGCTGCGGTTTTCCGCGACCTGTATTGCCTGAAACTCACAAAGGATTTATCCTTTGGCGAGCGAAAACTTTTGGACACTTCAAAGACGTTGCTGTTAAGGGAAATCTGCACCGCCCTGGAAGAAGATGAAACCGACGTCTGGAAGACGATCGAGGCGTTCTTTGTCAGCAACAACGGAAACGGCAGCAGTGACGGATCCACCGCATGACAGGGGCGATTTTCCAGGCGGCAGCCGCGCACCGGACACGAGTAAAGCAACCGATATCGACATAATGGTCGATATCGACACCGCGGAAGCGGGCTGCCGTTTTGACCAGGCGGTTTCCGCCCGGCTGCCGGAATGGTCGCGCAGCGCCATTATCAAGTTGATTCGTGAAGGCCGGGTCCGGCTCAATGATGCAATAAAAAAGCCGGGGCACCGCCTGCAGGCCAACGACCGCATCACCGGCAACATACCGGTTTCAGCCCCACCCTGTTTATCCGGACCATTAGCCGGGCCAACCGGAATATCTGCCCCCGCACCCGAATCGATGGCTCCGGAACCCATTGCCCCGGAACCGATTGACCTTGATATTATCTACGACGACGCCAGCCTGATTGTCATCAACAAACCCCCCGGCCTCGTGGTGCACCCGGCTCCCGGACACGCGGGGGGGACCCTGGCCCACGGCCTGCGCCACCATTTCCCGGAAACCGCAAATGCCGGCCCGCCCGACAGGCCCGGCATTGTTCACCGAATAGACAAGGGCACCTCCGGCCTGCTCCTTGCCGCAAAAACCGAAAAAGCCCGGCTGGCCCTGACCGCCCTGTTCAAAGCAAGAAAAATCGAGAAAACTTATCTTGCCTTTGTTTATGGCAGCCCGGCCGTTTCGGAGGGCCTTATCACCCACCGAATTGCCAGGCATAAAAAGGACAGAAAGAAAATGGCGGTCTCGGACGACCCCGCCGGGGGAAGGGATGCATATACCGCGTGGCGCGTCCTGGAACGCTTCGAGGGCGTCTCCCTTTTACGCCTGCGCATAAAAACCGGCCGAACCCACCAGATACGCGTTCATTGCCGCGCCATGGGGCATCCGGTGGTGGGCGACGGCACCTACGGGTACAAAAAACCGCTGAAAGCGTTTACATTCGCGCCAAAAACAGCCGCCTTGATAAAAACCATAGACCGCCCCCTGCTCCA
>PWHG01000065.1 GCA_003554785.1 Candidatus Falkowiibacteriota bacterium
CCAGGCGGTATGATTGGCCACCCAGTCAAGAATAACATACATACCCCTGTCATGAGCACCATCCACAATCCGCTTGAAATCCTCCAGAGTGCCGAATTCAGGATTTGCGGCAGTGTAGTCAGCGATACTGTAGTAACTTCCCAGAGTCCCTTTCCGTTCCTCTTCCCCGATGGGCTGGATCGGCATGAACCAGAGAATGTCCACACCCATATCGGCCAGTCGGTCAAGGTGTTCTTCAAAGGCTTCAAAAGTGCCCTCGGCGGTATACTGCCGGGTGTTCACCTCATAGATGTTGGCATTGATGCTCCATTCAGGATGCTCCACCGTGCTGACGACAACGCCGGCCGGGACATCGTCATCGGGCGCCGGGCCACAGGCCTGCACTCCCAGTAAAAGGGCCAGGCCAACTAAGCTGATGATCAGATTTTGTAGTTTCATAAGTTTTGTTTTTTGTCGGCGCTGCGCGCCTGTTAGTAACGGGTGATCCCTTCGGGATCTATACTTTAAATTATTCCCTCCACCTTCTACCTTCTTCCTTCCACCTTCGAGCTTCCTTCTTCCTTCCACCTTCCAGCTTCCACCTTCCACCTTCTTCCTTCTACCTTCTACCCTCCACCTTCTACCTTCTTCCTTCCACCTTCCAGCTTCCACCTTCCACCTTCGAGCTTCCACCTTCGAGCTTCCAGCTCCCTTACTTCCCCGCCGTCAACACTTCAAAACTCTCCGGTTCCATTTCCACCACCAATTCGTTGCCATCCACCTCAAAGGCTTTGCCGAAATGTGAGACTAAATCAGCCCGGACCATGTCCGCCGGAAGTTCCACGCGCACCACACGGGGCTCACTGCTGCTATTGAATACCACCAGACCGTGTTCCCCGAAATAGGAACGGCTGTAGGCATAAGTGCTGGTTGTCGCTTTCAGTGTTCTGAAATCACCATAGACAAAAGCCAGGTGATCACTACGCAGATGGCCAAGCCTTGAAGCGTTATTCCTCACCCACAGCTGCTCTTCGGTAAGGTCTTCAAACTGCATGGGCCGGCGGCTGTCAGGGTCGCTGGCACCCGGGAGGCCAATTTCATCGCCATAATACAATACCGGCACACCGGGAATGGTCATGATAAAGGCCGTCAGCTGCGACAACCGGTTATAGCCCACCGGATCGCCGACACCAACCTCCCGCTCCCAGCCAGGCTGCGTATCATCCTCATCCCAGCCCAGGTCACCTCCTGCCAGGGAGATAAATCGTGGCAGGTCATGGTTCCCGGTGATATTCCCCATCAGGTTATTGAACCCATAATGGCTGAAACTCTGATGCAGGGAATAATCCAGATCTTCGAAAGAAGCATCCCCACGCCCGAATATCGTACGTGAGTCAAAATACAGGTTGAAATCAAACTGCCCGTCGAGCAAACCGCTGCCTACATAACTGCCGATCAGTTCGCGGCTTCCGAATGTTTCACCAATCTGGAACAGGCGTTGGTCGTTGGGGATCATATAATCCTCTTTCAGCTTACGGGTCAGGGTTCTCCAGAAATCCAGGTGCACATGCTTGGTGGCATCATGGCGGAACCCATCCAGGTGATAATTGTCAATCCAGAAAAATGCACTGTCAGACATCAGCTCCACCACCTCCGGATTTTCGAAATCCAGGCTGGGTAAAAACGTATCAAACCAAGTGGTAAGGCGGTAGTCATCCCATCGGCGGATGTTTAAGCTTCCATCAGGCAGGTTCAGCGTAGTGGCCCAGTCAGGATTTTCCTGTATGATGGGGTTTTCTTCATGCACATGATTGGATACAAAATCAAGCATGACACTGATACCGTTGTCATGCGCCTTGTTGCGCAGCTCTTTCAGTTCTTCTTCGGTACCGAAACGGTGATCCACCGTGGTGAGCGTAATGGGCCAATATCCGTGATAGCCAGAGTAGTACCTTCTGGGCTCCGGGAACTCCTCATACGCATCAAGGGGGTTCTGCGTGATGGGAGACATCCATACGGTATTGATCCCCAGCATATCAAAATACCCATCTTCCACCTTTTCAGTGATGCCCTTCAGGTCGCCGCCCCAAAAATTGGCCCGGTCAGCCAGCTCAGGATGTTCCACCGGGTCATCATTGTCCGGGTTGCCGTTGTTGAAGCGGTCCACCATCATAAAATACAGTATGGTCGCTTCCTTGTCTTCACGAGTGAGCTGATCCGGATCAGCTACCGGTCTGCTCCCTTCCAGCGGAATCAGCAGGTCATTGGCCGGCCCGTGCTCGTTGTAGGCCCAGACGCGGACAAAACTTCTTTCCTTGTCCGCCACATCGCCCGGGAGATAGATGTTGACATGATCATCAAACACCTCCACATGGTCATCGGGCAGGCGGAAGTTCTGCCAGTAAACAAACACCTCATCCACATCGTTTTCAAGCCCCAGCTCCAGGTTGTAACGGCGATGGCCCCGGGGCGACAAATGAGGTGCTTCTGACCGGTCAGTATGCCCGACCATCAGCAGGGAATTCTGCCCCCCCATATTGTTATCCGCCACGTGGGGATTGTTGGGATCAAGCATATCCTGCCCGTCTGCCACGATCAGGTACTGATAGCGACCGGGATTCAGCTCCATCTCAGTCTGCCATACCCCGTCAATCAGGTGAAGCGGAGTGGCACTGGCATTCCAGTCGTTCATTTCACCCCGGACCGCCACCCGGCGGTACCCTTCATCCCCGGGATCAAACGCAAAAGTGAATTGCTCCCGCCGGCTGCGTTGCACCAGCAGACTATAAGGCGTAGCATCCACCCAGACTATTATCTCCGACAATGGCGGGATAAAATTGGAACGGGAGATCACCTCCAGGGTTTTCCGGTCATCAGCCAGTGCAAAATCCAGCCTTTCGGAGCC
>PWHG01000075.1 GCA_003554785.1 Candidatus Falkowiibacteriota bacterium
CCAAAGAGGAACCGAAGGAAGCGCCGAAAGCAGAAGCCAGGGAAGAGAAGAAAGAGGAGACTGAGGCCGAAGAGAAGGAAGAACCCAAGGCTGAAACCAAGGAGGAGCCCAAGAAAAAGGCCCCTGCAAAGAAGAAGGCATCTGCATCCAAAGAGGAAAAGGAAGAAGGGAAGGAAGAGGAGAAGCCTGAAGATGACAAACCGGAAGAGGGAGAGGAAAAATAATCCTTTAACTCATCAGGATACAGCAAAAAGGGTTGGCCGTTTCAGGTCAACCCTTTTTTATTTCAGTGCAAGGAACAGAATATCCGCGGGGTGAAGGGCCACACGGCCGGTGCCGTCATAGATCTGCTGCCGGCAACTGGTACCGGTGGCCGCAATGATGGCATCTTCCTCCGCCTGCCGGATGGCGGGAAAAAGAGACAGCTCCCCGATCTGCATGCTGAGCTCGTAATGGTTTTTCTCAAACCCGAAGGCACCCGCCATGCCACAACAACCGCATTCGATCTCCTTAATTTCGGTATGGGGGAGCACGGAAAGCATCTGCACGGTGCTGCTGACCGATGAGAGTGCTTTCTGGTGGCAATGTCCGTGGAGGTAAATCTTCCGCGGGATGTCGGTAAATGCTTCGGAGGAAATATTTCCTGACTCTACCTCCCCGGCAATGAACTCATCCAGGGTATAAGCATGGGAAGCAAGACTGATGGCCTTTTCACGGGTCTTCCCTTCAAGCAGCAGGGCGTATTCATCGCGGAAACACAACAGGGCCGAGGGCTCAATGCCGACCAGTGGCTTGTCCTCACTGACCAGTGGATGCAGGGCCTCCACGTTTTGCGTCGCCCTTTTCGCCGCCTGTTTGAGCAGTCCTTTTGACAGGTAGGTGCGTCCGCTTTCCCCGTGTTTTGCAAAGTTGACCCGGTAGCCCAGGTGATGCAGCAGCATGACGGTGCTGATGCCGGTATCCGTGTCGTTGTAGTTGGTAAACTCATCACAGAAAACAATGACTTCCTTCCCGTTCCTGTTCAGGTCGTTGAGCCCGGCAAGGTGCATCAATGCCCATTTCCTGAGGGTGGATGACTGCAGCAGCGGCAGATGCCTTTTGGGGCTGAACCCCAGAAAGTGTTTGATTGCCCCGGATGTCAGCCTGTTTTTGGCGAAAAAATTGTACATGGCCGGAAAAAGGCTGCCCGCCCGGTTGAATCTGGCGTAAGCCCCGGTTACCCTTGCCTGCAGGGGTATGCCGTTGGCCTCGTAGTAGTGCTGCAATGCCTCGGCCTTGTATTTGCCCATGTCTACACTGGAGGGACATTCCGATTTACACCCCTTGCACGAAAGGCAAAGGTCCAGCACATCCATGATCTCTTTGTAATCGAACGGGTTTTTTTGCGGGGAGTTGGTGATGAATTCCCTGAGGATATTTGCCCTGCCGCGGGTGCTGTGGGGCTCCTCGCGGGTGGCCTGGTAGGAGGGGCACATCACACCCCCGGCTGCTGAGGGTTTCAGGCAATCGCCGGAACCGTTGCATTTTTCCACCGCCCTTAAAAAGCCCAGCGTATCCTGGAAATCAAAAAAGGTTTTGATCTTTTTCTCCTGCTGGCCGGGGGCGTACCTTAATGAGGTTTTTATGGATGGGGTATTGATGATCTTTTCCGGGTTGAGCAGGCCCTGAGGATCCCAGGTGGTTTTGATCTCCTGCAGCAGCCGGGTATTCTTTTCTCCCAGCACCAGGGGAATGAACTCCCCCCTGAGCCGGCCGTCGCCATGCTCGCCGCTGAGTGAACCCCGGTATTTCTTGATCAAAAGGGCGGTTTCATGAGCCACCTGGTGGAAGCGTTCCACATCGGTGCGGTTTTTCAGGTTGAGCACGGGTCGCAGGTGCAGCTCTCCCGTGCCGATATGCGCATAAAACACACATTTCAGCCCCAGCTTGTCCAGCAAAGCCTGCAGTTCCCTGATGAATTCCGGAAGCCTATCGGGGTGTACGGCCGTGTCTTCAATCACCGCCACGGGTTTGGCATCGCCCGGCATGTTGGATAAAAGCCCCAGCCCCGCCTTGCGCAAAGCCCATACCTTGCCGATATCCCCACCGAACAACAGCGGGTAATGATAGCCCAGTTTCTCTTTGCGCAACTCCGCCTCCATGGCCGCTGCCTTTTCTTCGGCCTCGCTGCGCCTCTTGCAGGCAAACTCCACCACCAGGATGGCGCCGGGGTCTCCTTTGATGAAAAAGCGGTTTCTGGCCTGGGTGATGTTGGAACGGGTGCAGTCCAGGATCACCTTATCGATCAGCTCCACCGCCACCGGCCCGTGTTTCAGGGCCACCAGGTTTGCCTGCAGGGCCTCCTGAATGCTTGCCGTATGCACGCAAACCAGGGCCTTTTCGGGCGGAGGAAGTTCCACGAGGCTCAGCTTGATCTCTAAGGACAGGGCCAGTGTACCCTCCGACCCGCAAAGCAGTTTGCAAAAATTAAAGGGTTCCTTTCCGTCAAATACCACCGCGTTGAGCAAGAGGTCGAGGGCGTAGCCGGTGTTTCTCCGGTTGATGCGCGGATCCGGGTACTGCCCCCGGATCTCTTCCTGGTTCTCTTTGTTCGACAGTACCTCAAATACCTGCTGGTAAATCTTGTTTTCCAGTTTGTGGCCGATGCATTTTTCCCGGAAAGTTTTCTGGTCTGTGGGCCCAAAATGCGCTGTGCTTCCGTCAGACAGCAGGGCGGTGACCTCCAGGGTGTGGTCGCGGGTGCTCCCGTAAACCATGGAGTGGGCCCCGCAGGAATTGTTGGCCACCATCCCGCCGATCATGCAGCGGTTCCCCGTGGAAGTTTCCGGGCCGAAAAACAGCCCGTGCGGTTCCAGGAAACGGTTCAGGTCGTCGAGG
>PWHG01000061.1 GCA_003554785.1 Candidatus Falkowiibacteriota bacterium
AATAGGCCCCGCCCAGGCTGCCGCTGACAAATACCAGGTCGTTGGGTTTGGCGCCGCTGCGGTAAACGACCTGTTCTTTCTCTGCCTGTCCGACGGCCGTGATGCTGAGCATCAGGCCCGCCGGGCTGGTGGTGGTATCGCCGCCGGCCAGGTCCACGTTGTACCGTTCGCAGGCCAGTTTCATCCCGGCATACAGTTCCTCCAGGGCCTCCAGCGAATAGCGGCTGGAAACCGCCATCCCGACAAATACCTGTTTGGGATGGGCATTCATGGCATAGACGTCTGACAGATTCACTGCAATGGCCTTGTAGCCCAGATGTTTCAGCGGGGTATACACCATATCGAAATGAACGCCTTCCACCAGGAGGTCTTTGGTGACGATGGTGGCCATCGGGCCGTTGTCTATAACGGCGGCGTCATCGCCTACGCCCAAAAGGGTTTCCGGGTTGCGAAGCTGTATGTCCTTGGTTAGGTGGTCGATCAGGCCAAATTCGCCAAGGCTGGAAATATCGGTCAGTTCTTGTGGTCTTTCCTGGTCTTGTGGTCTTTCCTGGTCTTCTGTCATAGCTGGGATGTGGTTATTTTCTGGTGTATTATTTTAGTTTGAATTGTGCTATTCCGGCTGGCCGGCACTTTCTGACTGAATCCTGACGGACTCTTCATGAAGGAGGTGCAAAAACCTTTCCAAAAACCGGTGATCAATGCCCAGGATCTCTCCTTTTATCCGGCGGTCGGAGAACAAGTCTTTCAGCCGGTCCGGCTGCACGATTTCTTCATTCCGGAGTTTTTTCAGTTCGCCGATTTGCCGGGAAAGTCCCATTCGGTGGGCAAGCAAAGCCAGTAATTCATGGTCGTTTTCGTCAATGTGCCGCCTTAAATCTTCCAGGGTTTCTGCGATTTTTTGCCGGTGGGGAATATCCGAAAGGCGGGTTAGCATTTCATGCAGCGCTCCGGGGGTAATTTGCTGCTCCGGGTCGGTAAGGGCCTTTTCAGGATGGTGATGTACTTCTACCATCAATCCGTCCATCGACAGTGTCAGTGCCTGCCTGGCTACTTCTTCCAATAAAGCTGTGTTGCCCGAAATATGGCTTGGGTCGCAAATCAGGGGCAGGTTCGGGATTTCCCGGCGGAGCTCCAGCGGGATGTCCCATAAAGGGATGTTACGGTACACGCTTCGCTTATGGGTCTTGAATCCCCTGTGTATGGCAATGAGTTTATTGGAGCCGGCCATCAGGATGCGTTCGATGGCTCCGATCCAGAGGTGGAGGTCAGGGCTTACCGGATTTTTGATCATCACCGGGATACCTGTTCCGCTGATGGCATCGGCAATTTCCTGCACCATGAACGGGTTGACGGTGGTCCGGGCACCCAGCCAGATGATGTCCACCTCATGCTCAAGGCACTGGATGGCGTGGTCGGGCCTGGCTACTTCCACGGCAATTCGGAGGCCGGTGTCTTTCCGGATCTGTTTCAGCCAGGAGAAGGCTTCTGTTCCCTTCCCTTCAAACTGTCCTGGCCGCGAGCGGGGTTTCCAAACCCCTGCGCGCAATATGGGAACGTTGCCCGTCTTTGCGACCCCCTCAGCGACCCCCTCAGCGACCCCCTCAGCGATCCCCTCAGCGACTCCCTCAGCGATCCCCTCAGCGGTTTCTTCCAGTTGATTCTGGCTTTCGACGCTGCATGGCCCGGCAATGTATAACCGGTTGCCGCTCAATGGAATCCATTCAGATAATGGTGATATGTCAGATGAAAAAGCGACCGGCATTCCCTTTTTTTACAAAGTTAGCAAAAAAGATTCGCCCGGGGGTAGCAACGTCGAACCCCGCGGGGCCCGGAGGTTACATCAGGGTGAACCGCAGGCTGAAGCCGCCGTGGGTGTTGGTGTTGGGGTATTGGTTCGATACCATGGGGGTGTTGATGGTCTGGTCGAAGAACAGGCGGAAATTAACCCGTGCGCTGATCTGGTATTCCGCGGAGGTGTTAATTGCAAAGGTGCGGTTCCCCGAGGAGATCACATCGGTTTCTTCCAGTAGTTTTCTCAGGATGGTTCTGCTGTCTCGCATGGAGAGGTCGAATCGCAGTACCAGGTCGCTTTGCATCCGCTGGGTGGTTCCGCCGGTGGAGACGTTGAAGGCCAGGTCCTGGAAACGGTAGCCGGCCCCCACGATGAACTCACTTCTGTAGTTGTCGGTTACCTGGTTGTTGGCAAAGCTGAGGCTGATATCCCTGGAGCGGCGGTATTCAAAACGTGTCATCAGGTTATTCACGAACGTGACGTCAATGTTGATCAGCGGGTTGAATTGTTCACTGATCGATACTTGCGAGATCTCGTGTTCCGGGATGAAGTCGCCGGTGGCTGCTTCCCGGGCTGACTGGTAACCGTCGATCTCCCTGTAGCGAAGGTCAGACTGGAAGTTGGCCAGGGTGAAACTGCTCCGGTATGCGTGTCCGATGGTGAATGACTGGAAAACCTGCTGCAGAGCCGGAATTCTTGAAAGGCCGTCGTAGGTCAGCCGCCAGTTGGGCAGCGGTATTTTCAAAAATGGGTTCAGGCTGACATCTGTCGGGTCGATGCCGGCATAGGCAGCCATGAAAGCCGGGATCAGCACATCCTGGGAGGTGGGGCCGTAACCTGCCGGGAAGCCGGTGGTGTCGTTCACCGCACCGTCCCAGTTGGGGTTTCTGCCGGCAAGGCGCATGGCTACATCCAGGCGGTGTTGTTTGAATTTCTCAAAGTTTTCGGAGGTGTAAAACTGGCTGTCAACGGACTCAAAAGTGGTGCGAAACGACAGGAAGGAAATGCTGAAGCTTCCTTTTTCCATGGGGTTGAATGAGGCAAAGTTCCCCAGGCTGTCGGCCTTGAAGT
>PWHG01000043.1 GCA_003554785.1 Candidatus Falkowiibacteriota bacterium
AGGTATTAGCCAGACGAGTGCAATGATTATTAAGAATGTAAGGGCTACTGATTCGTCCATTTTATCTCAACTTAATTTATCATGGATACTATTTGGAAGTTGTACAGCTCTTTAAGTGCGCATTAAATGCCCTATAACGTTCCAGCGTTTAAACGGCGCGGGGATTAAAGTTTTTTAAGTAGCGAAATTAATTCCTTGCAAACAAGTTTCCATCGCACCGCGTCCGATTTGAAACGCTTTCTTATGTGGCGACCTAAGATATAATTAGTAAAATCATGCTTATTGTTAAGCTGAGTGCACCGCCAACAACAACCGACCAGCGAAATTTTTCTAAGGTTTTATGTCGCTTTGCTTCTTGTCCTATTACAAAAGTTCCGCTTGGAAAAACTACATTTCTAAAGTTATTCAATAACCATCCCAAAAAGAATAATCCACCAATGATTCCAAATACCAATAACCTTGCCAGTGCTTCAACCTGTGAACTGGATTCCCCACTTGAAGTTTGAACAACTTCTAAGGCAACCAATATCCAAGCAAAAACATTAAGCAGAAAGTATGCTATAAGAGAATATGTGATAAAATCTGTCTTTGATAGTTTTGAGTACCATGGTTTAACACCCTCAATCCTGTTAATTATTTTATCGAATATTGGTGTGTAATTTTCAGAATCAGCTACAAAGGATGTGTAAATATTATTAATTCGATCCTTTTCAAAACTAATATTAGCAGTTAGATAAGGATCACGAGATGATAAACGAATTTCAATTTTTTTTATCTGATTACTTTTTGGGTTTTCCAAATTTATTAAATCATCTACAGAGTTATAAGTTCTTCTGTATTTATCTTCAGTTTCTACAATGAATTTTTTTTCACCAGGTAGCTCAGAATACAATCTATCAATATGTTTAAGATCCTCAGGTTCAAGTACAAAAGCTTGTTCAATAAAATCATTTCTTGATAAACCCATATTAATATTTATCTGATTTCTGGTTTATTAAAGACATGTAGATTTAAAGCCACATAACGTTTTGGCAAATAAGCGGTGCGGTAAAAGTCATTAAGGGTAAGCACTTAACACAAACCCCTCCGCTTGACTTACATTTATTGGCCAAGCTATAGAGAAAGAACTTCACTACTTATTATCCTTTCGATTAAGAAGCGGTTTATACTTCTTTATCAAATGTTCTTCTACTTCAAATCTGCCAAAATGAATCGGGAAAAACCTTACAGTAGAATTGCTCAATAGTTGAGTTACTTGTTTATCTTCACTTTCACTGAAATATCTTTTTTTGCCGTTTTTAACCTTTAGTTTAAAACTCAAAATGTTTTCTCCAATATGTCTTCTCAGTGCAGAAAAGTAGGTCTTTCCACTATGGGTTAACCAACGACTATAAATATTAGAACTCTCCCCAATGTAAATTAATCCAAAATCAACGTGCTCTACCCAATACAGACCTGGTTCATTCGAGGGTTTAGCACTAAACCATTTTTGAGGTTTAACTTGGAAAAGATCTTTTTCTGCAAGATTGAATAGTTCTAAATGTGAGTTTTGAGCATTATGCCATGAAACAAGGTCTTTTTCACCATAGTAAACATCTCTCTTAGCTTTTTGAAAGCGATTCAAAGTTGTTGGAATATTTACAATTCCAAATTCTTCAATTTCTTTTCTGCCAATCCTAGTTGTGATTATTTGGATGTTAAATTCTGATATTTCAAACCGATCAATTCTTGATTTATAGTGCTTTAAATAGTTTTTGTAGAATGTTGAAGTAGAAGGTTTGGAATGCTGTTTTACTCTTCTTTTTAAATTCTTTGCCTCCCCAATGTAATTGATGTCATTCTTGGAAATCAAATAGTTACCGCAACCATTTTGATTTATTTAGTCGAATTGGTTGAATGACTGTTCTTTTATTTCATGGATACCTGCAGCAAGTATTTTTTCAGAATTACTTTGTAGATATTCCCAATTCATATTTCAGTATTTTCTAGATTCTGCCAATTTAGATCCAGCCAATAACTTGTATTTCCTTACAAAACACACAACCCTTTTACCTACCTCATAGTAATCCAATTATTCTCTTACCGCAAACAGACCAAGAAGAAATATCTGAATGAACTTCCGATAAAATGTCATTTATCCTGTAAGGGATTTCCGTTTTCGGGTTCTTACTACTGAAGAGAATAAATAACAGAGGAGGGAATATGAGAGAAGAGAAGAACATCCATCATGCCCAGATATCTAAAAGACCGCACTCAGTTATTTGAAGACAAGATATTACAGATAACTGAAAATACGGTTAGGCAAATTATTCAGTGGCTAAATCAAAATTCATTAGATAAACCTGCTAAAACTCAACATGCAGCGCCAGAGTTGAATGGGATTTAAAACAAACCCTGCACAGGTTACACTGAGCAAGGGTTTCTATTTAATTTTCAATTAAAGTAGCGACTGCTATTGTGCAGTCCTTTGTTTTTTTATTAATTAAGTAAATGAATTGTGCTTAATTGGACAATGCTCTTGTTGGTATACATCTATATTATGTGTCAAAACTAAATTAAATAAATTTAAAATATGACTGATAGAGAGGCTTCACTGATAAGATTAATTGAAATATTTCACTCAATTATAAACGAGTTCAAGCAAAATAATACAAGTGGTCACTCCACACCTGATTACTATTTAATATTAGCATCAAGTGCTATTATAGGTAAGTTACTATTTAATAAAAAAAAGCATAGTGCATTACATGTATTAAATAATTATACAGTTCACCAGCTAAATGAGGTAAGGAAATTTAATAATCAAAATAGTGATAATCCTAATAAGAAAGTGGTAGAAACCACTGTAGAAGAGATGAAAAGAAATAGATCAGAGTATATCCGATATATGGATAGTGACGAGTTTAGTGACAAACATAATCTATTAGATAAGTTATATGGTTATGGTGATTATTATGTCGAAGACTTCAATAAAATTGATGATTTAATATTGAATATTACTTCTACTGTTGAGAATAAAATTTCAAATGTCAAATTTGACTAATCATTCCACAGAATTTTGAATGGCTTGAGACAAATTAAATATTAAATAAATGAACAAAACTCATCTCGAAAAGTTAAGATCGCAATTGATTAATGGATTGCTTGATGAAATTGATGAAATGATAGACTTATCACATCCTATGGCTGGAATGATGGTCTTATCTCTAATTGCTAACTGGATAAAAGCCCATAAGGAAGCAGGTTATCATAAGACACTTGATTTAACTAAAGAAACGGTTGAAGAAGAGATTAACAATATAGCTTTATACGCAAAAGAAAAAATACTCGAGTAATACTTACTAACTAAATTTTTAGCCGAATTAAATAGAATAATCTGGCTATCTAGTCTACGCTTACCCAGTTATAATTTTATTATTCACAAAAATTTATATTTTGGACGCAGTATTAAATAAAGTTGAGTAAGGGTTGTACAAATATAAAAATAAAGCATAATCAAGTATGAAAATTCTATTTAAAATACTTGCAGTATTCTTCGGGTTAGGTTTTTTGGGACAATTAATAGTTGGCGAGTTATTCCTTTTTGGACTAATTCTTGCCATTCTATTTGGGTATTTAGGCTGGAAAGAAAAAAAAGAGCCACAATTTGATGAAGTGGAATAATTTACTTTTTACAACTGTTTTTCTAGTCTTGTTTTCAGCAATAGATTGCTATTCACAAGTCAAGGTTCAGTATGAAAATCCTGCAATTTACGCAAGAGAAGTTTCAGGTGAAATGCCAACATATCGAGGAGATTTTAAAGATAAAGGATCACTACTAATAGATGTTAGTAATTTAAAAGTATCAATTATAAGTGACACTAAAGAGCCACGTTATTTTAAATTTCACGCGTTGAATCATGAACCAATTAGTGGACATTATTTGGCTTTTGGAGAAGGAACAATGTTTACGTATTTGCCTGTCGAAAGAATTTTTAACTTAATGTATCAAAGAAATCATCTTTACGTATTTGAGCTAACCGAATCTCAAAATGATACTATTCTATCAGAAATGGATAACCTTTAAGGTGGTTTCATTTCAGAAGACTAATCGTTGTAAACTAATTTCAAATTAATTGTATATGTGGCATAAAATAATGGTCATAGCTGACTGGTTCGGTGAAATGAGAGAGCGGTATAATCTTATTCGCCAATTCAATCAATCTGCTAAACAGACATTTATAAAAGGGGAGGCTCCAACATTATTAGAAGCGAAAATTACAAAAGGAGACTCAGCATTTCGTCATGAATTTTCTAAGTTCAGAGGTGGAGGCTTTAGAATTAAAGCATTGTCTGGTTCAGCTCTCAAAAATAGTGAAATGATGGAGATTGGAAAAATTATCATTGACAATGAAGAATTAACCAGAAAATTAATAGCTCTGGGATGGGATACATTAGAGGTACATGCAGAAGGTGGTAAGAAAGGATTAAAATGGGCTTTAAAAAAACATGCGAAATTTGGTGGATATCTTAATTAATACAATAATTATGTCTTTATTCAGCGAGCCGGATACTTTCGAAGTAATTAATGATACAGTAGCTTCGGAGGGAAGTTTATGGAAATATGTTTCAATTGTGCAGTTTGGTGTTATTGCATATTTGGCTTATAAGGTTTACAGAAAAAAACCTGAAATAAAATTCAAGAATGTGAATAGAGAAACAGTTAAGGAGGCAGCAAGCAAAGAGTTAGATATGGAAAATGTTATCAATAGCATTAATAAAGCTAAGCCCCTCTTTAAAGAGTTAAGTAAGAAGTGCCATCCCGATAAATTTGCAAACTCTGATAAGCATGAATCTGCGCTGAAAATCTATCAAAAAATTACAACAAACAAACGGAATTACAGCAAGCTACTTGATCTCAAAGTTTTGGCTGAAGAAGAGTTAGATATTAAAATCTCTGATTAATTCTGGCAAATAATCAATTCAAAATATAACGACAATGGAACCTGAAAGTTTTGCCTTTTTAAATTTGATTCTATTTATTGGACGAATTTTGATCACTGTTTATTGTGTCAACAAAGCTGGGGAGTTAAATCGAAGTACAGTAGGTTGGGGCTTTTTTGGATTTTTCCTTCCTATAATTGCTTTAATCGTAATTCAATTTATGAAGCCAATTGTGGAGTTCGAAGATGTTAAAGCAAATTCCGCTTGAAAATGAGACTTCTAAAGATACTACTGATCACATTAATTCTGATAATTAGTATCACCGGATGCCAGGCTTATATAGAATTTGGAAAAATGCGATTGAAGATCATCGTAGTCATTTTCATTGTTTCTCTGATTATTGGGCTAATCGGGTTAGCATTTAGAGATAGAAGTTAGATCAGAGTTACAACCAAAAAAACAAATCACTTGAGATGAATACATCATTTAAAAAAAACTTGAAATATGGATTTGGGTCACCTGGAGAAACCGCTTCAAAAATATCAGAGCAATACTTATATCATATAAAAATCGGGAAATCAGAAGACGTAGCGTGTAGCCTAATATTGAACAATTATATCAATACTTTCGAAATGATCGGTGTTGATATAGATGACGACATGAAGCAATTTCTAAGAAATAATCATCAGAACGACCCGGCATTAATTACTTATTTCTTGACCATGATTAGCGCAGAACCTGCTGGTCTCACTATGCAATATAAAATGCACCTTGATCTAATTTTGGAGGTAATTACAGAAGTACACAACGAAATGTTGAATGAAAATCAAACTGCTTCTGAATTACGAATTTCAATTGAAAAAGCAATGGGAAGAAATGGATGATCAAAAGTTATATACAAATGAGGTTCTCGAAGAATTTAAGCGGGTTTACGGTGAGAGAAAGTACAGTAAAATCAAATCTGACATAGAAGCGTCAAAGAAAAGTAAACAGCTAATTCATGAATGCTTAACTAAACGTCTTTATCCGCCAGGTGATCAAATCGTTGCATGTGTGATGTCAAATTTTAAATACTCATTTGCAAAAGGTGATACGTTGGCAGCTGCATCTCTTTTTCTTTTTAAGGACTGGATCGATGTATGTACAAGAGACAACTACTATCCATTTCATCAGATCAGGCAAATTGAAATAGAGATATTAAATCGAATTTACAAAATGAGCGCTAACACAGCGCTACCAATTTTAAAAGAATCAAAGCTTTACAAATAGATCACTTCTAAATGCCATTAATCAGCTAATGCTAGCAATAATAATATATTCATCTCATTTTGTGTTAATTTAAAGCAGTTATTAACGATTTAACAACTTCTCCCTCTCTTACAATACAAATACCGGCTCTTCCACATAGGTTTTGCCAGGTTTCTTTTGGAGAAGAAAACATCCAAAGCTCATGATTATCTTGAAGCTCAGATTTTAACTGATTCCATTGGTGATTATAGAAACCAAAAGGAACAGGATTTGGACCTATTCTTTCGTTCTGAGCCATAAATCGAGCCTCAGCTTCTTCAATAGTAATTTTTTTATTAAGCCATTCGATATGCATTTTTCTTTATTCCTAATTCTGAATTCGATCACGAATTAATTGCAAAACTTATTTTTATCACATGCTACCAAAATCAACTTGTCGAATTCCTCATTCACAATTATTCGACCTGCCATTACAACCTTTTTCCGGTTGTATTATGAAACAAAACTCCTGATTGGTCATAATATATATCTAACACATATATCATAGTATTAATTGGTAATACATCATATAATAAAAATGAGAAATGTAAATATTTTAGTTGACAGATACATTACTAATCTTAATCTGAATACCCAGAATAGGCTTTTAAGTCTTAACTAACTTCAATTTCCGTAATGAGAAAATCTTTTATAGGTTATCATAAACTGCAAATTAGCTCACATTGGCTTTATGAAAATTATACTCGGACTATTATTGGTAGCTCTACTTCCTTATCAAGTTTTTTCTCAATCAGTTTCTTCATTTCAGGCAGAATTGAATAATATTCACGTAGAAATTTCTCGAGATTTCATGGATCAGTACAACTGTTCTGATCTTGCTGATCGTGCATATCAGTTACGTTCAGATGTAGAAGATGCATTAGAAGATGAAAACTATACAAGACGGGAAGTCAGTCAGCTCCGAGAAATAAGGAATGAAAGCCGGGCTTCTTTTGATTTCATCAGATCAGTAGGAGATTGTAACAAAGGAATAGTAAGTGTTCAAGACTTTTATACGGTAAACCAATCAATTAGAAGCACTCTTAAAAACATTAACGAAGGCACGTATTGCGTTGATGTGATGTCAGTCGCAATTAGCGATTTTATATCATACCTCGCTGTAAATAACTCAAACAACAACTACACTGTATCATACTCCTGGAACTCAACATCAACTTTTAACAGGGGGAGTGGAACCATGGGACTTTCTTCAAAAAGTATGAGAGTGATATACACCAATAGAGACAACCCAGACGATCGAGATATTGAAGTGCAGAATATCAACTGTCAGGTATTTTAAAATAACAGTATATCCTTACTGGATATTAGCACTGTTGCGAAAAAGGCTATCAGCAAAACTAACAACACAATCGGCCACAGATATTTCCCTGTAAGATTTCTCTCATATTCAACTTTCGCATTCTGATAGGTTTTGCTCAACAATGACTCCATCAATTGATGACCACTGACTGTAGAAGTGTTGGTTGTAATCCGGTAGGGGTTATTGGGATACTTCTCTACTTCTTTTTTGTAAAGGCCGAACTCATTAAGCGTGCAGGTTTGTGTAAACTCTATGTCAGATAGTATACTTGCAAACAGCAATTTTGCTTTTTTGACATCGTTTCGTACCCTTATTTTGCAAAATTTCCATATCTCTTCAAATATGTTCTCACAAGCCTCTTTTGCCGCAATCAAATGTGAATAGAGTTCATCAAAATGCCTTCTTGTTAAAGTACCGGCAATAGTAGGCGGGATGTATTTTTTTGAATTTGCGTACAGATCAAGCTCTTGATCATATCTGAGCTTTAGTTCATTTTCATCATCTAAAGCTCTATATGTTTTATCTACTGTGAAATATGTAGCTCCAATCTGTCGTATAGCTTCCTTTTTCTCAGCGGAATCGTCTTTCAAATAATACCAAACATAATGATTGGAGATCTCTTCCAAGTAGGATCTCATAGTTGAAAATTTAAACCAATTTTTAAACCTCACATAAAGCTTTGAAGTTCCAATCCCACCAGAAAGTGCCCCAATTCCACCTCCAATAAAAGTTCCAATCCCAGGTGCAATAATAGTGCCTACTGCAGCTCCACCTTTAAACCCGATAAATGTCCCAACTCCTGCGGATGCCAACCTCACATTATCAGTCAAGAATTCTGCACCAAACTCCTCCTTAGTTAGCTTTCCTTGATAAAGGTCTTTGCCATTCGTATATGTTCGGTAACCAAAAAAGAAAGCAGCCACCCCTGGCAAATCTTCTGCAATATTCACTGCACCTTCAAAATCATCTACTGCTTCATTCCCCGCTCTTCGTAGCTCATTGTGTTCCCAATTGCCATTGATAACTTTAATGCCCTCATTATTTAACATCTGAAGATCCCCACTATTCTTTAAATCTTCGTAAAGCTCCTTGTTTACAATGTGTTGAGTAGCTTCACTATCGGAAATTGCATTTAAGAAATCGTTCTTATTACCATAAGACTTACTAGACAATGCACTTCCATTAAAAAGGTCCACTGATGGGGTAACAACTTCTCCATCTTCATTTTTAAATATGATATCGTTACTCTTGTTTGATCTGTTTTCAATCAGCTCTGCATAAATCCCTTCTTCCTGCAGTGATTTCATTCCATTCAGCATTTCAACAGCCTCGTTTTCACCTAACTGTCCTGCAATATTACTGACAATGGAATTAACTGATGCTTCCCCTCGTGAAGATCTGGAAATAATGTAATTCATCCACCCAAAGGGATGATCCAAATCGGCCAACTCTCTATTGTATTTGTGTTTTAAAGCACTTAAAGCTTCTTCATGATTATTTGTAGCTGCATATATTTCATAAACACTGATGCCTGTAGCTCCTAAAGGCAATCCCCAAAACTCAGCCGTTTTGTGGTCGTAATGATTTGGCTTTGTTACTTTATGTTCAAACTCTTTTAGCTTTTTTAATCTCTGATAAGCCCTCCACTCTATGTAGGTTAAATACAAGAGTATAGTTAAAGATATTAAAAGCCCAACAGCATATACTTCTATCGGAATACCATACATATGATTACTCCTGCAAGTTTTATACTTCAGTTATTGTTAAAGATTACTCACCCAGCACTCTCGATTAATATTACCGATACTTAAAAAAATAGAAGACATTAGTATTAGATATCACTCATTTTGATAAAATAAGTTGCCGGCGCTCAGCTGATGTCCATCAACTAATAAATGAACTGCTTTCATTACAATTTTAGCTCTCCTTTTTATAAAGACATCGAAATCTTTTTTAAGCTTGTCTATCTTTTCATGTTCACTCAACCCTTCGTAGCCACCATTTGCTAACTCAGGGACCGGTATCATATGAGATTGTAGTCGTTCCTCCACAATGTCTTCTGATGTCCATTTATATCGATCCTTCAAGTACTGAAGAGGTTCTTTACGACCAATTGAAATATTCGTCTTATCAAATATTAAAGCGCAATTTAAGGCGAGAAAGCTATGAATCTCAGCCTCTTTTAGTAATGCATCTGGAAAAACATGGTGGTAGTGACGGTTTTTAATATTCTGGCGATTTATCTGCTCAGCAGTTGAAAAATCTAAAGCACCGAGCCTGCAGGTAACTGCTAATATTGCTCTTCCTCTAATAGTAACTCTTTTGGGCCATTCGGCAGTAAGCAATTCTTCCACTTCCGTTAAAGAATGATCTCTAAATATTGGGATATCTTCTAAGGTTGTTTCATTACCATCCTTATCAAGTTCACCTGTTAGATATCTTTTCAGGGCCATATAGTCCGCAAAAGCGTGGGTAGCTGCCGAATTTTCATATCTATCAGAAAAGAATGAATGCCACAAATATTTCTTCAGGATACGCTCATCCTCACCTCTTTTGTCCCCAGACTCAGGAATAACAGAATATAAGGCAGCAATAACAGCTAAAACGGCATTGGTAGGCAGTCGCCTTTTATCATAAATACCTTCGGTCTCCAAAAAATTAACCATTCGGCTTAGTCCTAATTTCATAAAAGACCAATTCCGCACCATTTTTCTTTTATCCATATCCCAGGCTCCTCTTTGATTGGGAAGTGCATTTTGCAGGAGCGCTGATGTATTCAAGATTAAATCTGATAAGTCATCGTATTCACTCAAATTTGGGACTTCCTCATCCAGACTATCATGTAGATCATGCAAAGATTTACCCATTACACTTTCTACCTCGGCCACTATGATATCATAAGTTGAAAGTGGTTTACTATTCGTATTCATGTTAATAAATACTTCGAGTGCTACACTTTTATCAGTATTAGGAGGAAGTGACAAAAATGGAAGATTATAGTTTGCCACTGTAGATCGAAGTTCATTAATACGATTGCTTATTTTTTGCTTGAACTGAAAAAACTTTTCAAGTTCATCCACTCCCTGATCAGGCGATGGTTTTAGATGATCCGTAGCTGATTTAATCCAGGTTTCGATTTCAGTGCTTATATCCTCAGGTTTTAGCAGATTAGTCGGGAAAAATCCTCTTCTTAAACATTGTGCCGGGTCATCGCACCATAAAGGATACTTTTGTCCATTCTTTTTGAAATAGCGCCCTTTAAAATGAATAGATAAATCTTCTGCATATCCGTCCTTATCATAATCATCGAATTCTCTTAAATAAACGAAATAGGTCTCCCATTTATAGTTGTTATGAAATGTTCTCCAAAGTGCCGTAACTCTCTGTTGACCATCCAACAAATGCTCATTCACATTAGCGTCTGTTTCTGGACCCGTTTGTAAATATCTGGAAACAAATTTTTCCTCATCTCCAACTTCAAGGATCAGCGTAATTCCCAATGGTAAATTATGAACTACCGTTTGTAGAAGGCTACATATCCGGTGTCTGTCCCAAGCCTCAAATCGCTGGAATCTTGGAAGTTTAATTTCTCCGGTCTGTACACTTATATACCAATTTTTCAATGGTCTATTTCTTGCTTCCATAATGCTTATAAACGATTCTTGAATTTTACTTTATCTGACACCAAAGCCAATGTAAATAAATTGATACGATAATATCACTATTATTTTCTTGAAGTTTTTCTTAACAATAAATTGATCATATTAGAACTAACTGTATAAAACCTTAATCTGAAAAAGAATGCCTTATTTCGTAGTACCTAAAATCCCATACGAGTTCATGAGAAAAGCAAATGTTTACTTAGAAGTTAGTGGCAAACCTTATCTTGAATATATTGGAGAATACCATACAATTATTGATACTGAAAAGTCTGGGGATTCTTTTTATCTGAATATAGGAGAATACGAAATTGATGAGAATGATATAGTTCCACCTGGTTTGACCCACAGAGAATATGCTAAAGAATATGCAGGATGGGATCTCAATGAATATAAAGAGGAATATGGGTTTACAGAGGAAGAATTGGATTATGAAATTGATCCCGATGATGTAAAAGATGAATTCTTGGAAAATGGTTGGGGTGATGGAGGGAGTTCGAGAAATTCCAGTCCTGGTGGAAAAGCTTACTTCGAACTGGTTGATCTCGATTTAGGTGATCGAAAAATTACTTTAGATGATTTAGGGGAAGAAGATATACTTGGTTATATCTCATTTATAGATGGAGAACATCCCGGAAATGGTTATTTGGGCGTAAGCGCATCTTCAGAATTAGCTCTATCAGCACTTCAATACAGATTAAACGAATTAAAATCCAAGATAAAAATCCAACTCGTGGAGTAACCTTTTTTATTTTTTACATCAGCAATTACTTAATCATACCACCTACTAAATCCCAATCGGTTTGAATCCCAACATTCTTAACTGCTAATTCAAATACCTTGATCGATGTAAGTGAATATTCCCTGGTCAAATTTCCTTTAAAATTCCAAGCTGACATGTAACGAATTAGTTTAGCATTCAAGAAAACCATTCCATATAATTTGAATTGATATAATAAAATAAGATTCTTCAAGACTGCTATTCCAACAATTTTAAATAAAATCAATGAATCACTTCCGATGAGAAAAACGAAAAGATTCTATGAAAGTATAAAGCTCACTCCCCATGAGCATTTGTTATTCGCTGAAATTTTCAAAAAACCTGAACCCAAATGGGTTTATGATTTTTTTGACCTATACGGGTATTACTGGAACGAAGAAAAAAGTTCGGTGGATGAAGACCAACACGTATTTGTTTACGATGAAGCATATGAAAACTGGATCAGAGGAGTGATCGATGATTGTGATGATCAAATATCTACAGTTGGTGATTTTACAGGTGATCTGTATGACTACAAACAGGATGAGATCGATTATTTTTCCTGGAATCAGGATAAGCAGCTGAAATACCTTGTTGATAATAACTCAGCTTTGGAAAAGGTGGATCTAATAACATTTATTTGGTACATGTCATCTGTTAATTACAGTGCTGTATTTATTCCTTATTATGAAAAGTGGATAATTTACGAAGGCGGAGATGTTGGAGATCATATAGATGTGGAAGTCTTTGGAAAGAATATTGATCTTAAAGAAGTGGGGCTTTCTGTAGCAAACAGTGGGTTACATCAAAAGTTTATAGAATTTGGAACAAAAGTTGACCGTGCCTTTGATGGTTTGATTAAATTTGATGAACTGGATTTGCCTTATTGAAATTAAAC
>PWHG01000034.1 GCA_003554785.1 Candidatus Falkowiibacteriota bacterium
TCGGTGTTTGTCAACATAGTTGTCGCAAAACCTCTTTCCTACATTTGTTTTTAGGAAAGTAAAAAAAATAGAAAAGAAAAAACCTCAGAAACTTAATTCTGAGATTCCAAAGAAATATTCGCTATAGCTCTTTCATCTTTTTTATTTTTCAATAATTTATTCATACATTTCATGGTTTACCGGATTTTTAAGTTTCACAAGCATCTTTACCACAGATACGGATTTCCCTTGATCACTTTGCATTTCCTGTTCTTCGAATTTGTCTACCAAAGGTTCTACATCCCCCATATATTAAAATTCTAAGCCTTCATCGTTGTGCTTTTTTTAAAACAAGGAAAGACGCATATTATGCTTTTTATAATTACCAATTTATATTTTCCTGTTCCAAACGCACACCGAAGTGTAACAGATCTTTATACATCTCCTTGATTTTCGGATCATTTTCTAACTCCATAGCTCTTTGAATTTTGTTTTTGTATTCTTTTCCGATTTCCATACCCTTTTCTTTGTAATCACTGAGTTCAGGCGAGTTCATGAGATAAGGGTGGATATTCGAAATGGTCGCTTTTATTGCTTTAAAAATCCGGATGCCCCCTAAGTCAAAGTCCGACCAATGGTAAAAGGAAGTATGGGGTAATCCTAGGGCCAGCTTCTGAAAAAACTGATGCTTTCTTTTATTGGCAAAACCGCCGTGATAGACTATAAGGTCGTCTTGTCTCATGATCTTTACAAAGTCCTCATAGGTGGCCTGGTTTTCAATGAAAAGCACCCGGCTAATGCCCTCTCCTAAGATCCGGGAAATCTCGGGTCCATAGATAGCAGGCAGAACGGCACCCCTTGAAAACACACTGAAATCCACGGTTCCGGAAGTAAACTCCATTTTGATTTCCCCGCAAAAGTGATAGATCTCAGGATTGGTATAGATCCCCATATAATGAAGAAGATCGGATTCCTCCACATCATCTAAGTACCTTTTCAAGAGGCTTTTCAGCGTTTTTTTAATATTCTTCTGAAATTCTTTAGAGTCTCCGTAGACCTCGGTGCTGAATACCCTCTCATGCACCGGCTGTCCTTTCCGTTCCTCCAAAGCAATTAATGCCGTAACCACTCTACGTTGATGTTCATGGTCTCCACCCAGGAGTTGTCCGAATTTCCCCTTTAGCTCGAATTGACTCCAAAGATCCTTTTTAAAATCCTCCACCCAGGGATAAGTCGTAAAATTGACGGCATCCAGGTCTTTAAATGTTTTCTCAAAGGCATTGTATGTGGGCGTAATTCCAAGGAGGCTGTAAGCTCTGTCTATTGAAGACTCTTTCTGATTCAACCAGATCCGTTCAACTAAGTTGCCTTCCTCAAACCGCACCCAGCTGTAGTCGAGAATCCCCTGTGCTTTAAGGTTTCCCAAGGCTTCAAAAAAAGCACTCTTTACTTCGTAGTCCTCAAAATTCAGACTTCGAAACCGTTCGGGTTTAATAATGACCCGGCGATTTTTGGCTTCCTGATCTTTATAGCCTTGGCTTTTCTCATAGGTTTTGATCAGCTCTTTTATAATTCGTTTTTCCATATACCCACCTCGGTTTCTCCTTTTAGTATGTCACAGTATTCTCATCACTCGCTTCCTTATTGGTAAACTCTTGAACAAAGGATTGATTTCCCTGGCGAAGCACCAGCAGGTTTTGGTCTGAATACGGGGCAATTTCCCGCATTTTATCCGGTGGGGCAGAGATAATTGCCTGCAGTCCGAATCCTCGTAGAAGCTTTAGGCTTTCCTCAATCCGCTGCTGATCCATTTTATTAAAGGCTTCGTCGAAGACGATCAGTCGAATGGTTTCCGACCGATTTCCCTTTTGATTGACCCGATACATATGGGAAAAAGAGGCCAAAACCGATAGATAAAAAGGCGTTTGAGTTTCCCCTCCGGATTTTTTCAGTAATGTTTTTGAAAGACGCTGTCGATTTTCCTCCTCATCGGTAACAATCAAATCGAATAATAGATAAGATTGATAGTTCGTATAAAAACTGATGTTTTTCTCCAGCTCACTTTTCCGTCGGCCCCCGGTGTCCTCTCCCACATCCGTAATCATACGAAAGAGTTCCTCAATGGCTTCTTTGTGCTTTTGCTGAAAAGCGTGGTTTAAAATGCTTGCTCCCGCTCCCATTAACAGATCATCATTGATCATGTCATAAAAATGGCGCATTTCCGGTTTGGGTTTTACTTCAAAACGGTAGCGGTCACTGCCGAAGGGACTGTCTTTGATCGCGTCGTTTAACTCTCTTATCTGCTGAGCCACGGTATCGAAATTGTCCTTCAGCTTCGATAAGAAATCTTCTCTAAATTGAAGAGAGGCCTTCTCACCCGCTTCTTTAATTTTTCCCATATACTCCGGCAGTTTAATCTCCGAGAGCTCCCGGTAGGTCTTGTCAAATTCATGATTGCCCTCGTTTTGTAAATTGTAAGACTGATGATAGATGCGGTTGTATTCTCCCCGGGACTCTACGAGCCGGGACCATAAACGATCTTTATCAGTCTTCGTCCCTTTGAGCGAGCCTTGGTAGTTGCTGATCAGGTCATCCACCGAAAGAGTGCTTCGTCGCTTTAGATAATCCCGATTTCCTTCTTCTCGGACCTCATCAAAGACTTCATTCTGAAGGGCTTCCCGTTTTTCTGCAAGGGTTTTTTCTTCTATAGGGATGCTATTCTCTAAGAGCCTTTTGATTTTTTCTGATACACACCCCTCTTCTCGGTTCAGCTGCTCCACCCTTTTTTCCATATCATCCAGTTTCACTTTGCATGCCCTTATTGTTTTCTCCAATCGATCCAAATAGCTAAGATCCA
>PWHG01000072.1 GCA_003554785.1 Candidatus Falkowiibacteriota bacterium
CCCATATTCTTGAGTTATCCTACTTAAATGATAGAGGATAATTCTTTTTAATTTAACCGTCGGAAGGTACCTTCAAAACCCTTCCGAAGGCTTATTGTCTCTCCGTCTTCAGGCGGAGAAGGGGGAAAATAAGCAACCTCACAAAAGAATCGTCTTCTTGTGAGGTTGCTTATTTTAGAATCACCGGGTATTTCCCTCTTCTTCGATGATCTCTAGTACCGTCTCCAGGGCGTCCATCCCGGGGCGGTTCTTATAATGGGGGGTGGTGGGGAACTCATTTAAGGCCCGTCCTGCTTCATCGGTGACATAATCCATATCCCATCGCAGGATAATCCCCGTGTTCGGCAAAGTGAAGTTGGACACATGGGTGGTGTAGGCGCCGGCGGTGGGCTCTCCCACAAGGGTGGCAAAGCCCATTTCCTTTGCATGGCGGGCAAATAAGGCGGCGGCTGAGTAGTTTCTATTTCCTATCAGAAGCCAGATCTCACCTTCAAAGGCAGAGTCGGAAATATTCTGCAGCCCCATCTGGTTGATATGTCTCCATTCGATATTTTCGATCCCGGTGTGATATCGGACTCCATAATCCAGGGTTTCCATATCCTCCTCATTCAGTTCCGGTAACGGGTTCTCCTCCAGGATTTCACTAATCGGCACCAAACCCTCACTTTCCGGCCGATAGCGGGAATAGGCCGATTCAATCTTCACATTCGCCTCCCCTAGAGATTTTCCCAGCTCGCTTCCCCGGTAAAATGCGTACAGGGGCATATCGGGCATGGGCTCTTCTTCAGGCCAAAGAGGTTTCATAATCAGCATTCTCCATAAATCGGTTGCTCCGCCCATATTTTCTCTGATATCAATGATCAAATGCTCATACTCTCCAATATCACGGTATAATCCCCTCAACCGGTTTATCGTGGACTGACCGAAATCCGCAAAATGTGGCACACTGAGATAGGCGATCCTGCCCTCTTCGATCATTTCGGTCTCAACCGCAGCGTGGGGAAACCCGGCGGACTCTTCCTCGCGAAAGATCAGTTTAAAACCGGGGGATGCCTCCTCAGCAAGGGTTTTATAAAGTGCCTCCTGCTCCCGGTAAAAGCCCTGGGTGACGGAATTTGTGAAGGCATGGTAATTCATCGGTGTATTAAACGGACTCCAGGTGTTAGTGTATGAAGGTTTATAGATATCATAAAACCGGTAATTATAAACAAAGGTATGAAAGGTCATCGGAAACCGGGAGAAAAAATCATGGTGCAGGATGCTCCAAAAGAGGTGTTCATCCATGACAGGCATCTCCTCCGGGGACATCCCCAACTCCTTAGCAAAACTTTCCATGGACTCAGGATAATTCTCGATCACCGAGCGTTTCTCCTCTGCCAAAGCCCGGATATCCACTCCCAGCCTTCGCTCTGCAACACCGAAATAAGGAAAGGTCTCCTCCATAAGTTCGATCATCGTATCAAAATCCGCAAGCAGCGCTTCTGTTGTCAGGGGTTCTCTTGGGTGCAGTTCATCCTCCGAGGCCGCCTCTTCATCCGCGGGCATTTCATGATCAGCATTCGACGGTTCATCGGAGTTTCCGCAGGCAAATAATAACAATATCGTCAGCAGTACCGTGATAATTATTGCGACTTGCTTCAGCTGTATTTTCATCCCCTCAATCCTTTTCTATGGATATTTTTTTTCATTTATTTTAACAGATAATTATTCTCTTCATTCGCCGGTTCAATGGTTCTAATCTCATAGGAACTGAATCCGAAAGCAATGAAAGGCTTCTGCTATTCCATTAAATACATAAATGTCATTTCCCGACTCCTTACATCCCCTGGAATATCATAGGGTATCTCCATGAAGATTAGATTAATTCCGCACACTTGAGTATTTCTTTCATACTGCTTTTTTCATTTTCTGTTAAGTTTAACAAAGGTTTTCTTGTCCACCCGCCATCAAATCCTAACAGCTCGCAGCTATATTTAAGGCCGGCGACTCCAAATATCGTCGTTACCCCTTTATTGACCGGATACAGTTTGAGGTATAACTCCCGTGCTTTATTTATATTTCCTTCGTTAAAGTATTTTTGCACCTGGGCGCATTCGTTGGGACAGGCATTCGCCAATGCCATAATTCCCCCTTCAATGCCTAAAGCAAGGGCCGGATACCAGGCTGAAGCGGTTCCTGCCAACAGATTAAACTGTTTATCCCTCACCCTTATAAATTCCACCATTTGAGCCATGTCTCCGGAACTATCCTTCATTCCGATGATATTCGGGTGTTTGCTTAGGACCTCTACGGCGGAGGCTAAAAGGCTAATGTGGGTGACCTTTGTGACGTTATACAGTAAAATCGGGATTTTACAATGATCCGCCACCTCTGTAAAAAAGTTTATCAAGGCTTCATCGTTCATTTTGCCGCCATAATAAAAGGGGGTAATAATTAAGGCAGCGTCCACGCCAAGGTCCGCTGCTTTGTTCGTTAAGCGGATGGTTTCCCGGGTGGATTCCATTCCCGTGCCCGCTAATACCACTCGCTCTTTTTTTCGATGCTTAACCGTGAGGGCTATCAGTTTAAGCTTTTCTTCTTCTGTCAGATAGACGGTTTCACTGTTGGAACCAAGTACCAAATAACCGGTTAGCTCAGCTTGATTCCATCTTTCAATGTTACGCACAAACTTATCATAATCCACGTCGCCGTTTTCCTTAAAAGGAGTGATCATTGGCGGAATTACACCTTGAATCTTAAAGTATGACACGGTATAGCCTCCTTTTGTTTACTCCAAACTTTCATTAATACTTAAAACATCCATAAACTCCCCTTCTGAAACAA
>PWHG01000066.1 GCA_003554785.1 Candidatus Falkowiibacteriota bacterium
GGCAACCTCGACCGCACCAGCGGGCAGGAGCTCCTCGCCCTGCTGCGCAGCAGCGTCGACGACCTCGGCCAGACGATCGTGATGGTCACCCACGACCCGGTGGCCGCGGCGACGGCCGACCGGGTCTGGTTCCTGGCCGACGGGCGGGTGGTCGACGAGCTCGCTGAGCCGACCGTCGACGGTGTGCTGGACCGCATCCGCGCGCTCGAGAGCTGACCGGCGATGTGGACGCTGACCTGGAAGGGCCTGCTGGCGGCCAAGGCTCGGTTCGTGATGACCGCCCTGGCGGTGATCATCGGCACCGGCTTCGTCGCCGGTGCGCTGACCTTCGGCGACACCCTCGAGGAGGGGTTCGAGACCCTCTTCACCTCGATCGTGGGCACCGCCGACGCCGTCATCCGCGCCGAGGACCCGGACGACACCCGCGCGGATGACCCCTTCGACACCGCCGTGCCGACGTTCCCCACCGAGGTGGTCGACCGGCTGGTGGCGCTCGACGAGGTCGCCGTGGCCGAGGGCGAGGTCGAGGGCGTCGCCATCCTGATCGGGGACGACGGCGAGCCGACGGGCCAGTTCGGGCCGCCCACCATCGGCTACAACGCCTACATCAACCCCGAGCTCGACGCGGCGGAGCTGCGGACCGGCCGCTGGCCCGAGACCGCGGACGAGGTCGCGATCGACGCCGGCACCGCGAACGCCCAGGGGTGGGGTGTCGGCGACCGGGTCGGGCTCGTGCTCGACGGCCCGGTCGAACGCCCCGAGGTGGTGGGCACCTTCGGGCTGGGTGAGCTCGACAACCTCGCGGGCGCCTCCGTGGTGGTCCTGGACCGGGTCACGGCGCTGGCCCGCCTGGGCACCGATGGGGAGCTCACCGCGGCCTACGCGGTGGCTGCCGAGGGGATCGGCGAAGCGCAGCTGATCGCCGCCATCGAGGCCGAGCTCGGCGAGGGGTTCACCGTCCAGACCGCCGCCGAGGTCGTGGCGGAACAGCAGGAGGCCTTCGGGCCGTTCATCGAGGTGTTCTCGATCGCGCTGCTGGTGTTCGCGGTGATCGCGCTGCTGGTGGGCAGCTTCCTGATCTTCAACACCTTCACGATCGTGTTGGCGGGCCGGCTGCGTGAGCTGGCGCTGCTGCGCGCCGTGGGTGCGAGCCGGGGGCAGCTGTTCGGCTCGGTGCTCGGGGAGGCGGCCCTGGTCGGTGCCGTCGGTGGGGCGCTCGGGGCCGCCTTCGGCCTGCTGGTCGCCCGCGGGCTGCAGGTCATCCTCGGCACCATCGGCATCGAGCTGCCCGGTGACCTCGTGGTCCTGCCCCGCACCATCGGGGTCGCGGTTGCGGTCGGGGTCGTGATCACCGTGCTGGCAGCGATCGTGCCCGCCCGCCGTGCCGTGTCGATCCCGCCCGTCGCCGCGCTGACCGAGGTCGCCGTCGCGGCGCCGGCCGGACGGGGGCTCGTGCGGACCGTGCTCGGTGCCGTCCTGCTGACCGGCGGGGCGGCAGCGCTGGCCGCGACGCTGCTCACCGACGCGGGAGTCGTCACCCTCGGGGTCGGCGCGGTCGCGCTGTTCCTCGGTGTCGCCGCGCTGTCCGCGCTGATCGTCCGTCCCCTCGCACGGCTGCTCGGCGGCCCCAGCGCGGCGCTCGGGGTCAGCGGTGAACTCGCCCGTGCGAACGCCACCCGCAACCCGCGCCGCACGGCGGCGACCGCGTCGGCGTTGATGATCGGGTTGGCGCTCGTCAGCTTCGTCTCGATCTTCGCCGCGTCGCTGCAGGGAACCGTCAGGGACACCATCGAGGGCAGCTTCCTCGCCGACGCCATCGTGCAGTCGGGCACGCTTGCAGGGGTCCCGGACCCCGCCCTGGACGCGGTCGCGGCCGTGGACGACGTGGCGGTCGTCGCCGCGGCTGCCGCCGGCCAGGTGGAGCTCGCAGACCGCACCGTCACGATCGGGGTGATGGATCTCACCGAGCTGCGGGCCGTCCTCGACCTCGACATCACCGACGGCGCGCTCGACGGCCTGGCCACCGGTGGGATCGCGCTGACCGAGTCGATCGCCGACGACCTGGACCTCGTGGCGGGCGATGAGGTGGTCGCGACGATGCCCGACGGGGAGGCGACCCTGCCCGTCGCAGCGGTGTTCGACGGCGGGGGCATCGACGTGAGCGCCTTCCTCGACACCCGCACCTGGAACGGGTACGGCGGCAGCGCCTCGACGGTCTTCAACGCCTACGTGCTCTTCGATGCCGAGGCGGACGCCTCCCGCGTCTTCGAGGCGGTCGAGGAGACCCTCGTCGCCTACCCCCAGGTCCGGGTGCTCGATCAGGCCGGGTTCGCTGACGCGATCGCCTCCCAGCTCGACCAGTTCGTCGGCGTCGTGCTCGCCCTGCTGGCCCTCAGCGTGCTGGTCGCCCTGCTGGGGATCGTCAACACCCTGGCGCTGAGCGTGGTCGAGCGGACCCGGGAGATCGGGCTGCTGCGGGCGGTGGGGATGACCCGGCCGCAGGTCCGCCGCATGGTCCGCACCGAGGCCATCAGCGTGGCGCTGATCGGTGCGGCGCTCGGGTTGCTGCTCGGCGTCCCGCTCGGCGCGGTGTTCATCCGGATCGAGCAGCTCAACATCACCGAGCTCGTCGTGCCCTGGACCCAGATCGCGATCGGGGTCGTCCTCGCGGCGGTCGCCGGGCTGCTGGCCGGGGTGTTCCCCGCCCGACGGGCCGCCAACCTCGACGTCCTCGAGGCACTCCACAGCGAGTGAAGGTGCGTAGCCGGGGGCGACCTGCATCGGGCCATCCGACCGCCCGGCC
>PWHG01000022.1 GCA_003554785.1 Candidatus Falkowiibacteriota bacterium
AAGAACGATTTTCCCCCTGGGTGAATACACCAAACCGCAAATCAGGGAAATGGCCAGGGAAGCCGGTTTTGAAGAGATCGCCGGCAAACGCGAAAGTTATGAGATTTGTTTCATTCCGGACAATGACTATCGTGGTTTCCTGAAAAGGAGAGTACCTGAGCTGGAAGCACAGACCAAAGACGGCACCTTTGTAGATAAGGAAGGCAAAGTACTTGGTAAGCACCAGGGCTTTCCGTTTTATACCATTGGTCAGCGCAAGGGATTGAATGTGGCGGTGGGAGAACCCTTGTATGTGACCCGCATAATTCCGGAAACCAATACGGTGGTGCTGGGTAAAAAACCAGATACTTTTACCCGGGATTTTTCCGTGAGTCAGTTTAACCTCATTAAATTCAGTTCGCTTCCTGCTCAAATGGAAGCGACGGTAAAAATCCGGTATAAAGACCCCGGTCATACGGCCACCATCTATTCTGATGAAGAAAACGGGCTCGTACATGTAAAACTGCACGAAGATGTTTCAGCCGTTACACCCGGCCAGTCAGCTGTTATTTACGATGGAGGTGATGTAATCGGCGGCGGATTCATAGAGAAGCCCTGACTTTTCCTTCCTTATTTTCTCATATTCCCTGCCATGGTACAGGTCAAATAATTTTATGCGATTCTCAGGGGGTTAATGGGATCAGCCTTTGACAAACCTGCATCATTTTGGTAAACGTGCATTACTTTGGCAAACGTGCATCACACAGATCTTCGGACCTCGGCAGCTTCCTGCTGTGAACCATTCAGGTAATCGGATTATATCCGGGCAGGGGAGGCTATAACCATTTTCCAGGAGCAATTTCAGCAATGTGATGATTTCACATTTGGGGATTATTCAGTTCTTAAGTGAGCAATTCACAAACCCACTTCAATCACAAACAGCAACTTCACAAACACAATTAAAATTCATTACTGTGAACACAGTAAAGTAAATAACTGCTTTACAGGCTATTGCAGGTTTGTGTTTATATTGTAACAAATGTAACAAATGTGAAAAATGCTGCAATTGTGAAATATTGTTTAAAGCCAGGTGATTTATAAGTAAAAATTTTACAAACGACTATAAACCAGTATCTAAAAAGGTTTATATAGAGCATTGGTTTAATTATTGGGTATTGGCAGGCAAATATTAACAGATGTCGGTTATGCATAGTATAGTAATCACTAAATAAATAAATTATAGCTAATAAATAAAGTATAACTGTAAGAAAAAAATAATTCACAAATGCATTGTGTTAACAATTCACAAAAGGAACTCTAAACATTAACCGGAATTTGTATCTTTATACTACTGTAAACAGTTGTAAATTTCAGGTATATGCTTGTACAACGCGTCAAAAACATCATTTCTGCAAAGAATATGACAGCATCTCGATTTGCGGACCATATCGGGGTTCCACGATCGACCATTTCTCACATCCTTTCTGGTAGAAATAACCCCAGCCTGGAGCTTATTCAGAAGATCCTGGATCATTTTCCTGATGTAAGAACTGAGTGGCTTGTACGTGGGAAAGGGTCAATGTCTTCAGGCTTACAGTCATTGTTTCCTGATAACCCTGAGGAATCCGGAGACAGTGAGCATGATCAGCCTGCTTTTACGGCCACGGAAGAAACCAGAACCAGTGACAGCAAGAATTCTTCAGACAATGAGTCAACCAGCGGCCCCGGCAGGTTTGAGACTTCCGGCCGTGTTCCTGAAAGTTTTGGTCAAACAGCTGAGGAAAAAGGTACTGCAGACCAACCCCTTTCCGGGCAGCATGCAATAGACCGGGTGCTCGTTTTTTATAAAAACGGCACTTTTGACACCTTTACCCCGCGTTAACATGCTTTATGATCTTTTATGCCCGGATCATCAAATGGGAACCATGCATTTTTCTTACCTTTGTAAGGCTTTACAAATAATTTTTAAACATTTTGGAGCTAACGCAGATTGATCGCCTGAAGAAACTCCTGGAGGATAAAAACCAGCTCATCACCATGGTGGTGCATGCCAACCCGGACGGAGATGCCATTGGTTCCGGGCTGGGTTTTTATGGCTGGCTGTCAGAACAGGGGTTTTCCAGGGTACACATCATTGCCCCCAATTCCTACGCTTCTTTCCTTCACTGGATGCCCGGAAACGAGCAGGTAATCGTGGCTGAAGAGAATGAGGCCTATGCGCTTGAATTGATTGCCGGAGCAGACTTACTCGTATGCCTTGACTTTAATGGGATGGGCCGGACCGCCGACCTGGAAGAACCAATGAGAGCCAGCAAGGCGACCAAAGTGATGATTGACCATCATCCTGATCCTGAAAATAATTTTGACCTGGTGATATCCGAAACAGGGGCCAGCAGTACCGCTGAACTACTTTATGAATGCCTTGTGAACCTGTCGGAGAAGGATGCCATTTCGTTGCCTGTGGCCCAATGCCTCTATGCCGGAATAGTAACCGATACCGGATCTTTCAGCTATGGTTGCAACAATCCTCGTACTTATGAGATCGTGGCCCGTTTAATTGAAATAGGTGTGGATGGGGCACACATCCAAAGGTTGATATACAGCACTTACAGTGAAGACCGAATGCGGTTGCTGGGGTATTGCCTGAGTGAGAAGTTGCAGGTGGTAAGTGAGGCAAAGACTGCCTATATAAGCTTGTCTGAAAGCGATTTGCAACGCTTCAATCACCAGGAGGGAGATACGGAAGGCATTGTGAATTATGCCTT
>PWHG01000007.1 GCA_003554785.1 Candidatus Falkowiibacteriota bacterium
ATAACCATTTCTGACGAAAATGCATCCAAGGGAGACATTCACAATGAAAAGATACAGCACAATCATAACGATCGCCGTTGCCGGGCTCCTGTTCAGCGCGTGCAGCGGCACCCGGCCGGGCCACTTAGGCATTCAGAACGACGGCCGGCTGGCCCCCTGCCCGAACACCCCCAACTGCGTTTCCAGCTTTGCGGCCAAAGACGACACCCGCCATTACATCGCGCCCATAGACGCTGATGAAGGCACCTGGCAGCAGCTGGAACAGGTCCTGGAAGCGACGCCGCGTATCGAAATCATCACGCGCGATGAGCACTACTTAAGGGCCGCGGCGACAACCCGTATCCTGCGATTTGTGGACGATCTGGAATTCTTGTATCAGCCGGCGCACTCACGCATTGATGTCCGCTCCGCCTCCCGTATCGGCCGCTCCGATTTCGGGGTCAACCGCAAACGGATCGAACGGATACGGGAACAGCTTGACAAATGAACGCATGATCATAGACAATGAGGCCGATTTTTTCACGCGTGACACGGCAGTTGCCTGCCACCTGCGGACCTGTAACAAGGAGGTTCTTTGAAGGCACTTATCTACAGAAAATTCGGCGGGCCGGAGGTATTGGAATGGACCGATAACTGGCCGGATCCGGCGGCATCCCCGTCAGGAGTGATCGTCCGGGCCGCGGCCGGCGGGCTTAATCCCAAGGACGCCCTTTTACGGAAGGGGAAGTTCAGCCGCACCCTTGCCAGGGATCCCCTGCCCCGGGCTTCGGGCATGGAAGTGGCCGGTGACGTGATTGACGTCGGGCGGGATGTTTCGGGGGTTTCGGTGGGCGACGTCGTATTCGGCATGACAAACCGCTTTTCCGGCGGGCTGCACGCCGAGATGGCGGCGCTTGAAGAAAACGAGCTCGCTTTGGTCCCGTCCAATATTTCGACTGCGGCGGCATCCGCCGTGCCCCTGGCCGCACAAACGGCGCTGCAGGCCCTGAGGGACTGCTGCCGGATTGAAGCGGGTCAAAAGGTGCTCATCAACGGCGCCAGCGGCGGCGTGGGGCATTTCGCCGTGCAAATCGCCAAAGTGCTGGGCGCCGAAGCCCATGCCGTCTGCGGGACGCGCAACGCGGACTTTGTGTTGTCATTGGGCGCGGATGCGGTTTATGACTATAATACGCAGCCGGCACCGGAATTGGACGGCCCCTTTGACGGCGTGTTTGATGTGTTCGGCCGGTTTTCCCGCGCTGATTTCAAACGGCAGTTGGGACGCAGGGGCATATTTGTCAGCACGGTACCCCGGCTTTCGACAATCGGCGCCGAACTCCTGGCGCGCATTGGCGCCGCTAAAAGCAGCCGGTTGGTCGGGGTTCGATCCGATGCGGCGGATTTGCGCCGGATTGCCCAGTGGATGGCCGACGGACGCATCGCGCCGCATATCGAGACCGTTTATCCGGTAACGCGGGCCGCTGATGCCCATCGGCACATCGAGTCAAAGCATACCGTGGGAAAAGTGGTTATATCGTTTCAGAAACAGGGGGCGGCATAATGCCCATTAGAAAAAATGGCGGAAAATCCAGGCAAACAGGTCGTCGTCCGGCAGATCGTCGTGCGGCGCCTGGCGCATAAACGGCCCGCGCCGCCGGGCGCGGTTCATATGCATGGGCTCCCGATCGGGAACCAGCGGTTCCGCGGCGGGTGCGCGGGTCGCCGAATACGGGCGCGTGCGCGGGCGCGGTCCGGATCTGCGCTGTTCATACCGGCGCCGTTCGCCGTCATCGGCCAGCACGGAATACGCCTGCTGAATATTTCTGAATGTTTCGCTGTCTCCACCGGCATGATCCGGATGATGTTTTTTGGCAAGCCGGCGATAGGCGGACTTGATTTCTTCCCGGCCGGCATCGGGAGAAACGCCCAGAATCGCATAATAGCTCTTTGCCATAATACGCATCCTCCCTGATCAAATAAGGAATCAAATCACCATTATTACACAATAATATAACAATTTTGATCCGTTGACAAAACCCTTTGCATGATTTTTTTTGACTATCAAACCGTGATAGATTATTGATGCGCTTCCTTCGTCAGCGCATCCTATGACTAAATAACGCAGAATTAAAAACACTCATAATGGTTGTTGCATGACGATTTACCGCATCATTGTCTGGCTGTTTCGCGTTTTCAGCCACCTCTATTTTGTTGAAGTACGCTCCCTGCGCCCCGAACGTATTCCCGAATCCGGCCCGGTAATCCTGGCGGCCAACCATCCGACGTCCATCCTCGATGCCATCCTGCTGGCATTACACTCGCGCCGCCAGATCCATTTCCTGGCGAAAAGCACCTTGTTCCGGAATCGATTCGTGAGGGGGCTGCTGCGACGCCTGGGGGCCATTCCCGTGTACCGGTACCAGGAGGTGGAAGGCAGCGGCAAGCGCAATGTGGAAGTTTTCGAAAAAGTTTACGAGCTGTTTGAACGCGGCGGATGCCTTGGCCTTTTTCCCGAGGGGCGGAACTCGCCGTTCGGACAGGTCTTCACGCTGCAGACCGGCTGCGCGCGGATGGCGCTGGGGGCTGAGGCAAGAAACAGCTACCGGCTTGGGCTGGCCATTATTCCCGCAGGGCTCAATTTCGAGCGCCGGGGGCTTTTTATGTCCGCAGTCCTGCTGCGTTTCGGCCCGCCGATATATGCGGCCGACTACGCCGAAATTCACCGCAGCGACCCGGAAGGGGCGGTCCGGCAGCTGAC
>PWHG01000019.1 GCA_003554785.1 Candidatus Falkowiibacteriota bacterium
ACCGGACAATGAGCTACATAATCACCAGCATAAAATATGCTTTGACGTGGAAAAGGACATCCTGTAGTACGTATCCACCGTTTTTCGCACATTATATATCCTCGTACAGCATCAGAAAAACCTAGAGACATTGGTTCAATTAAACGGTGAGTATGCCGGGACAACAAGTCAAAAGCGGATGATCTATAACAATCCCAGTCATTATCGTAGATCTCGCATAACTTACTGTAGCTTTTTTCTTCAGATCCAAAAAGAAAATATATATTTCGTGGATAAACACCAGAGAAACATAGCTCTTCAAAAAGCTTGGTCCCTACGCTATCCTTGGACTCAGGAGTGATGCGCAAAGTGTATGCAGATACGTAGCGTTGACGATAAAAAACACTTTGCCAAGCGAATACATTCTTTGACAGTCTAGTTGCGTTGCCTGCTTTTTTTAACGCATTATAATCTAGTTGGAAGTTAACCTGTCGATCTTTGAGGGTTAACTTTGCTAGATTATGCAGGGTTGATTCTGCCTCTCTAGAGTTTTTCAAACTGGGATCAAGGCTGATTGAAATTGCGGTCAAGGGTTGGCAAGTGGAATTCAACTTGCTGGTGATAATTTCCCACTGTTTCCAGGAGTGATCATCAGTGATCCAGAAGTGCGCAAAAACATTACGTGCAGATGTCCTGTCCAGACGCTTTAAGACGTCGCAAGCAGCTTTTTCTGCTTGCTTGGGGTTTAAATAGTCTAAACAAAACCCCAGCCTGAGGGTGCTTGAAACGCGCTCTTGTGTACGGGACTGAGAGCAGATCTCGTGAAAAATATTGACCTCAGAAAAGCTTTTATATTCTTTTTCTGAGCTTGAAATGCATATTTCCGGCTTGTATGATGATTGAATTTGATCTTTATGTCGATAGATTAAGGAACTCACATCGTGACTGTTAAGAAATATGCACGTGCTGCTGGGGGGGTCAAGCAAGAATGCGGACCCGTTATGGCCGGGCAAAACAAGAAGATAGGGTTTGAACCTGTTGGAACCTATAAAATTCTCTTTTACCGATTCTTTTTCATTGGCGCATGAATACTTATAATCTACAGTGGACATCTAGGACGTTCAACTCCTGGTCACTCTTTTTCTTCTGCAGAATGGATAATCTTGCGACGACGTAAGTCTGCAATAACCCACACTATATCAATCATCTTTAAGTTGCAATGGCTAGATTTAACGTTATTAATTATTTCCAGTACTCTTTTAGTCTCATGAAGCTCATTCCAAATCATAGATTGAACGGGTGAAGCATGCAACTTGTACACAGGACGACTTCGTGATTGAAGAACAAATAAAACTGTTTCACCATATGGAATTGCTCGCACATAAACTGATCTGCATAATAATGTGCGTGAAACAGCTTTTATTGTTGCTTTTTCCCACTCATGCAAGTATTCATTTTTTTGCAAAAAAAGCCTAACTCCGTTAGTAGTAGTTGTAAATAATCATAATAAAATGTTTGTAAATTATATAGTAAAAGCATGTTATTCTATTCATGAGCTTATAGTAAATAATTATATTGTTAGTCCTGCCACGCTTTTATTTATTTATATTGACAATGACAATATGTCAACTAATTTGCGTGGCAGGCACTATGCATAAAAATGAGTCTTGCTAATCTCCATATGCTTTAATAAATGGTTATGTGCGATTGTTTTTGCATTCATTTTATTTTTTCCAGACAGCAAAGCATTGTGGTAATTATTTATGCCGTACAAAACCGTCTTTAACAAAACTCATTTTTATCATGCATTTATTACATTAGCTGACTTGTGTGTTTTTCATTTAGTCACATCTAGTCACCCCCGGTAGAAATTGTAGCAGTGCCAGTGACAGTGCAATTTATGGACGGGGATATTTCCCCAGCCCCTCCTCTTATTATTTCACGAGCCTGATCTTTCAATGCGGCATCAGCAAGTTCTCTGAATTTAGCGGCGTTTTTTTCATCCAATACGCCTGAGGCAAGAATACGCTCAACATTCTTTTCAGCAATGTCTAGCTTGCTAGCAATATCCGGCCCTTCTCCCCTTTGAAATCGTCTGCGGGTTATTGGGTCTCGCATTAAAGATTCACGTACACTCTCTTCTAAATCTCGAATTCTTTTTTCCTGGTCAGACATACATGCCTCCTTGTAAATATTAAGTAACAATATATACTATACACACCAGTAAAAATGATAGCTGTTATCAAATGAATATATATAGCTTATGAGCTATTAAATGCATGCTTTATCACGCAAATATTCTTGTATCTATCATGCACAATGCGATTGTAGATAAGTTTTAACGTTGATAGTCATCCTCGGATAACAATTTTTGAAAATCGAGATATTTTTTTGCTTTGTCTTGCAGGGTTCTGCTATTTCCGATTAATAATAATTTTGTCAGATCGAAGATATTTATTTTTTTTGTTAATTATTACGAAATGTTATATTTTATTTGTATTGAGAAGTTTTCTGACGTCTTTTATACTATATTGTTATAAATAATTTTCAATGTCAATCAGGTTCGCTACATTTTTTTGTCGGACCATTGATTTTTTTATAGCGTCGTCTTGTATCCTGATTCCGTGAACTTGTTGCATAAACATTGCAGTAACAATGCAGTTTTTTGTTGACTTTATCCATAAATTTCAGTAGGTTCCATCACTAATGCAACTTTTTTGAAACTGCACCCAA
>PWHG01000046.1 GCA_003554785.1 Candidatus Falkowiibacteriota bacterium
CTTTCCTTTTAAATTCATAACTATATATAATAACTAAAATATAAAGAAAAATAAAGAGCAAAAAAACTATTTCAATTGAAATAGTTTTTAATAAATTATTTATTTAAAAAATTAATTTTTTTCTTTATTTATTTGGTCAAATAATTTATTTAATTGAGTAAATTTTTCTTCACTGGAGTCTATTTTCCAAATTAACCTAGGTACTTTTCTTAATTTCATTCTCTTGGCAACAAAAAATGCAATTTCTTTTGAAGACTTTCTAAGCAATGATAAAGTACTTCCACTTAAATTAATCGGTAAAATACTAACCTTTACTTCTGCTTGTGATAAATCATTGGCTAACTTTACTTCTTTTACTGTTATTAATTTATCTTTTACAGGCAAGTTCTTATTTAAATAATTACTCAAATTTTGAATAAATAAATTATTTATTTTCTCTTGTTTGGACATAATTATAATTTATCTATTTTTTCTTCTTCACGATAAATTTCAACCTCATCTCCTTCTTTAATTAATGGTTTACCAACAAATTTTAGTCCGCATTCATTGCCCTCCTCAACGCTAGACACATCCTGTTTACCAGATTGTAAGTTTTCTATACGCCCTTCAATTATTGGATCTTCACCTCGCCAAATTAAAGCTTTATGATCAGTTTTTGCTTGTCCAGATATAACCTTACCACCAACTATTTGATAACTATTATCAGTTCTAAAAACTGCCAAAACTTTAATCCTTCCTTCATCTATTTTTGTAATATCGGGTTTTACTAAAACCTGCATTTCTTTTTTAACATATTCAATTAAATCATAAATAATAGAAAAGATTTTAACATCAATATTTCTTTCTCTTGCCAAGTTTTCAATATTTGAAGGAAAATTAACATTAAAACCCAGTATTTTTGCATTAGCCCCTTCAGCTCTTTTTATATCTCCTTCAGTTATATTTCCTAAACCTTTAGAGATAATTTTTACTTTCACTTTCTCTGTATTAATTTTCATAAGTGATTCCTCAATCGCTTCTGCAGACCCTAAAAAATCACTTTTAATTATCAAATTAAGCTTACTAATTGAATCTTCTATCTCTTCCTTGCTTGACGACACCACATCTAATTTATCTTCGCTTGTCTTTATTTTTTTCTTTTTTAATTTTTTTCCTTCACCTACCTCTAAAACATCACCGACTTTAGGAGAAATTTTTAGTCCTAAAATTTTTGCTGGTTGTGATGGTTTAGCTTCTTTTATATCTTCGCCTTTAAAGTTTTTAAGAGCTTTAACCTTGCCATAAAATATTTGATTATAATTCAATTTATCTCCTAATCTTAAAGTACCATTTTGTATTAAGATAGTTGCAACCGGCCCTGCTCCTTTATCTACATTTGACTCAACAATCGTCCCTGCCGCTTTTGTATCAGGATTAGCTTTTATGTCTTGATTTTCTGTATCTGCTAAAAGAAGAACCATATCTAACACCTCATCAATACCTTTGTTATCCTTAGCTGATATCGGTACACAAATAATTTTTCCTCCCCAGTCTTCTGGAGTTAAGTTTAGTTTAGTTGATAATTCTTGTTTTGTCTTATTAATATCTGCTTCGGCTTTGTCAATCTTATTAATTGCTACTATAAACGGAATGCCAGCAGTTTCAATTATTTTGTAAGCTTCAATTGTTTGTGGTTTAACTCCATCATCTGCTGCCACTACCAATATAGCAATATCTGCCACCTTAGCACCTCTTGAGCGCATGGCAGTAAAGGCTTCATGTCCAGGCGTATCAATAAAAGAAATAGTTTTATTTTTTCTCTCAATTTGATAAGCACCAATATGTTGAGTAATACCTCCAGCTTCTCCTTCGGCAACTTTCGTTAAACGGATAGTATCTAAAAGTTTAGTTTTACCATGATCAACATGACCCATAACTACAATTACAGGTGGTCTGTCTTGCAAATTACTGGTTTCTTCTCCTTCAATAATATCATCTAAACTTTTTTCTTCTTCTTTATCACCACTTAACTCTTCAGATTTTTCTAAAATTACTTCTAAATTTAAATCACTACCAACAATTGAAGCTGTATCAAAGTCAATCTTTTCATTAATAGAAGTAAATACACCATTTTTCATTAATTCCGTTAAAACTCTATTAACTGGAATTTGTGCTAACTGGGCAAAATCACGAACCGTTATTAAAGAAGGGATTTTTACAGTTATCTTTTCAGTGGGCAAATCCTCTGATTCTTTTTTCTTTGCTTCTTCTAAAGCTTTCTTATACTCAAAACGTTTTCGCCATAAAGGCCAATTTTTTATAATTTTCTTGGCGGTGTTGTTATCTACTTTTATAGCTTTTTGACCAATAGAAAAGCCAAGCTCCGGTAAAACATCCCGCAACTCCTGTGGAGTAATTTTTAGAATTCTTGCTAACTCGGTTATATTCATGGTTAATTTGTTTATTATTATTAAAAAAAGGTTATATAAAAACCTTATTTTCTATGTTTTCATATTACTTTATTTATGTGATTTAGTCAATTTTTTATACTATTTTTATCTAATATTAAATAAAATATGTATTTTTTTCATAATTTTTACTCTGACTAAGTTCACTCACATATTGGACTCCAAATAAACTAAATATATGCAACTAGGATTCAAATATGGACATTGCAAAGGATTTCATAAATTGTATAATTATGGATTAAAACATTATC
>PWHG01000016.1 GCA_003554785.1 Candidatus Falkowiibacteriota bacterium
CACTTCCCGCCTGTTGAAGCGTCTTTGCAACTTCGACCTGCTGCTCTTGGATGAACTGGGATATCTGACCTTGAACCAGGAGCAGATGAATACGTTCTTCAAGCTCATGGACGAGCGCTACACCAAAAGCAGGTCCACCATCATCACCACCAACTTATGCTATAAAAAATGGTATGATATCCTGCAGCCCAAAAGCATGGTGGACGCTCTTCTTGATCGTCTCAAACACCGCTGCGTGACCATCTCCATTGAGGGAGACTCTCTTAGACGGCCTACTGAGTAAAGCAGCTGCCCTCAGTCTTACCAAGCCCTCCTAGATTAGCAAAAACTAGCATCCCAGCATCAAGTCTTGTCTTTACTTACTGCGCATAGCATGGGTCACTTTATCTTAGCAAAAATGGGTCAGAAAATCTTGGCGTCCATGTCTCCCCAGAGGAGCTTGTCAATATTATCGATGGATTGAATGAAATAATTGGCGGCTAACCAGGCAAATTAACTCGGATGCAAATTCCGCTACGCTCGTGTGTCATGACGGAAGACAATTGTCTTCCTTGCTGTATTAAAGATGAGGGTAGGTCCCTCGGTTTCGGTATCCAGATACAGGAACCAAACCGCCCTATGCGGCAATTATTAAGAGTATTTGTCGTGAGCGATAGGGAAAAGGCAGAAATGAATCTGTCAGGTACGGCCTGAAGAGATGAATGCAAATGAACCACTGATGGGGGGTCGATATGGATAAATGCTGTCAAAACCGGGGAACGAGCGTATTTCCGGGACAAGTTTCGACGATATTTGGCTACGGGCGAAGCGGCAGCCGGCATGGAGGTGGCATGAATTCAGGGCAGGCTTTAGTACGGAACATGAGAACCTGTCGTCCTGGTGTAAAGGAAGAAGTGGCGTGTTAACAACACAAGACGAGGGTACCAATACAGGGCACAGGGACGGACTGCCCCGTAGTAGTAAGGAAGTTTCTGTAATGGAAACGGAGCGAAGGGGGCAGCCTGTTCAGTCAAAAGATGAAGGTCAACCAGGAAATGGGAGGAACCTTCAGATTGAGACAAAACCTTTTACGATCCCAAAGAAACTTGTTTATGAGGCATTTAAGCGTGTCAAGGCAAATAAGGGTGGTTATGGGATTGATGCTCAGAGTTTGTCCGATTTTGAGCAAGATCTTAAGAACAACCTCTATAAGCTTTGGAATCGAATGTCTTCGGGGAGTTACCACCCACCGCCGGTAATGAGAGTGGAAATAGAGAAGCCAGGGGGAGGTCTACGCCCCCTTGGAATTCCCACTGTAACGGACCGGATAGCACAAATGGTGGTAAAGCTCCTGGCTGAACCGGAACTGGAAAGGCATTTTCACCCGCATTCTTATGGATATCGACCCGGAAAGTCGGCGCATCAAGCGTTAGCAACGGCGAAGGAGCGATGTCATGGGCGTGCTTGGGTTCTGGATATGGACATCAAGGGATTCTTTGAAGAAATCAATCATGACTTGCTGATGCGAGCCGTGAGAAGGCATGTCAAGGAATCCTGGCAATTGATGTACATTGAAAGGTGGCTCACAGCCCCGGTACAGCATGGAGATGGGCGTCTCGAAGAGAAAACCAAGGGAACACCGCAAGGTGGAGTCATCAGCCCGCTCCTTGCGAATCTGTTTTTACACTATGTATTCGATGTTTGGGTAGAAAAGAACTGGGATAGAATAGAGTTCGAACGATACGCAGACGATATAATCTGTCATTGGGTCAGTGAGAGGGAGGCCATCGCGCTTCTAACCTTACTGAACAAGAGATTTAACGAATGCGGTCTCCAACTTCACCCAACCAAAACGAAAATTGCATATTGCAAAGGCGGCCGCAATAAGGGTGACTATGAGAATGTAACCTTTGATTTTCTTGGCTACACATTCGGGCCACGTTGGGTCAAAACAAGGCAGGGCTATCAGGGTGTTTTGTTTATTGCGGCCGTAAGCCAAAAATCGGCTAAGCGGATTCGGCAGGAAATAAACCGATGGCCGTGGAAGTATTGGCGTCAGATGGAGCTGATGGATATCCGTAGATATTGTCAAAGTCGGTTGAGAGGCTGGCTGTCCTATTACGGATTATTTGGCAAGAGTATCATTCGCAATGTGCTGTTTCACTTTGATAAAAGGCTAAGTCGTTGGGCCAAGGCAAAGTATAAGCAGCTAAAGACGCTGATGCAGGCCGCTCGAAGGATAAACCGGGCAAGGAGAGTTAACTCAAGCTGGTTTCCTCACTGGAGTGGCACATAAGGGATACGTAAAATGTTGAACAGGAAGAGCCGTATGAAGCGAGAGTTTCACGTACGGTTCTGTGAGCAGCCAGAGGGGCGGTTCCTCTGGCTGACTCGACCATTGCCACCGGTGAAGGCTGCGTTGGCGCCGCCTCCGGCGGCGCCAACGCGGAGTTGAGCCTGCGCTCTCGCCCGACTGGTTGACGCCGCCTCCGGCGGCTAGCCAACCAGTCGTTCGAGACCGATAGGTTCCTCACCGTTCGGAACTAAAGTTCCGACGGCGAGGAACCACGGCTCAACTCCGCATTATAACCCATACAACTGAAACATTCCTCGAATTGCATTTCCGGATTTAACGCTTGACGTTATTATCGTGGGGCGTTAATATATATTATATGATTCAATCTTTCCGGGACAAAGAAGCTGAGAAAATA
>PWHG01000074.1 GCA_003554785.1 Candidatus Falkowiibacteriota bacterium
AAATAGTGTTCATTATCTTTTTTCATTCAAAAACCAAACATAATGGCAATATTAGCTTTTCAAAAACCGGATAAAGTTATCATGCTTGAATCCGACGACCGCTTCGGGAAATTTGAATTCCGGCCGTTGGAACCAGGTTATGGTATTACCATTGGCAATGCACTCAGAAGGATTCTGCTATCATCACTGGAAGGATATGCTATTACTTCTGTAAAAATTGACGGTGTAGACCATGAATTTGCTACAGTAAAAGGTGTTGTAGAGGATGTGACAGAGGTTATTCTAAACCTGAAAAAAATAAGGTTTAAAAAACAAGTAGAAGAAGAAGATAACGAAAAGGTCAATATAAATATTTCCGGTCAGGAAATTTTTAAAGCAGGAGATATAAATAACTCCATGGCAAACTTCCAGGTATTAAATCCTGAACAAGTTATCTGCAACATGGAACCTTCTGTAAATATTAATATTGAATTAACCATCGAAAAAGGCAGAGGTTATGTGCCTGCTGAAGAAAACACAGGGCTTAATCCTGAAATAGGTCAAATACCCTTAGATACAGTTTTCACTCCTATAAAAAATGTAAAGTATCAGATTGAAAATTACCGGGTTGAGCAAAAAACAGACTATGAAAAACTGGTAATGGAAATATTGACAGATGGTTCTGTTGACCCTAAGGAAGCTTTAAAAGAGGCTGCAAAAATACTTATTTATCATTTTATGCTTTTCTCTGATGAAAAGATCACACTTGATACCGAAGAAAAATCTTCTAGCGAAGAGTTTGACGAGTCTTCATTACATATGAGACAATTATTAAAGACTAAGCTCGATGACTTGGATTTATCCGTAAGGGCTCTTAATTGTCTTAAAGCAGCTGATATAGAAACCTTAGGAGACCTTGTTACACTTAATAAGCATGATTTGTTGAAATTTAGAAATTTTGGAAAAAAATCGTTAACCGAACTTGAGGATCTATTAAAATCTAAAAACCTCGATTTTGGCATGGACGTTTCAAAGTATAAATTAGATAAGGATTAATAGAAATGAGACATAAAAAGAGTTTTAATCATCTTGGGAGAACTGCATCACATCGTAAGGCTATGTTATCAAATATGGCTTCGCAACTTATTATGCATAAAAGGATTACTACAACCCTTGCTAAAGCAAAGACTTTGCGGACATATGTTGAACCGTTGATCACCAAATCAAAGAACGATAATACTACCTCTAGAAGAACAGTATTTGCCTATCTGCAAAATAAAGAAGCTATAAACGAGCTGTTCAGAGAAGTATCACCAAAAATTATGGATCGTCCCGGAGGATATACCCGTATTTTAAAAACAGGTTTTAGGAAAGGAGACGGTGCTGAAATGTGTTTTATTGAGCTGGTAGATTACAATGAAAACATGCTGAAAACTCCGGAAGAAGAAAGCCAAAAACGTACTCGTAGAGGCAGAAGAGGTGGCAAAAATAAGACAGAGCCTAAAGTTGAAACACAAGATACTCAGAAACAACAAGCCGGTACTACGCCTGAACAGGAAGATGCACCAGTGGAGCAAGCAGTAGATAGCCCTGAAAGCAAAATTCAATCTACTGAACAACCTGCGGATGATACAGTTGTAACTTCCGGAGAAACTGAAGAGAAAGCATCTGACGAAAAAAAGCAAGAATCTGAAAAAAAGTCCGTAAGTAAGGATAAAACAACCGAAACAGATAAAGGAAAGTCACAGGTAAAGGCTGAATCTAAAACAGAAAGTAAAAGTCAGGCTCAGACTAAACAGAAAAAAGAACAGCAACAGAAAGAAGAAAAAGATAAAGTAGACAAGAAAGATTCAGAGCCTCAGAATAAAACGGATGAATCGGAAAGTAAGAGTGAGGATGAAAAACAATCAGGTGAAAGCAATAAGGAAAAATAAAAAAGGAGCATAGGTAAAATAACTGCTTTGGAGCTATTATCTTTGGTCTTGTTAAAATTATAGACTTAACTAACCATTAACCCAATTTTAATTAAGGCTGTCAAAACATTCTGAATAATGTAGTGGCAGCCTTATTTAATTTAATTCTCCAATTCATAGCCAAAAAGATATTAAAATTAAATCTTGTTGTGTTACTCATTTTTTCTATCTTTACTTTGTATTTAATATAGTATTAACTTTAAACTTTTAATAGCATAATTATGGGCACAATTTTAAATATATATGGAAGGCAAATTCTGGATTCAAGAGGTAATCCAACAGTAGAGGTTGATGTTATTACTGATAACGGTATTTTAGGACGAGCAGCTGTACCTTCCGGTGCATCTACCGGTGTGCATGAAGCGGTTGAACTACGTGACGATGACAAATTAAATTTTATGGGCAAAAGTGTAACAAAAGCCGTTTCAAATGTTAATGATATTCTTAGAGACGAATTAAAAGGCTTCTTTGTTACGGATCAGGTTGAGATAGATAATAAAATGATTGAGCTGGACGGCACTAACAATAAAGCCAACTTGGGCGCTAATGCTATACTTGGAGTATCTTTAGCCGTAGCTAATGCTGCAGCTCAAGAGACCGGCCAACATTTATACAGATATATTGGTGGTGTTAATGCTAATACCCTGCCAATACCCATGATGAATATTCTTAATGGTGGTTCTCATGCCGATAATTCTATAGATTTTCAGGAATTTATGATTATGC
>PWHG01000063.1 GCA_003554785.1 Candidatus Falkowiibacteriota bacterium
AGGGAAGAGGCAGACAGCCTCACATATAGAGAGAAGATTTGGGATGAATGGCAGAACACTTTGCTGACACGGCTTCAGCCGGGCGGCGCTGTCATTTTGATTGTCACACGGTGGCATGAGGACGACCTGGCCGGCAGATTGTTGGCCGAGGAACCGGACCGATGGCACGTTGTGAAACTCCCTGCCACAGCAGAAGAGGACGACCCGCTCGGTCGACCGTATGGACAACCACTATGGCCTAGTTTCGGGTTTGACTCCGCATGGGCAGAACAGCGCCGGCGTGATGTCGGTTCGTATACCTGGGCGTCACTGTACCAGCAGCGCCCGTCACCCTCAGAGGGTGGTGTATTCCGACGTACGTGGTGGCAATACTGGGATGCCCTACCCAACAAGATGGACGAGCTGTTACAGTCCTGGGATATGTCCTTCGGCGATACCAAGAGTGCGAGTTATGTTGTGGGGCAGGTATGGGGCAGGAAAGGTTCAGATAAGTATCTGATTGACCAGGTCCGGGACCGTATGGACTTTGTAGGTGCACAGAACGCCGTGAAGACACTATCCGCCAAATGGCCTGATGTACGTCTGAAACTGGTAGAGGATAAGGCGAATGGCCCGGCTGTGGTCGCGTCCCTACGCAAACTGATATCGGGCCTGGTACCTGTCACCCCGAAAGGGTCAAAGGAGTCCAGGGCTAATGCGGTCACTGCTGACATAGAAGCGGGGAATGTATACCTACCGAACCCGAAGATGGCCAGGTGGGTGCATGACCTCATCGAGGAGGCCGCGGCGTTCCCATACGGTACACATGATGACCAGGTAGATGCAATGTCACAAGCACTGGATAGAATGAATGGATATAGCCACGCGAGGACGGTGGCAGGGGTGTGGGGTAGATGAGCGAAGAGAAGTACACGAAACTATCACCAGAGGATAAGCAAGAGCTGGTTGTGCTTACATCGAGTCTGGTCCAACGGTCCCATCTCGCTGCCGGGCTCGGTCAGCAGTTCAAAGGAGACCGGGACATCTACAATGCCCTGGGATACAACAAGACATTGGTGTATGATGATTACTACGGTGTTTATGACCGTCAAGACATCGCCGGTAGGATAGTAGACATGCCTGCATCGTCCACCTGGCGCAACACCCCTAACGTGTGGGAGACTGATGACACGGAAGAGGAGACCCCGTTCGAGCAAGCCTGGACAGACCTTGCAGACAGGATAAAGGTGTGGCACCATTTAGAGAGAGCAGACAGATTGGCAGGGATTGGTCGATACGCCATCCTTGTGATAGGCACACGCGGCGACACAAGTCTGATTGACCCTATACTACCTAACTCCTTATCATCGCCAGACGATATCCTTTATCTATCTCCATTCTCGGAGAAGTCTGCTGAGGTCGCTTCCTTTGATGTGGACCCTAGTAGCGAGCGGTTCGGAAAACCTGACTTTTACACTATCGATTTCGCGGGGGACCTGGCAACGACTCAAGTGGTCACCAAGTTCCGCGTGCATCACTCCCGTGTATTGCATATCGCAGAGGGATTGCTGGAAGATGAGGTTTATGGCCGCCCTCGATTGCGCCGTGTGATGAATCTGTTCCACGACTTGGCTAAAGTCGTCGGCGGTAGCGCAGAGATGTTTTGGCAGGGCGCCTTCAGAGGATTACACGCAGACATCGATAAAGATGCCGAATTCGACCCTACGGGACCTGAGGCCACACAACTCTCTGATGAAATCGATGAGTATATCCATGGCTTAAGGCGGTACATCAGGACTCGGGGAATGAATATCCAGGCCCTAGGCGGAGAGACACCTAACCCGGAAGGGATATTTGAGGTGTTGATGTCTTTGGTTGCGGGTGCATCTGGTATCCCTAAGCGCATATTGCTGGGAGCAGAGCGCGGGGAGTTAGCATCCAGCCAAGACGAAATCAATTTCAACTCATTTATAGCAGAGAGGCAGGTCCACTTCGCAGAACCCTTAGTGCTGAGGCCTCTAATCGATAAACTCGTAGAATGGGGAGCAATCCCGGAACCGAAAGAACCGTACACTATAGAATGGCCTAATCTCTTTGCTATGAGTGAGGTGGAAATCGCAGAGATAGCCCACAAGAAGGCTACGACCATTCAGAGTTACGTGACCAACCCGATGGCTGAGGAGGTTATGCCAATCCCTGAATTCAGGAGAGAAGTGTTGGGTCTTGAAGGTTTGTCATCTGATGAAGATGTGGCACACCTGGAGCACCGCATGGAGCTTGAAGACGAGGAAGAGGCAACCGAGTTAGATGAAGAGTTTGTCCGCAAGCTCAAAGAGAGATTAGAGCGCGACGCAGCTGCTGAACAAGCGCCTGTGGACGAAGAAGAGGAAGACGAAGACGAAGAAGAGGAGGACTGAGCAATGACTAACTATGGGTGGCGGAAGATGCATTCCCAAGCCACCGAATTGGAGAAAGATTATCACACCCGCGTGGCTACGAATTGTGTCCCTGGAGCCCGTAAATGGCAGTCTCTCGGTAGCACGTCCATCGCAGCGGCTTCAACTACGAAAGACATATGGCCCGATGCAGGAGCATATGAATTCCCACCGGCCCCAACGGAGATGGAGATAGTCTCCGATGACGCGCAAGATTCGAGTGATGGCACAGGTATCAGGACCGTGTGTGTCGATTACCTGGA
>PWHG01000077.1 GCA_003554785.1 Candidatus Falkowiibacteriota bacterium
AGTTTGTAGGCCAATAAAAACATTGACCTGATCTCACCTCCGATACCCGTCAGGCCTGAGGAAAAACCGTACATGCCACCTCCAAGTAGCGCGTTCTTTTTGCTGACTCTGACCTTGAAACCCTCTTTCACATGGATGAAGATCACATAAATTAGTATAACGATGCCTATAGCTCTTGTCAGTAGATCATGTGGAACCTCCACCGACAATCTTGCGCCGGTATAACTCAGCAGGATACCAGGCACTCCAAAATATAACACCAGTTTGTAGATCAGTCCTTTCCTGAATAGTGTAAGCCTCCAAACATTGTTGAACCAATGGATCAAACCGACCATGAGAAGAGTGACTGGAGGAGGAAAGAACAGCATAAACAGGGGTATAAGGACCGTCGATATACCGAAACCGGTTAATGTACCGAACATGGACGCGATGAACGTACTGATCAGCAGTAGCAGGATTATCGTTTCCATTTTTTAAGGTTATGAATTAAACCATATAAAAAAATGTGGTATGGAATACATATACATCCTTTTAATATGAGTTCAATGTTCCCCATATCATAACACATAAAGTATATAATAGTAAACATTAGTTAGTACTCAAAAATATTATATAATGTCTTAGTACTTGTATGTCTATGTTGGAGAGAAAATTACCTTTGCTATATAAGGTTCTTGTAATTATGATCGTAGTATCGATTCTTCCATTGGCGACCCTCGGATTAATATCTGTGGACCGCTCTAGTCGCTTAGGCGAATACGCCATCAACGATGCAGAAGAATCTGGAGATTTTGCCGTGGAAAGGAGTAAGGAAGCCCTTTTGAAACTTGCCGCGTCAGATCTACAATCAAAATCGAACATGACTGCTGAAATGATATACAACATAATGGAAACTAGAATAGATAGCATCATATCCATGAGTCTACTCCCAACTGAAGCCGAGACCTACCTTAAGTTTTCCGAAATGAACACGGGACCTATTCACGATCCACACGATGAAAGGACCATCGATGTCGAGCATGATGTAGATAATGTTATAGAATCACCAATATACCGAGAAATAATCTTTGTAGATGTCGATGGAGATGTGCAAATAAATATAGGCAGTACCGGCGAAGTATATGAATCTCATTCGATATTGGAAAACTCAGATAATGTGATGGAATACTCTGATGAAGCCGACGTTTTCCAACAAAGTCTGAAACAGACCTTCGTAGAGGTCACAACCGCCCCAGATGATTTAATTGGTAAAGTTTTCGTAGCCAATACAACTATCACTGCAGCGGATGGAAACAGAAGGAATACAAATCTCATCGCCAATCCGATTCCACCGGATGATACAACCAATCGATTCACGGATGGTGTGATCAGGTGTGGAACACCTATTTACAGTCAAGGTACCTTTCAAGGTGTGCTTGTTGTTGATATCAACTGGCTCCACGTAATGAAAGAAGTCAATGATTTTCAGTTCGGTTCAGAGGGGTACGCTTATCTACAGGAGATAACCGGAGAGGTTGCTGATCAGGTGCAGGCTTCACCTTCAACAAACGTCTCTAACGTACTTCCTGACGGAACGGTTATTGAATATGGAGAGACTATGGAGGATATACATTTGGGGCTTACACTAGCCCATCCACAACACAATTTTGTCAGTTTTATGGACCCCACGGCCCTGGGGATTCCCACATTAACCTATTTAGGCTCTAAGCAACACCAATACGAATATGGAATTGGAAGATATATCTTTGATGATGTAGATAAATGGACGGCTTACGCTCCAATAATTGTTGACACAGATAAAACAGTAAATATGAACGATTGGTCTATCGCCACCACATCTCCTGTTGAGGAGTTCATGGAGCCTGCGGAGCAAACGGAACAAAATCTAGTTGAGAGGAACGAAGCTACCACTCAAAATATCGAAAACCGAATAGATGATCTAAGAATGTTGATTTATATTTTCACTATCACTGCTCTTATCATCTCAATACTGGCAGCGATATTCCTATCCAACTACATAACACGACCTATAAGAAAACTGACTAAAATGGCAGATAAAGTGAGTAAAGGATCTGAAGAACTGAATGAGGTTGAAATCAGTACTAACGATGAGATAGGTGAACTAGCCATATCTTTCAATCGTATGATATCGAGCTTGAAATTGGCAATGAACATGCTCGAAGATGAGGACCGTTGATGATATGAATGGAGATGTTTATATGGATACCTTGAAAACCATCGAGGAAATCGTGGCAAACCACGCTGGACCGATCACCAAATTTGTGATTAAAAAACAGCTTAAGGATATGGGAATCCAGGCAGATGAAGTTGAAGAGTATCTCAAACCTTTTGTCGAACGTGTCGTTGATGCAGCGATATATGACCCGAATCAGAGAAAAAAGGTGATTCAAGAGATTTTATCAGCGGTATGAACTTCTATAAAAAATCCCACACTATGATCTAATACATCTAGAGTACCATCTAACACATAAAATGACCTTGATAATCTAATTGCTGATCGATGCATCATATCAATTCGAACCAACTATCTACCTGATTGTTTTTGCAATCGCAATACTCATGATGTAAAAAAAGAAAAAGGGTTTTTGAGGTCAATACTTGACCTCTTTGAGTATCTTCACACCCACTTCTTCTAAACGCTCTAT
>PWHG01000008.1 GCA_003554785.1 Candidatus Falkowiibacteriota bacterium
ACATGATGAAGGGAAGAAAGTTGCCAAATTCAGGTGTGCCCGAGCCCAGCACAATCACAGCAACAGAACAGGCCACAAGCGTGATGGTACTTCCGGCAAGGTGAATGGTTGCAGAAAGGGGAATCACAAATTCAGCGATACGTTCAGAAACCCCATTGGATTTAGCACTTCTCAATGTGATGGGAATGGTGGCAGCGCTGGACATGGTTCCAAGAGCTGTGGTATAGGCCGGAATCATATTTCTCAGGGCTTTCAAAGGGTTTTTCCCCGTCCTGGTTCCGGCAATGGTGAACTGAACCAGCAGGTAACCAAAATGCATAAGAAGGATCAGCAGAAACACCTGTCCGAAAACGCTCAGGGTCTGAAAAGCTTCTCCCGTGGCAGCCATGTCCGCAAAGATCCCGGCAATATGAAATGGAAGAAAAGGAATAATCACTCCTTTAATGACCATGACCACGATGGCACGGAATTCTTCCATCACATTGAATAGTTTATTCTGATCGTTCTCATGCCGCAGGTGATTGATCCCCAGCCCGAAAATAAATGCGGTAACCAGGGCGGTCATCACGCCCATAATCGGTGGGATATCCAGCATCAGAAAAGGTTCAAGCCCGGTGGCGGTGGCATCACCGGCTGCGCCTCCATCAATAATCAAAGGGATGATTGTTATGGAAATAAAAAAGGCGGCAATACCAGCGGCCAGTGTGGACAAGTATGCCAGGCCTGCGGTACCTGCCAGGAGCCTGCCAGCCTTTGAGCCAAGCTCCGCAATGCCCGGAGCGATAAAACCAATGATAATCAGGGGTACAATATAACTTAACATTTCCCCGAAAATATGGCTGAATGTGTAGAGTATCCTGCCAATCCATTCCGGGAGAAACAACCCGATTAAAACGCCGAAAATGATACCTAAAATCAAACGGGGTAATAAACCAACTTTCTTCATACACAAATTTTTAGTAACCTTGCAGACTTGCCGGAAGCTATAAAAAACATATCGTCCGCAATTGTGAGGAAAACATTACCGATGCAATTTTGCCTGGTGATAGCCATTTTGGCAACCCGGCTGCAATAATACAAAATATGACAGAGAATAGTAGCATAAAATCAGATTTTGCGGAAAACAGCCTGAACAAAGCCATTCCTGATCAATCATACAAAAAATACATCCATGACATCACGGCCAGTCATCTATCCATCAAGATTCTGCTGGCCCTGATTATCCTTGGGTATTTTGTTTTTTGTGATCTTTTTATTTTAGATCACCCTTATTCTCTATACACCAGGTTGTTACCCATCAGCATCGGGCTGATTTTACTGGTTTACCATTTTCGTACCAAAGAGAACAGGCCCGCCAAAACCAAACTGTACAATGTCTTCCTGCTTAGCGGTACATTAATGATGTACGCCAAAACACTAATGCATATTGATGATCCGGATTATGCCGGATACGTGACCGGGCTGATCGTTGTACTATTCCTGGTTTCCCTTGATCTCAGGGTCGGGCTGCGCAATGCCTTGTTTTTTTATTTTATACCACCCCTTGTAACCGCGCTGCTGGTGTGGACTTTCTTTGATCCGGGACTTGACCAGGCCACTACCCTTGCCAATGTGCTGCCCATGCTGCTCATCGGGTTTGTGGCAAACAGGATACAACACAATTTCCGCTACTCAATTTTCAGATCAAACTATCTGCTCAATCGGGAAAAACACCGTACTGAACGTTTGCTGAACCAGACCCGGGAAAAAAATCAACAACTTAATCAAGCGAACAAAGAACTTTCAGCGTCTGAAACCGCCCTGAAAAAAGCAGTAGAGATGAAAGACAAAATGTTTTCGGTAATCGCCCATGACCTTCGCAGTCCCTTTAACGCCCTGCTTGGGTTTTCTTCATTGCTGGATGAAACCAACCCGGCGAGATCCCCCGAAGAAAAAAAAATCACTTCTCTTATTCAACAGACATCCCACACCTTATACAACCTGACAGACAACCTTCTCAACTGGGCACGCAGTCAGACAAATGAGATCTATCTTCATCCTGAGCAAATTGACATTAAGGAGCTTGCAAATGAAACAGCGGAGGTAGTCGGGATGCAGGCCCGGGCCAAAGGAATTACAATTCACCAGGAAATTGAATCAGGCCTGATGGCATGGGTTGACCGTGAAACCCTTGCTGTGGTTGTCCGGAATATACTGTCCAATGCTGTAAAATACTCAAAACGCGGTGGAACCGTGCACATATCTGCCGCAGAAGAAAGCGAACAGGTGGTTATTAAGGTTTCGGACACAGGAACAGGTATTGCCCGGGAAATACAGGATAAACTATTTAACCTGAACAGAAATCCATCACATCCCGGAACGGAACAAGAAACGGGTACAGGACTTGGCCTGATTCTGTGCAGAACCTTTGTTGAAATGAATAAAGGAACAATTGCCGTCTCAAGCGAGGAAGGCAAAGGAAGTACTTTCACCGTCACTCTCCCTGCTTAGTGACTGTTGCCTGAAACCTGGTGCCGCGAAAAGCTGTCCTTATGAGTATTTGCTGACCCCCGGAAGCAGCTCTGTCACATCAGAATCGGCGAGTTCCCTGCGCCCCGGATTATAACGGAGTCAGGCATAGTTCACCCACATACCCCAAACATTTGTCATGACAACG
>PWHG01000013.1 GCA_003554785.1 Candidatus Falkowiibacteriota bacterium
GTCTACATTAGTTAAGTCTACCACAGCACTTATATTGAAGTTGATGAGACCGGCACTGAAGCGGCTGCTGCTACGGCAGTTGAAATGAGCAGAGAAATGGCTGTAATGGATCCATTAATTCTTGAATTTAATCGCCCATTTATTTTTCTAATTGAAGAAAAAGAAAGCAATACTATTTTGTTTATGGGTCAATTAGCAAATCCTAATAAATTAAAATAATAATTAATCTATGAAAAAAATCATTTTATTTCTATTTCTTTCTATCTTTGTATTTAGTGCTTGCACTACTAGTCATAAAGAAGAAGAAAAAGACAAAGAAGCTAAAAGCATAGGAAATGACTTTGCTTTTGATTTCTTCCATGAAATGCTTGATGAAGAAGAAAACGTTTTTGTTTCTCCATATAGTTTAGAGACTGCTTTAACTATGGCTTATATTGGCGCTGACTCAGAAACTAAAGAAGAAATGGCTAGAGCTTTACAATTAAAAGGTATTGATATAGAAGAAGTTAAAGAAAATTCATTAAATCTAAAAAAACAACTAGAAGAAAGTGAAGATATTGAACTCTCAGTTGCTAATGCTTTATATCTAAAAGAAAATTTTCCTTTTCTAGATTCCTATATTAATGATGGAGAAAACTATTTTCAAGCTGAAGTTAATCATTTACCAGAAAATGGCAGTGTAATTAACGATTGGGCAGCTGAAAATACTAACAACAAGATAAGTGAAATTATTGACCCTGGTCCAATTGATCAGTCTGTAATTGCTTATCTTTTAAACGCCATTTACTTTAACGCTAACTGGCAAAATCAATTCAATCAAGACAAAACCAGTCAAAGAACTTTTTATGGTGCAAGTGAAGAGCTTGAAACTGATATGATGAATCAAAAAAGTAACTATTATCATCTAAACAAGGAAGATATAAAAGCTGTTAAACTTGATTATCAAAATGATAATTATTCTTTCTATGCTTTCATGCCAGATGATCTAAGTCAATTTCATCAAGATTTTAATCGCGACTATTTCAATGATTTAAAAGATCAAATGGAAAACAATGAAATTATTCTATATTTACCTAAATTTATCTTAGAAAAAGATATGGGGTTAAATCAAGCTCTAAAAAATCTAGGCATCAAGCAAGCCTTTAATGAAAGTCTAGCTGATTTTTCCAATATGGTTGACTTAGACTCAATAGGTGAAAATGTTTTTATCAGTAGTGTATTTCAAAGCACATTTATTGAAGTAGAAGAACAAGGAACTGAAGCGGCGGCTGTAACTGGTATTGAAATGCAAGTTACTTCAGCTCCAATACACTCACCAGAGATAATTGAATTTAACCACCCATTTATTTTTCTAATTGAGGAAAAAGAAAGCAATACTATTTTGTTTATGGGCCAATTAGCAAATCCTAATAAAAAAAATAAAGACTAAGTCTTGCTAATATTAATCATATTTGCTATAATTAAACTGAAAAGGGATTTAAAAGACTAACTTAGTAAATATATGATTAAAAAACTTAAAAAAGGAGAATATTTAGAAACCTTGTTAAGGTCTCCTAGAACCATCTTTTCTGTAAAAGATGTGGTTTTATTATGGAATGAAAGCAATAGTTCCCTTGTAACTGATCGATTAAAAAAATATGTAAAGGCAGGTAAATTAATTAGATTACGTCAGGGTATTTATGCTAAGGATGAAAATTATAATGTTTTTGAATTAGCTACCAGAATTTACACCCCTTCTTATATTAGCTTTGAAACGGTTTTAACTAGAGAGGGTATAAATTTCCAAAAATATGAAAGTATTTTTGTCGCCTCATATCTTAGCAGAAAGATTAATATAAATGGACAAAATATATCATTTCTTCGTTTAAAAGACTATGTCTTAACTAACACTCTTGGTGTTTTGCAAGATAGAAATATTGCGATTGCTACAAAAGAACGAGCTTTTTTAGATAGAATTTATTTTAGTTCTGATTATCATTTTGATAACTTAGATGTTTTAAACTGGGATAAGGTATTTGAAATTTTACCTATTTATAATAATAAGAGAATGATAAAAAAAGTGAATAGCTATTTTAAAGCTTATAAAAATTCAAATCTATGAGTATAAACTACGCTAAACATAAGAATATTCTGCTTCAAATTTTAAAAGACATTTACTCAGACAGCTCTATTTCTCCCCATTTAGGTTTTAAAGGAGGAACAGCCGCCCTTTTTTTCTACGACCTAAATAGAGATTCTTTTGATTTAGATTTTGATCTGTTAGATATTAATGAAGAAAATTTAATATTTGAAAAAATTAATTTAATCGCAAAAAACTACGGTAAAATTATTAATTCCAAAATTAAGAGATTTAATTTATTAAACATTATCTCCTATGATAATAAATCACAAAACATTAAAATTGAAGTTAATAAGAGAGATTTTGAGTCAAAATATGAATTAAAAACATTGTTTGGTATTTCTATGTTAGTAATGGTAAAAGAAGATATGTTTGCTCATAAATTAATGGCTATGCTGGAAAGAGTAGGCAAGACTAGTCGTGATATTTATGACGTTTGGTATTTTTTAAAAAATAATTGGGAAATTAATAAAGAAATAGTAGAAAAACGCTCTAATCTTTCATTTAATAAGGCTTTAGAAAAATGCGTTTATGAAATGGAAAAAATAAAAGATACAAATTTATTAGTCGGCTTAGGAGAGGCTTTAAGTGACTCGCAGAAGGATTGGGCAAGAGCCAAATTAAAGTCTGATACAATATTTTTGTTAAAAGCTCGTCTTGAGAGTGAAAAATAGTACAATTTTATTTATAGGTTAATTAGCAAATCCTAATTAATTCTATTTATCTATTAACTATTTTTTACATTCGTAATGTAATATGAAGGAAATATCTAGTATTTTATCAGGTTATTCATTAATAAAAAACACCTAGATTAATAAGTCTAGGTATTTTTTATTTATAATTATTATTTTATATATTTTTTTATTAATATATTTAACTTTTTATTATTAAACTTTTTTAAATAATTATTAATTTTCTTTTTATCTAATAATCCTAAATTCATCTCACTGGGATCAAAATGAGCATAACCATTTAGTGATAAATAAGCTAAATCAAGAAAAGCTTTCTCCGCTTCTGCTAATAAATAATTATCTTGCTTTATATAGCCCCAAAATAAATTATTATTTAGGTGATGATAAATTATTAAATTATCAGCAATATTTATTTCATTTTTTCTTTTTGTGGTAGCTAAAGTTAAAGCCATCGTTTGTTGACTTAAAATATTATAATAATTTAAAGCTGATTGAAAAGAAATATAACTTGGACTATAAATATTTACAGCTAAATTTTTAACAGAAATACTATCAATATCGTTGGTATACCAACCCTTAGTTAATTTAAATAATTCCCCATTTTTTATAGCTCGGCTAATTGCAACCCTTAAATTATTTCTTTCTAAATCAACAAGTTTTGCTATATCATTTATAGAAAAATATGATTTAGGTATTTTGTTTATTTGCTTTACTAACTTGCTCATATAATTGATGAATTAAAGGTTTATATTTAAAAGGTAAAAATACTTGCAATTCATTTAAAAAAAGTCTTTTTTTAAAGATAGGTAATTTGTGGGGCAAATTAAAATCAACTCGTAAGACCTGGCAAATATACCACAAATCAAAAATATCTCTAGCCTTTTTTCTATCCATAATCGCTTCTTCTTTTAATCTTTTTAAATCTTTTAAACTTGGCACTAAAAGTAAAGCTTCTAACACACTAACGGGACTTTTAATTAATCTTAACTCAGTATTTAATTTAAAATGAGGACTTGTTTTGTGAATCTCTATTTTAAGTGAAAGTGGATGTTTTAGTTTTTCATCATTAATTTTAAATAAAGCAAAAATAGTTTGTCTTTTATTTTTAAAATCACTTAAATGCCAATGGTATTTTTTCTCAATTTTTTTAATAAACTTTTTTATTTCCAATAAATTAACTGAGTGTTTAGTAATTAAGTCAATGTCTTCGGAAAATCTAGGAGAATCGTATGCCAATCGCAAAGCAGTGCCACCATAAAAAACTAATTTTGTTCCTAAATTATCCTGAGCTAATTCACTTAAAAATATCATTTCAATTTCTTCACGAATAATTTTATCAATAGATACTTTTAATTCTTTTTTATATTTTTCTAATTGTTTAGAATTCATAGATACATTATAATTAACAATTTTGTTAATTATATTGTATCATATAAAAAAAATAATTGCAAGAGTGTTGATACTATTTTTTTAAATAAGTAGATTTTGTTAATCTAAAAGCTTACTCTTATCCTTTACAATTGACATATAAAGAGTAGGAACAATAAAAAGAGTTAAAAATGAAGAAAGCATTAAGCCAAAAATAACTGCACTGCCCAAAGCACGCCATAGTTCATCAGAAATTGTAATTGGTAAAATCCCTAAAATTGTACAAAGTGAGGTAATAATAATTGCCTCTAGTCTTGATTTGCCAGCATCAACAATTGATTCCTTAAACTCTATGTCATTTTTAATATTTAAGTTTATCTTATCAATTAAAATAATGGCATTTTTTACTACAATTCCAAAAAGAGCCAATATTCCAATTAATCCGGGGAAGGATAAATTAACTCCAACTAGTGCAATGCCAAAGAAAACTCCAATTAAAGCTAAAGGAATGGTAACTAAAACAATAATTGCTTGTTTAAAGGAGTTAAATTGAATAACTAAGGTAGAAAAAATTAAAATACCAGCTAAAATCATAGCAATTAGTATTGATTGAACTGATTCTTCATTTTGCTCACTTTCACCACCAAAGCTCAGGCTATAGCCTTCAGGAAAATCATAATCTTTAATTTTTTCTTGAAACTCACCCACAACTGCTACTGGATTAACACCACCAGACACTCTTGATGTTAGAGTAACGGTTCTGGCTTGATCAATTCTAGTTATAGTCTCAACAGATGGCTCTAATTTAATATCAGCCACATCTTTTAGAAACACTGCTTGGCCTTGGTTGTTTAAAATAGTTAAATTTTGAATACTTTCCAAATCAGGAATTTTTTCATCTTTAATTTTAGCTATTACTTTATTTTCTTCTCCATCTTGTAGTATTTTAGTTAACTCTAAACCAGAAACTGCTAAGCGAAGAGTTTGGCCAACTACGAGAGGATTTAAATTATATAACTCTAGGCGATCAGGGTTTAAAATAAAAGTATATTCAGCTGGGGATTCTCTTAAAGAAATACTAGCATCTACTGTACCGTCTATACTACTTAAAATACTTTTCATTTCTTGAGAAATTCTTTCCAGTTCAAATAATTCATCGCCACTAATTCTGGCTTCAAATGGAGCACTAACTGGTGGTCCGCCTCTGGGGGCTTCTACAAATATATCAGCTTCTAAAATATCAGATAAATCATCGCGAATAATGTCTGCTAAATCATAGGAAGAAACTTCTCTATCTTTTTGATCTACTAAATTAACTACGATAGAGGATAAATGTGAAGATGTTCCTGTGCCTCCAAAACCAAAACTATTAGCTGAGCCAACTAAAGTAGAAAAGCTTTCTATTTCTGGGTAATCTAGTAATCTCTCCTCTACCCGACTAACAATTTGACTGCTTTTTTCTAGTTTTAAACCAGCTGGAGCTTCAATTTCCATATAAACTACATCAAAATCGGAATCGGGAAAAAATTCATTTTCAATTACTCCAATAACTGGTAGAGATACTGCAGAGAAAAATAATATAAAGGTAATAAATAAAGTAATGAAGCGACTTTTTTTGCTATTTATAATTTTCCTTAAATATTTTTCATAGCTTGGCAAAACTTTATCCAAACTTACCAAACCACTATTTACACACTGCCACCAAGTTTTGCGAGCACAATCAGCTTTATTTTGTAAACGTTTTTTAATTAAATCATCATTTTCTTTTTCTAAAATAATTAAACGACTGTTTTCTTTTAATCTTTCTTTTCCTCCTTTAAAATACCATCTAATTAAAAAGATAATAGTAAGAAATATCAGAGAGAATATAAATAAAGATACGGTTAAATTCTCAATCATTAAAAATGAAGCTGGTGATAGAAGTAGTAAAATAATAATTAATGAGGAGAAAAATTTACGACTAAATCTAAATCTTTCCAAAACAGCAGCTAGCGGGTGATTAATTATTAAAGCGATAATAAAGGAGGCAATAAAGGTAACTGAAACGGTAATAGGGATTGATTTAATAAACTCACCAATAATGCCAGTAGCCATAAGTAGTGGTAAAAACGCCCAAACTGTAGTTAGGGTAGTAGTTAGCAATACTATTTTAAAGTCCCTTAAAACTAAAAGTACTGCTTCCTCAGGAGTAAATTTACCAGTACGTAAATATTGCTTGGTAGCAGAAACTACAACAATAGCATCATCAACTAAAAGTCCTAAAGCTAAAATTAATGAAAATACTGACAAAAAATTTAAACTAATACCAACAATATCCATAACAATAAAAGTGCTAAAAAAGGTTAAAGGTATAGCAATGCCAGCCACTAAAGCTTCTTTTAAACCAATTACTAAAAACAAAACTAAAAATACTAACAAAAAGGTAATACTAAAGTCTCTAATTAGTTGACTAAAGTCCTTTTCAATTCTCTCGGCACTATTGTCAGTAATTTCATAACTTAATCCTGGAGGCATTTTTTCTAAATTCGTATCTAAACTTATAATTGCTTCATCAACGGAGTCAATAATTGGCGCTCCTGTATTTTTTATTAATTGTATAGTTATATTTTCCTGAGGTTTTCCTCCTTCAATAGAAAAACGAGAATAAACAGACTTTTCCTTTATCACTTCCTCAACCTCAGCTACATCTTTTAGATAAACAATTGCTCCCTCTGGAGTGTGAAAAAGTGGAGTGTTAGCTAAATCATCTATATTTTTAAACTGATTATCTACTCTAATGGGATAAACATAAGTTTCACCTTCAAAATTTCCTGCTGGAATGGCAATATTGCTACTTTCAACTATCTGACCTACTTGTTGAAATGATAAACCATAATCAATTAATTTATCTGGGTCGTAGGCTACTTGTATTTCTTTTTCTTCTCCACCAGAGACTCTCACTTCCCTAATTCCGCTTATTTTTTCCATTTCTTCAGCCAGATTATCGCCCATATTTCTTAATTCAAATAAACTAAATGGACCAGTCAAGGAAATAGTTAAAATCGGTAAATCATCAAATGAAATTTCAGAAACTAAAGGATCACTAGCTTCACTAGGTAGTTGCGACCCTACTGAGTTAACCTCATCTCTTAGGCTTCTTAATGAATCATCTAAGTCTGCTCCGGCTATAAATTCAACTGTAACCACTGAGAGTGAATTAGATGAACTAGATTCAATAGTATTTATGTTTTCAATATCAGAGACAGCGTTTTCTATCTTTTTAGAAACTAATTCCTCAACATCCAGCGGAGAAGCTCCGGGATAAGAAGTGGAGATTATGGCAATTGGAATTTGTACCTCTGGAGCAGATTCCCGCGGTAGAGATAAAAATGCATAAATACCAAAAGAAAATAAAAAAAGGATGATTAAAATAACCCCTCTAATGTTTTTAATAAAAAAACTAAGCCAACCCTTTTTTAAGTTCTCATCAAACTTTAATTTTTCCAAATATGTTTGCTCGTTTTTTTTATTTAATTTGTCCCAAGTTTCTTTTATATTAAACATAAAAATTAAATATCAACTTCAATTAATTGTCCGCTTTGCAAGCGACGATTACCACTAGTAATAATGATAAGATTATCGCCATCTTCTATTTCTACTTTAGCTCTTTCACCAATTAATTCTATTATTTCTATTTCTATCTCCTTAGCTTCTCCTTGGTCATAGATAAAAATAAAACTACCAGCTTGATTTATATTAATTGCTGATAAAGGTATAAAATAAATATAATTGTCTTCACTTTTTCTACTTAAATCAATTAAAACATCAACTACCATTTCTGGTTTAAATGATGATTCTTCTGTAAGCAATGCTTCAACTTTATATTTTTTAGAAATAGCATCCGCTTGAGGAGCCAGGCTGGAAATACTCGCTTTACTATTATTTACTGTAATTTCTTGTCCTAGCTTTAAGAGATTAATTCGATCCTGCTCTACAAAAAAAACTACTTTCAATTCATCGGTCTGGCTAATGCTAAAGGCTAGCTCACCTGGATTAATAGTATCGCCATTATTGAATTGTTTTTTAGTAACCACACCACTTAAAGGGCTAATTAAAGTATAGGAATCATATAAATTCTCTAGAGTAAGTAAAGCGTTGTTATATTGCATTTTAGCTGAATCAACTTGTGATTTAGCTGAGCTAATTTGAGACTGAATTTTTATTTCAATATTTTCTAATTGATTCTTTGCCAGTGAAACACTAAAAGAAGCTTGATCAATTTGACTAATATCACCGGCTTTTAAGCTACTTAAATTTTGCTTAGCAGTTTCTTCTTGTTTTAAAGCTAAACTATATGATTTCTCCAATGCTTCAATATTATTTTTATATTCAATTTCAAAGTTATTTAATGATTGTTTAACTCCTTTTATTTGGGTTACAAGACCATTAGCTTGATTTTGAAAAGAAGCCACTTCATTTTGAATTTTTGTAAGTTGATTTTGACTTAAATTAGAAGAAGTAATTGTTTTATTAAACAAAACCTTAGTAGCATCAGTTAAATCTTTAGTTAACTCAGCTAATATTATTAAATCATCAACATAAATTTTTAAATTATCTAAATCTTTAAAATCTAGCTCATCGTCATCTATACTCTCTAATTTATCTTTCGTTTGATTGTATAAATTTCTTGATCTAATAAGTGATGAAGAATCAAGGGCACCTAAATTATTTTCATAAGCTATTCTTACAATATTGTTTCTATCAAATCCAGTAATATTGTTAATATTGGTTAAAAGAGTATTAACTGTGTTTAAAGTTGAGTTGGCTTGCAGTATTGAATTTTCTCTTAAGTCCTCTCTAGCTTGATTTAATTGAGTTTTCTGATTTTCTAAATTTTGCTTGGCTTGAACAACTGATAATTGAGCAGTTTCATAAGAAATTTCAGCACTAACTAAATTTTCAGCACTAGTTAGATTTAAATTATCTTTACTTTTAAGGGATTGTTCATAATTAATTTTTGCTTGTTGTAATTCTTTAGCACTTGATGACAAAATATTATTGTAGTTGGTTTTGGCTTGATCATAAGAATTTTTTGCCTGACTAACAGCTATTTCTGCCTGCCTTATTTGATTGGAATTAAATGAATAATCCTGTCTTGAACCTGAACTTAAATCATCAATTCTAGCTAGTCTTTGCCCAGCACTAACCTTATCTCCTAAATTAATTTGACTATCAATTAATGTACCTGAAACCTGAGCTACAACATTAGCTTTGGCTTTTGGAGAGACAATACCTGAGTAAGATAAGTTTTGCTTAAAACTATTAAATTCACTTAAATATTGACCACCAACATTAAATATTAATTCTTCCTCTTTGGGCACCTTTTCATCACTACTTGAGCAAGCTGATAAAGTAAAGATGGCAATAAAAATTAGAAGAAGTAAATTATATTTTTTTATCATATTTTAATATATTAATTAATAAAAAGATTATTTAATCTATCACTAAAAAACTTTTTTGTCAATAAAAAAAACGAGCTTTAAAGGCTCGTTGATAAACAATTTACTCTAATAATTAAAAACTTTTTATTGTTTTATATAAGATCTATAAATTGGTCTGATAGCTAAGAAAATAGCAATGGCAACAAACCACCATATACTTATCTCTGTCAATGCTGGAATAAGTAGAGCCAGTATTACACCAAAAGCAATACAGCTCCATTTTATTAAAGCTACATCTAGCCAATCTAATTTTTTTACCTTGTCATTAAAAAATGATTTAAAACTCATATTTTTTTATTTATTCGTGTTTAGCTTCTGATAATCTTCTATAAATAAAAACCCAAGCAATCATAGTAATTGGAATAGTGACAAATAGACCTAGAAGTAAAACAAAAGCTCCTAAAATATTAATAGTAAGTGCAACAACAGAAAAAGCAAATAATCCCCAGAAATTTCCTTTAGTGGCTCGCCAACTTTCTTTTAATGACTTAATTACTCCCATTTTTTTATCAATAATAAAATATTCAAAAAAAACAAATCTAATTCCAAGATAAATTCCAGGGATAATAAATAAAATAAGACCAAGTAAAACAATTATAAAATAAATAATTGTGGTCAGTAAGTAAATGAAAAATAATCTATACTGAGAAAAAAGAATAGAAAAATTATTCTTTTTATTATCACAAAAATTTAATAAAATCTTAATTACACCCATGCCCACTATAATTCCAAAAAACGTTAGCAGTAAATAAATAATTATATAAGCTATATCGGAAGCAAGGAAATCAATATTAGTTAAAATAACTGGTAATAATTGAATAGCGATAATAAAGAGAAAAATACCAATAAAAAAGAGGAAATTCTTTTTCATTGTTTGCCATCCAAATTGTATAGCTTCATCAATCAAAAATTTTTTCTTTGTTATAATATTATTTTAAATTAATTAATTAATTAATATAATAATACTATATTTTAGAGAAAAATTCAATATATATACTTTTTTGTCAATAAAAAATAGCCTTTAAAAAGGCTACTAAGCTATATTAAATTGATAATATAATTTACATATTAAACAAAAACAAAAACAATGACTGAAACTAGTGATAAACCTAAAATCATTAATGTTATTTCAAATTTACTCATAATTTATATTATTTATTTCCTCTTGGGCCCCTTAAACTTCTCCATCTTTTCACTGCCCGGGCGCGAGCTAATTCTCTTTCTAATTTAACAGCCACTTCAGTAAATTCTACATGATCTTCTGACTCAGCCCTGTCTTTGCTTTCCTGGGCCTTCTTTTTAGCCTCTTCAACGGCTTCTTCGTCTAACTCCTCTGCTCTTTCAGCTGAATCAGCTAAAATTACAATTTTAGATTTTAAAACTTCAACAAAACCACCTGAAACTGACATCACTTCAGTTGAGTTATCATCAAGCACGGCTTCAATTACACCCGGCTTTAAAATTGATATCAAAGGTGAATGTTCTGGTAGAACAGTAATTTCCCCTTCCTCAGTTGGTACCAACACTTGATAAGCTTGGCGCTTTAAAACTACTCTCTCCGGAGTGGCAATTTCAAATTTTATTGTTTTTTTATCTGCCATAATTAGTCTTTTTTAACTTGTTCAATAGTGCCTTTCATATAGAAATCATTTTCATTTTTATCATCATGCTTTCCTTCTAAAATTTCTTTAAAGCCTTTAACTGTATCTTCACGTTTAACATATTGACCATTAGTGCCGGTGAATATTTCAGCTACAAAGAAAGGTTGAGATAGAAATCTTTGAATTTTTCTAGCCCTGGTTACAGTTAATTTATCTTCTGCTGATAGCTCTTCCATACCTAAAATTGCAATAATATCTTGAAGATCTTTGTAGCGCTGGAGAATTTTTTGCACGCCTCTGGCAACTTCATAGTGCTCCTGGCCAACAATTTGAGGATCTAAAATAGTTGATGATGAATCAAGAGGATCAACAGCTGGATAAATGGCTAACTCAGCTAATGAGCGAGAAAGTACCACGGTTGAGTCAAGATGACCAAAAGTTGTGGCTGGAGCCGGATCGGTTAAGTCATCGGCAGGCACATAAACAGCTTGAACTGAAGTAATTGAACCTTGGTTGGTGGAAGTAATTCTTTCTTGAAGTTCTCCCATTTCTGTAGCTAGAGTTGGTTGATAACCAACCGCTGAAGGCATACGCCCTAAAAGAGTAGATACTTCTTGACCAGCTTGAGTGAAGCGGAAGATATTGTCAATAAAAAGCAGTACATCTTGATTTTGTTCATCGCGGAAAAATTCTGCCATTGAAAGGGCTGATAAAGCTACTCTAGCTCTAGCTCCTGGTGGTTCATTCATTTGTCCAAATACCATAGCTACTTTATCAAGCACTCCAGCATCTTTCATTTCGTGATATAGATCGTTTCCTTCTCTAGTTCTTTCACCAACACCAGCAAAGACTGAATAGCCACCGTGAGCTTTGGCAATATTGTTAATGAATTCTTGAATAACTACAGTTTTACCCACACCAGCACCACCAAATAATCCTACTTTTCCACCTTTAGCAATTGGGCAAATTAAATCAATTACCTTGATTCCAGTTTCTAGAATTTCAGTTTTAGTTGATTGTTTAGAAAACTCAGGTGTTGGTTTATGGATTTCATAACGTTTTTCTGTTTCTACTAATTCTTTATTATCAATAGTTTCCCCTAGCACATTAAAAATTCTTCCTAAAGTATTTTCTCCAACTGGGACATTAATGCCACTTCCTTGATCTTCTACGCTATCACCTCTTTTTAGGCCATCAGTTGAACCCATAGCAATTGCGCGAACGGTAGCAAAACCTAAATGTTGTTGAGTTTCTAAAATTAATTTTTGACCATTAACTTCAGTAGAGAGAGCGTTAAAAATATTCGGTAATTTTTCAGAAAAATGAATATCTACTACCGCGCCAATTACTTGAGTTATAGTGCCAATGTTTTGTTTATTGTCTGACATACTAATTTATGTTTAATTTATATTTATTAATTATTTAGCCAAAGCGCTGGCACCGGCAGAAATTTCAGCAATTTCTGAAGTAATGCTAGCTTGTCTGGCTTTGTTGTATAATAATTGTAATTCTTGAGATAGATCTGAAGCCGCTTTATTGGCTTGATTCATTGCCATCATACGAGCACTATGCTCTGAAGCATTTGATTCTAAAACTGCTTGTAGTAGTTGGACTTCAAGTAAGCGAGGAATGATTTGATTTAAAATCTCTTCTCCACCAGGTTCATAGGTAAAAATATAGGGTGCACCGGTACTTGATAAATACTTTTCTTCCTTTTTAGCTACATATTCTTTAGTTAAACCAACTTTCTCATCTTTACCAACTACTCCTAAATAATCATCTTCTTTATCAATTTCTACAGGTAATAGTTGCTTTACTCTAGGAACTTGTTTTACGACATTGACAAAGTCAGTATAGGCAACAAAAACTTTGTCATATTCATTATTTAAATAACTATCTAAAACTAATTTAGAAACAGGTCTAATATCTGCTCCGCTTACTACCGAATCTGGTTTATTAAACTCAGCTACTACTGGGTGTTTGTAGCGACTATATGCATTTAGGCCTTTAGAGCCTAAGATTATAAAATCGGTTGGTAAATTACCATGAGTTTCTATTGATTTAACCGCTTTACTAAGCACTGATGAATTAAAACCTCCACACAAACCTCGATTGGAACTTATTAAAATCATAGCAACCTTTTGAACTTTTTCTCTTTTTGCTAGTAGTGGATGTAAATATTTATTAGCATTGGAAGAATTAGAAATATTTAAAACCGTCATCCAACTTAAATTAGCATAAGTTCGAGTTTTTAAAACTGACTCTGTCGCTTTTCTCATTTTAGCCGCTGCCACCATTTCCATGGCTTTAGTTATTTTCTGCGTATTTTTAATTGATCGCAAACGGCGTGATATTTCTTTAGTGCTTGCCATAATAAATTATGATAAATAATCAAGGGTAGCTTTATACTCATTTATTAAATGAGATATTGCTTTTTCCATTTCCTCATCAAGCTCAGCTTTGTTTTCAATTTGTTCTAAGGTTTTTTTATCTAAATCAGCAAAATCAAATAATCCGGCTTCAAATTGACTAATTTTATCAACTGGCACATCATCACAGAAACCATTAATTAAAGCGTAGAAAATTAAAACTTGCTTGGAAACTGATATTGGATTGTATTGTTCTTGTTTAAAAATTTCATAAAGTCTTTTTCCTCTTTCAAGTTTCTTTTTAGTTTCCTCATCAAGGTCAGATCCAAACTGAGCAAAAGCAGCTAATTCTCGATATTGAGCCGCTTCTAGTCTCATTTTTCCAGCCACCTTTTTCATAGCTTTAATTTGAGCTGAAGAACCCACACGAGAAACTGACAAACCAGCATTTACCGCTGGACGATTACCTTGGTAGAAAAGGTCTGGTTCTAAATAAATTTGTCCATCAGTGATAGAAATTACATTGGTTGGAATATAGGCAGATACATCACCGGCTTGAGTTTCAATAATTGGCAAAGCAGTGATTGAACCACCACCATGATCTTTATTTAATTTACAAGCACGCTCCAGTAATCTTGAATGAAGATAGAAAACATCACCTGGATAAGCTTCTCTTCCTGGAGGTCTTCTAAGTAGAAGAGAAATTTCTCTGTATGAAGCTGCGTGTTTTGACAGATCATCATAAATCACTAAAACATCTTCACCTTTATCTAAAAAGTACTCAGCAATTGCACAACCAGTATAGGGAGCAATATAGAGCATTGAAGCTGGATCAGAAGCACCGGCTAAAACTACAGTAGTGTATTCCATGGCTCCGGATTCTTTTAATTTTGAAACAATACCAGCAATTTTTGATTCCTTTTGACCAATGGCTACGTAAACACATTTTAGATTTTTGCCTTTTTGGTTGATTATAGTATCAATAGCAATCGCAGTTTTTCCAATTTGTCTGTCACCAATAATTAGCTCACGTTGTCCTCTACCAATTGGGATAATAGCATCAATAGCTTTAATACCAGTTTGCACTGGTTCTTTTACTGATTCACGATTAATTACACCCGGAGCAATTTTCTCAATTGGATAAAACTTCTCTTGAGCAATATCACCTTGATTATCTAGAGCTTTTCCAAGTGGATCAACTACTCTGCCAATTAAGTCTTCACCAACTGGTACCTCTAATATGCGATTTAAGCATAATACTTCATCACCTTCAGAAATTAAACTAGAATCACCAAGCACAATGGCACCAACACCATCTTCTTCTAAATTTAAAACCACTCCATAGACAGATTCAGTTTTAGTTTTAAACTCAAGCATTTCTGACATCATCGCTTCAGAAATTCCAGAAACCTTGGCAATTCCATCGCCAACTTCAATTACTTTACCAAAGCTTTGTTCTTTTTTTTCTGGTGAGAACTTATCAATTCTTTCTTTTAATTGTTCAATAATGAAATCTTTAGTACTATTTGCCATATAATTATATTATTTTTTATTTATCTCTTTATTAAATTGATCTAAACGATTTTTTAAACTGGCATCATAAATCTTATCTTGATAACGAAGAACAAAACCACCCAGTAATTTGGAATTAACCTTTTCTTGCCACTCAATCTCACCACTGGTATTTTTCTCAAGAAACTTCATTATCTCGTTTTTGCTTTCTTTTGTTAAACGATGAGCTGATTCAATGCTAACTGGACAAACTAAACCTTCTTTTTGAAAAAATCCTTCCAGGAAATATAAGATTTTTCTGCTTAAAGCTAATTGATGATGCTCAGCTAAAAGTTTTACAAAATTATCAATAATTTCGCTAACTTCCTTTTTCTCCTTATCTTTAACACTTAAAAACAAGGCTTGAGCATATTTTTTAGCAGTAATTTTCATAAAATTTATTGTTTTTGCAATTGCTTGCTAACTTCTGTGATAATTGCTTCATCATTTTCTTTATCAATTTTTTTATCTAAAAATTTAGTAATTCCTAGGCTAAGCAAACTACCAATTTCTTGACGAATTTCTAGTAAAACTTCTTCCTTTTCTTGTCTAATCTTGTCTTTTTCTTGATTAATTATTTGACCAATATCTTCTTTGGATTTATCAACAATCTCTTGATATTTCTTCTCTCCTTTTTTTCTAGAGTCTTCAACTATCTTTAAAGCTTCTTTTTTAGCTTCGGTTATAATTTCTTTTTCTTTTTCTTTAGCAAGAGCTAGCTTTTCTTCAGAGGCTTCAGCCGCTTTTACTCCTTGGATAATTTTTTCCCGTCTATCCCTTAAAACCTTCATTACCGGTTTATAGGCAAAACGCCAAAGTACAAAAACCAGTATTGAGAAATTAACTAATTGTGCTAAAAGAATTTTTACATTTATGCCTAAGGCTTCAAATAATTCCATATTAAAAATTTAAATTAAAAAACAAAGAAATCTAACCCTTTAGTATAAGAGTTAGATAGTCACTGCTTTTTAATTAACCAAATAAAATCAACAAGGTGATAACTAAGGCATAAATCGCAGTTGACTCAGCAATCGCCATACCAACAAACATTAGTGGGGTAATTTTACCACTAGCTTCTGGATTGCGACCAATTGCTTCTAAAGCCTTAGAAGCAGCGAGCCCTTGACCAATACCTGGTCCGATCGCTCCTAAACCGACGGCTAAACCGGCAGCTAAATACTTAACAGCTTCAATTTCCATAAATTTAGTAATTAATAATTATTTATATTTAAAATATTTACGCACTAACTTCTTCTTGTCCCATTTCTGAGGCCATAGAAATAAAAACTAGGGTTAAAACTGCAAACACAAAGGCCTGAACTACCGCTGTTAATAGACCTAAAAATAAAAACGGTAGAGGCAAAAAGAAAGGTGCTAAAAATAACATAACTGCTCCTAGGACCTCACCTGCAAAAACATTACCGAACAAACGAAAGGATAAAGAAATTATCTTGGCCACTTCACTAATTAAATCCATTATTCCTAAAAAAAACTTCATTGGTGAACGGAAATTAATAAAACGTCCTAAATAGTTAAAGGGTCCGGCACTAACAATAGCAACAACTTGCACAATAATAATAGCCAAAATCGTTAACATAAAAACAAAACCATAGTCAGCTACCACTGCTCGAAAAAGAGGAACTGCTCCTTCAGGGCTAGCTAAACTCACCGCTGCTTGACCAGGTAAGTAAACTAATAAATTAGCCAGTAAAACAAAAAAGAACATAGTAGCTATAAGCGGAAACACTCTTTCTGCCTTTTTTCCGGGGCCAATAATTGATTCAACAAATTCATAAGCACTAGAGATCAACATTTCAATGAAGTTCTGTACTTTTCCAGGAATCATTTTCAAATTAGCCTTTAATATAAAAGCGCCAATCATAAAAAACAGCCATAACCAAAAAAACCAAAAAAATGAATTGGTTATTGGCCACGATCCGATATGAAAAAGCACCTCTGGTGCTAGTGAAATATTTAATTCCATAGATATCTGAAAGACTGGGGAAAGACATTAGTCCTCTTTTTTGGAACCAGCCTCGTTCATCTTTTTTTCTATTATTTCATCTCTATGTTTATCAATTATACTATTTATCTTTTTAATTCTTTTAAATAACATTATATTAGTAACCACAAAAGCTACAAGCGCACTAATTAAAAAAATTACTGGATAAGTATCAAGCCACTGGTCAAGTAAATAACCACTGCCACCAATTATAACCAAGGGAGCAAAAATAGCTCCTAAGCTATACATAGCGCTTGATATAGCAATCTCTCTTATAGTTTTTTTATCCATATATTTTATATATTTATAATAACTCTTAAACTCAAAAAGTCAAGAGCAATAAAAAAAGCCCTGAAAAAATCAGGGCCTATAATTAATAACTTATTATTTCGTCAATTAAACCAAACTCTAAGGCTTCATCTACATTTAATTCTTTGCCCTCTAGAGCTATTTGATGAACTTTGTCTTCATCAATATTCATTTTTGACACCAAAATATTTTTAATAATTTTATTATTTTGATGCATGAAATTAAATTCATCTTCTATGAATTTTATATAATATCCAATATTCTTGTCATTTTTTATTGTAAAAGAAATTGGATAATTCATATAATGAAATCCTAGAACTGATAAAGGTGTGGCGCATCTCTTATTACATGCTTGTAAGATGAGAGTAGCGGCAGAAAAACAAGATCCAGCCACAACTCCAATAACCTTATTTTGACACAAGGAAATATTATCATAAAGAATTTTAAAAGCAGAAACATCTCCTCCGGAACTATTAATATATAGAAAAATTTCACCTTCACTTTTATCAAGATCAAATAGTTTTTCTACTAATTCCTTGGCATAATTTTCATTAAAGCTCGATTTTAGAAATAAACATCTTTTTTTGTTTAATTTGAAAGAACTTTTCATTTTAAGACCCCTCCTTGAATCTTTTTTTAAATTTTTAACAATTGACAAAATTTATTAATTAATATAAAATATCATATATAATTATAAATGTCAATATTAAAATTAAATTTATGGAAAATTTAGAAAATCCAAACAAACCAAAAGGCACCAATGAACAATTTAGAATAACTAATCCTGATGGTTCAGTTTCAGCTTTCAAAACTAAGAAAGAATTAGATGACCATATTGAGGACTTAAGAGATACTAGTAAAACAAAATAAATTAGTTATAAAAAATATCACCTAATTAACGGGTGATATTTTTTATTTTATAATACTTAACTAAAATATAACTAGAGTTTGATTTTAGTCAAACTATTATCTAACTTGACCTATATTTAAGTTTGATATATAATAAATATATAATAAATAATATAAATATATGATTTATAAAAGAAAAATAATTGATAAAATTTTAGAATATATAGATCTTGAAGAAATTATAGTTTTACACGGCGCTAGGCAGGTAGGTAAAAGCCATATATTATTTTGGCTAGAGAATTATTTAAAAGACAAAAAAGAAACTACATATTTTATTGACCTTGAAGATTCTAGGTTTAAAAACTTATTAGATAAAGGGGTTGATGAATTTATTAATCATTTAAAAGAAGAGGGACTCTATAAAAAAGAAGGTGAAAAAAATTTTGTATTTATTGATGAAATACAATACTTAAACAATCCATCTGAGTTTCTGAAACTTTGTGTTGATTATCATAAAAATATTAAGTTAATTGTTTCTGGCTCATCTAGTTTTGAAATTAAAAATAAATTTAAGGACTCCTTAGTTGGAAGAACTATTAATTTTGATATTTTTAATTTATCATTTGAGGAATTTTTAATGTTTAAAAACTATCCCTATTTTAATAAAAAAATTAATTCTAGTAAAAAAATTGATGAATTAAAGTCATTATATAAAGAATTTGTGTTGTATGGAGGGTATCCAAAAATTGTTTTAACTGAAGAAATAAAAATTAAGGAAAAAAGATTACAACAAATAATAGATACATATGTTAAAAAAGATGTTAGGGAGCTTGCTAATATTGATAATATAGATAAATTTAATCGTTTAATTGAAATATTAGCATCACAAAGTGGTCAAATGGTAAATATTAGTGAATTATCTAATACCTGTGACTTATCGGTGCCAACAATTGAAAAATATTTATTTATTCTAGAACAAACATTTATTATTAAACTAGTTAGTCCTTATCATAAAAATCTAAGAAGCGAGCTATCTAAGTCGCCTAAGATTTATTTTTATGATTCGGGGTTAGTACAGATGTTATTTTTTAAAACTTTAACTAATACAATTACTGGAAACATTTTTGAAGCTAGTATTTTTGCAGAATTAGTAAAAAAATATGAAAATAAAAATATCAATTATTGGCGCACTAAAGACAAAAAAGAAATAGATTTTATCCTTAAAAAGAAAAATAAAATAGTACCCTTTGAAGTAAAATTAAATTTTAATCGAGCTAATATGTCAGTAATTAATTATTTTAAAAAAAACTATATAATTAATGAATATTATATAGTTAGTTTAGAAAATAAAAAAGATAAAAAGTATAATATTTATCCCTGGGAAATTTAAATAGAAAACAACCTTTTTGCATTATTGGTAGTAACTTCAGCAATTCTCTCCAGCGGAACTGATCTAATCTCAGCAATTCTGTTAGCTACATATTGTACTAACATTGGTTCATTTCTTTCTCCACGATAAGGTTCAGGGGACATAAAGGGAGCATCAGTTTCAATCATTATTTTATCAAGTGGTACTTTTCGAAGCAGATCATCCCAATTTTTACTAAAAGTTATAAGTCCAGTAAAAGAAATCATTAAACCTAGCTTAAAATACTTCCAAGCTAAATCTTCATCTCCAGAAAAACAATGCATAACTCCCCATGACTTATTATCTAAAAACAAATTTTCATTATTACTTTTAAATTCTTTTAAAATTGTTAGCATATCATCATGAGCTTGACGACAATGAATAATTACCGGTAAATCTAGTTGGCGGGCTAAAGTTAATTGTCTTAGAAATACTTCTTTTTGTTTGCTTTTAATTTTTTCCTGATCATCTTCTGAGCTAATATGATAATAATCAAGTCCGGTTTCACCAATTGCTACTACTTTTGGCAGTTTAGCTAAATTTTCATAAGTTTCAAAGTTAAAATGCTCTTTTTCGCCAGCTCTTTGACTAGCTACAGATTCCTGATGATTGATGTTTATAGGATGTAGACCAACTGAGGCATAAACACCTTTTTCATATTTATTGGCATAATCTAGAGCCCTTCTGGAAGTTTTTAACTCAGAACCAATAAGAATCATCCAGGTATAGCTATCCAGAGTTCTTTGAATTACTTTATCAGCATCATCTTTAAAGTCAGAAAAATTTAAATGCGCATGAGTATCTATAAACATAAATTAAAGATTTAAATCCTCTAAGGCTTTTTTTTGTTTACGATTTAAGCCTTTGGGTACTTTTATTTTAATTAATACATAATGATCACCAAAACTATGACTATCAATTCTTGGTAAACCTTTGTTTTTCAAACGAAAAACCGTATCTGATTTTGTTCCTTCTGGAATTTTTAACTTAACTAAACCATGAATAGTTTTAACATCAATTTTATCACCAGTGGCTGCTTGAGTAAAATTTATAAACTGCTCGCTTTTAATCTCACTACCTTGACGAACAAACTCTTTATGAGGTTTTACACTTACGCGTAAATATAGATCTCCGGCTTGACCATTGCTAGCTACTTCCCCTCTTTGCGCTAAACGAATACTTTCACCATCATCAATTCCAGCTGGAATTTTAACTTTAAATTTCATTTTTTCCAAACTTAAACCACTACCTCTGCAATCTGAACAAACATTACTAGGTTTTTGTCCTCTTCCTTTACAATCTGGACAAGTTGATTGCATTTGTACATTTCCTAAAATTGTTCTTTGAACTTGCATAACTTTACCTTGTCCTTTACAAGTTGAACAGGTTTTCATATCAGAACCACCTTGTCCATCGCAAGTTTTGCATTGGTTTTGTCTTTGATAATTGATTTCTCTTTCAACACCAAAAGCAGCTTCATTAAACTCTAAATTAATACTTAATTCTAAATCTCTACCCCTTTTAGTTTGACTTTGTTTTTTGGAGCCACCACCAAAACCAAAAATATCAGAAAAACCACCAAACATGTCTCCTAAATCATCAAAATCAATACCGCCAGCGCCAGAAAAACCAGAAAATCCTTGTCCTTGACCAGGAGCACCACCAGAAAAAGCGGCTGAACCAAATTGATCATATTGTGATCTTTTATCAGCTTTGCCCAAAACTTGATAGGCTTCATTTATTTCATTAAATTTTTTCTCATCCCCACCTTTATCAGGATGATACTCGTGAGCTTTCTTTCGAAAAGCTTTTTTTATTTCTTCTTGGCTAGCATTTTTATTTACTCCCAAGACACTATAATAATCTTTTGACATAATAATTATCTATTAAATAGCCAACCTCTCCTTTTTAAAAAAGAGAGGTGGGCGATTAAGAGACAAGTTATATTATTTATCCTTATTTTCCTCTTTATCTTTTTTATCCTCTTCAACTTCTCCTTCAACTACATCTTCTTCGTCTCCTTTTTTGTCTTCAGTTTTTTCTTGTTTTTGTTCAGTTGTTTGTTCACCACCTTGGGTATTTTCATACATAGAAGAGCCAATTTTTTGAGCCACTTGATTGACTTCCTCCATTTTCTTTTTCAATTCTTCAATATCTTCACTTTGTTGAACTTTTTTAAGCTCTGCTAGCTTATTTTCTAATTCTTTTTTATCTTCTTCTTTCATTTTGTCACCAGATTCTTTAATCAATTTTTCAGTGGTAAAAACTACAGATTCTGCTTGATTTTTAAGCTCAATTTTTTCTTTTTTCTTTTTATCTTCAGCTTCATTAGCCTCGGCATCTTTTTTCATTTTTTCTATATCTTCTTTAGATAGTCCAGAAGAAGCGGTAATGGTTATTTTTTGCTGTTTACCAGTAGCTTTATCAGTAGCACTAACATTTAATATACCATTGGCATCAATTTCAAATTTAACTTCAATTTGTGGAGTTCCTCTTGGAGCCGGTGGAATACCGTCTAGAATAAATCTTCCCAAAGTTTTGTTGTCAGCTGCCATTGGTCTTTCACCTTGAACAACATGAATTTCTACACTTGATTGATTATCAGCGGCAGTGGAAAAAGTTTGAGATTTGGAAGTAGGAATTGTAGTATTTTTTTCAATTAAGGTAGTGGTAACTCCACCTAGGGTTTCAATTCCTAAATTAAGAGGAGTAACATCCAAAAGCAAGACATCTTTAACGTCGCCTTGCATAACACCGGCTTGAACTGCGGCACCTAGAGCAACTACTTCATCAGGGTTTACATTTAAATTAGGATCTTTTTTGAAAAAATCCTTAACTTTTTCTTGAACCAGTGGCATTCTTGTCATACCACCTACTAAAATTATTTCTTCAATATCTTCTACTTTATAACCAGCATCATCTAAAGCTTTTTTACATGGTTCAATTGTTTTATCAACTAAATCAGCAACTAAGGATTCTAATTTAGAACGACTGATTTTCATAACTAAATGCTTTGGTCCTTCTTTATCGGTGCTAATAAATGGTTGATTAATTTCTGTTTCCATTGATGTAGATAATTCAATTTTAGCTTTTTCTGCTGACTCTTTAACTCTTTGCATAGCTAAAACATCACCAGACAAATCAATTCCCTGGTCTTTCTTAAATTCTTCAACGATCCAGTTGATGATTCGTTCATCAAAATCTTCACCACCTAAATGAGTGTCACCAGTAGTGGCTTTAACCTCTACTGTATCTTCAGCAATATCTAATACAGAAACATCAAAAGTACCACCACCTAAATCATAGACTACGGCTTGTTGACCTTTCTTTTTGTCAAAACCATAAGCTAAAGCAGCTGCCGTTGGCTCGTTAATAATTCTTTTTACATCCAAACCAGCAATTTTTCCCGCGTCTTTAGTAGCTTGACGTTGTGAGTCATCAAAATATGCTGGAACGGTAATAACTGCTTCAGTAATTTTTTCTCCAACCTTTTTTTCAGCATCAGCTTTCATTTTAGCTAAAATTTTAGAAGATATTTCTTCTGGAGAATACTCCTTACCCGCCATTTTCACTTTCACACCCTCACCTGCTTGTACGATTTCATAGGAAGATTTTTTTATATCTCGTTTAACTTCCTCGTCTTCAAAACGACGACCAATTAAACGCTTTACTGCGTAAATAGTATTTTCCGGATTTATAACTGCTTGCCTTTTAGCTGGTTGACCAACTAGTCGTTCATCGTTTTTAGATACCGATACTACTGAAGGTGTAGTTCGATTACCTTCTTGATTTTCAATTATTTTGGGAGTACCACCTTCAATTATTGCCATAGCACTATTGGTAGTTCCCAAATCTATACCTAATATTTTTCCCATAATTTTTTTAAGTTTTGTTACTTTCTTGATAAGAATAGCAAAAAAACTTTAATAATTAATTTATTTTTAGATAGCGATGGCTAAAAAATTAGCCACCGACATCTTAAAACAAACTTATTTTTTCTTGGTTTCAATTTTGATGCTTTTAGGTTTTACTTCAGCGGCTTTTGGAATAGAAATCTTTAAAACTCCATCTTCATTTATCGCACTGGCTTTGTCACCCTCTACTTTAGTAGGTAGTGGAATGGAGCGATAAAAATTACCTCGTCTGATTTCTTTTCTGTAATAATTTTTATCATCAACTTCACTTTTCTTTTCCGCTTCACCCTCTAAGCATAAGACATCATTTTCAATTGAAACATTAATCTTATCTGGATCAATTCCGGCTAGCTGAGTTTCTACGATAATATTATCTTTTTCTTCATACATATCAACTGCTGGAGTAAAGCCAAATTGACTACCTTTAACCGCTGGCAACATTTCATTAAACATTTTATCCATGTCATCAAAATTTAAACCTTCATTGTAGGGATTCCATTTAATTAGTGACATATTTTTAGAATTTCCTCTCTTAAAACTTATTTAAATAATAAGTAGATAAAAGAGAAATTATTTAAATTATTTATCTTTTCCAACTATTACTTTAGCTGGTTTAAGTAGTCGTCCATTTAATCTATAGCCAGGAGAAATTTCTTTAACTACTTTTTCACCCTCTCCCTCAATTGCTTCCATTAAATTATGATCAAATTTCTTATCTTTAGTATCAATTTCTTCTACTCCTTTGGAATTTAATAGCTTTTTAAACTGCCGTAAAATATGCTTTACACCCACCACCCAAGCACTGTTTTCTTCTTCCTCAGGTAAACTAGCAATTGATAATTTTAAATGATCATAAATCGGAATTAAGTCTTCAATAAAATCAGATAAAGCATACTTCATAAACTCTTTTCTGTCTTCTTCATTTTTTTTAATTATATTTTGTTGTTCCGCTAAAGCTCTTTGGTATTTAGCTTTAAAACTATGATCTTCTTCTTTATTTGTCAATTCAATAAAGCTCAATAGAAGTGAAACAACTGTATCTGATATATCTTTTCTTTTTAGGGCCTCCTTTGGTTTTATCCACTTATATTCACTTACTTCGCGACTTTTTTTAATTTTTCCACCACTCTCTTTAGCAATATAATTTAAAAGAACAAAGTGCTTATCATTAGAAAAATATTTATAATCTAAACTATTTTCTGCAGAAATAAATTTTAAATTGTTGATTTCTAAACCAGTTTCTTCTTTCACTTCTCTTTTAGCTGTATCCTCTATACTCTCACCTTTATTAACTTTACCCCCAGGGATAGTCCAAAGATCTAAATATTTTGGATTTTTAATTAACAAAACCTCGTCTTTATGATTATAAATTAAAACACCAACTGCTGCTGTAGCATAATTATTTTTTTCTGACATATTTATTTTTTAAAATTATTATTAATTATTTCCAGTAAGGCGGCAGATTTTGCATAATCCATTCTCATTGGCCCTAAAATACCACATAAACCAGATTGCTTATTGTCCCGATACTTTAAAAATACAGTTCCCAAGAAGGGAGCAAATGGATTGTCTGACCCCACTTTGAACACTATTTCATCTTCTAGGTCATTAAATATATTATCAATTATCTCCTCCATCCTATCAATCACTAAAGACATGTCACAGACAGCATCACTTTCTTTAAACTCAGGTTTAGAAAATAGATTAGATAAACCAGTATAGTATAAATCATTTTTATGGAAAGCCCAAAATACAGCATTTCTAGAAAATTCAGACAATATCTTAGCTACCTTTCTTAGATCCTCTTCTTTCTTTAAAGCCTCATTTAATTTTTCACATTTAAGCTTAGGCCAAGAATTGGAAAAATTTTTAATTTGCTCTAAATACCCTAACTCTGAAGGAACTCGACCGGCACTAGTATGAGGTTGGTAAATAAAACCATCTTCCTCAAGAGCCATCATCTCATTTCTAATAGTTGCTGGTGAAACCCCTAAACTATATTTCTTGGCTAATAAGCCAGAAGATACTGGCTGAGCGGTTTTAGTATATTCAGAAATTAAGGTAAATAATATTTTTTTTCTTCTTTCATTTTCCATATATTTTTTTCACTAATTAGTATTATAAAAAAACTTAGCACTCTTGTCAATAGAGTGCTAAGCAATATTTAAATTTAACCATTTAATCTTTAATTTTTGTCTAATATTAAACTTTCTTCTTTGGAACCATCAATTAAAAATTTGTTTTTAAAACGATAAAATAGAAAATAGAAAATAAAGGGCTCACGATTAATTAAACAATCAGCTATTAAATGAAGAAATAAAGAAAAACTAGCACTGATAAATATAGCCTGAATTAATAAATTATGAGAGAAAAATCCAGCAATTAAAATAAATAAAAAAACTAACTCCCAGGCATGGAAAATTTTTATAACTCGATTGGAAGCAACAAACTGCTGACTTTTTAAAAATCGTTGTAAATTAAACTTTTTAAAAGTCAAAAAATAATCAATTAAGTGGTCAGCATCAATAAAAAATCCTACTAAAAATGCGGATAAAATTAATATTATAGGAAAACCAAAATAAAGACTAAGTAAAAATCCAGCTAAAAATGATAAGCTTGCATGAATTAACAAGTGAACAAATAAATTCATATTAATTATTATTTTCTTGACTAAAATACCAATTTAAAATATCAAAAGCTATTGGCACTGAAACTTCACTACCCTCTCCTCCTTCTTCAACTAAGATAACAAAGGAAATTTCAGGGTCATCATAAGGAGCAAAACCAGAAAACCAAGCGTGAGGGTCTTTTTGACTAGACCATTGAGCAGTTCCCGTTTTACCAGCCGCATCAACATCAAGCAAACTTAATCGCCTGGCACTACCGCTAGTTACTGCTTGTCGCATTCCTTGGCGCACTACTTCTAAATTATAATCATCAATAAAATCTTGGCGAATTATTTCTTTGTCTAAATCTTCAACAATTCTGTCATCGCTATTTCTAATTTGCGCTACTAACTGTGGTTTATATAATGTACCACCATTGGCAATAGCTGATGTGGCGTTTAGCATTTGCAGTGGTGTAACTGAAACATCACCTTGGCCAATTGAGAAATGATAAGTATTTCCTATATACCAAGGTTCTTGCTTAACTCTTTCTTGCCATTCTTTAGTTGGTACTAAACCAGAAGCTTCACCAGTTAAATCAATACCAGTTTTTTCCCCTAAACCAAAAAGAAGAGAATATTTAACTAAATTTTCCAAGCCCAGGCCTTCAAAATCTTGATAACCACCACCAATATAGTAATAGAAAGTATTAACTGAATCGGCAATGGCTTTTCTTACATTAGTTCTACCATGCCCACCGGATAACCAATCAGGAAAAAACCATTGACCAATTCTTATACCACCTGTGCTTAAAAAACTAGTGTTTTCAGTAATTACATCCTCCTCAAGTGCAGCTGCCGAGAAAAATGGCTTAATCGTTGAACCAGCCGGGAATTCCCCACCAATTGAACGATTAAATAAGGGTTGATTAGGATTATTAATTAAAGATTGATAAATTTCTCTGTCAATACCAGATGCAAAATTATTGTTATTATAAGCAGGTAAACTTACCATAGCTAATATTTCTCCATTTTGCGGATTCTGAATTATTATTGAAGCTTTATTTAAATCTAAATAATCCAACCACTGACTAAGAATTTCTTCAACTTTAGCTTGAAGGCTAAGATCTAGTGATAATTGCAGATTGTAACCATCAACAGCCGGCCTTTGATCAATTAATTTACCTTTTTGGTTATAAGCATCAACTTCATAACTTTTTAAACCATTTTGACCTCTCAATTGGCTCTCCCAAATTTTTTCCAGACCAGTTTTTCCTAAATAATCAATATGTGAATAATCACCATCTAAACTATCTAACTCTTCTTTTGAAATTTTTCCAGTATATCCTAAAATATGGGATAAACTATGTAAATTATCTTCAGCTACTGGTAAGTAATGACGTTTAATTTTATTGGAAACAAATAATCCCGGTATATTCTCACTTTCAAGCATTAACTTTAAAGCCGTTTCGTGGTCAATATTATCTTTTATAAAAACGGGTTGATAAGACTCCAGAGAACCATATCTAACATCTGCCAATTTTTCTTTAATTATAGAAAACGAAGGACCATCACTTATAATTAAATTATTATTATTTTCTTGCGGTAAATCATCTAAAATCTGACTAATTTCTCTAATTATTTTATCTCTTCTGAGTTCATCACGAGGTAGATCAATTAAGCGAATTGACAGGACAAAATTAGCCTTGTTTTTCACCAATGGCTCACCATGGCGATCATAAAATATTCCTCTGTTGGCACCATCTACCTCTTGGCGAGAGCGATTAATTTGCGCTAAACTATAATAATGATCAAACTGAAAAACCTGAAGCCAAACAATTTTTACCAATAAAATTGCAAAAAAAATCAATATAATTATTTTAATAATTTTTAATTGCTTAAAATCAAAGGTTTGTCCAACCACTTCCTTTTTTTTGTCATCGGATAAAAAGGCGTGCTCTGTCCACTCGGTATAAAAGGCAGGATCTTTGAGCTGACCAAAACTAAACTTACCCTCTTGAATAACAAAGGGGTTATTTTTTTTGGAGAAAAATGATTTTTTTCTTTTGTTCATTTGACTTTTTTATAAATTTTCTCTACTTTCTTATGTTAACTAAAAAAACTAATAAAATCAATGATAATTTAGTTTATAAATATTTTATAATTTGTTTATAATTTGTTTATTTTAATCCTGTTAAAATAATAATAAATATTAATTTAATAAAAAAAATATGCGTGCACTTATTGTCGAAGACGACCAAAACATGGGTTTAAGTATAAAAAAAGAATTGGAAAAACTAGCTTACGCAGTTGATATTGAGCGAGATGGAGAAAAGGGCTCATTTCTAGCTAGAACTAATGATTATGATTTAATTATTCTTGATCTAGTTTTACCCAAATTAAATGGACACCAAATTTTAAAAGAAATCAGAGAAGACGGAAAAGATTCAATTATTATCGCTATTAGTTGTTATGACACAATGGAAGATAGATTAAATTGGTTAAATTTAGGAGCTGATGACTATTTACCTAAACCTTTTACAATGACTGAGTTAATTGCTCGAGTTAAAGCCAATAATCGAAGAAAAAACTTAAAAATTTTACCAAAAATTCTTGAGTATGATGATATAAAAATAAATATAAATACTTTTGAGGTGTTTAGAAATAACAAAAGAATATTTTTAACTAAAAGAGAATTTGCACTACTTAAATTTTTTATATTAAATTCTGAACAAGTATTATCAAAAATTGTTATCATGGAAAGAATCTGGGATGTAAACGGCGATCTGATTTCAAACACAATCGAAACTCATATCATGCGACTTAGAAAAAAAACAGAAAAACATGGTAAACGATTAATTCACACAATCAATGGACACGGATACAAATTAAGCAAAATTAACTAATTTAAAAATAAATAATTATTAAACAAATGCCCCAAATGAGGGCATTTTTTAAAAAATATGACGAAAATAAAAAAAATTAAACAATTACATAATTTAGCAAACTTTGGACGGCTCTCTGCTGGAATTATTCATGATTTAATTAATCCTCTCAACGCTTTAGAGCTTAATTTAGATCAAGCTATAGATATTAATAAAAATAAAAAATGTGGAGAAAATTTAAAACTAGCTAAATTAGCTTGTTTAAATATGAAAAATATTTTAATTAGTGCTAAAAATCAAATAAACTGTAATGATAAAAAAAATTATTTTAATATAAAAAAAGAGATTGATAAAATGATAAAATTAATAAACTATAAAATTAAGAAATCCAATATTAACTTAAAAACAGAAATTCATCCCAGTATTAAAATATATGGCCAAAAAACTAAATTTAATCGTGTTTTAACTAATTTAATTATTAATGCTGTTGATGCTTGCAAAAAAAGCCGAAAAAAATATAAGGAAATTACAATAAAGGCCTTTAAACAAAAGAAAAAATTGATTATTCAAATTATAGACAATGGATGTGGAATTCCTCAATCTCAAAAAAAACAATTATTTAAACCTTTTTTTAGTCAAAACAATAGTTTAGGCTTAGGTTTATATCTATCCAATCAGATAATTAAAAATAGTTTCAATGGTAGTATTGAAACTAAAATAAACGATAAAAATACTATTTTTCAAATTAAAATTAATTGCTAAATTTATTAAAATATAATAAAATAAAGATTGTAATAAAAGTTTATGAAAAGTTTCTTTAATCTATTTAAAAAAGATAAAACTAAAAAATTAGAATTTGTTTCTAATATTATAAACGCTAGCACACCCCGTTTTGATTTTTATTTTTTAATTTCATTGGCAACAGCAATTGTAGCTTTAGGTTTAGTAGCTAATAATCTAATTTTAGTTATTGCCGGCATGATTATTGCCCCCCTTCTGTCTTCAATTCTAGCTATATCACTTGGAATTACTTGCGGAAGTTGGCGTTTAATTTGGCGATCAGTTAAGATATTTATTTACTCAATCGCTATTGCCTTTGCTACTTCAATTTTAATTGGCCTTATTTTTCCTTTAACAAATCCTGAGTGGGGAGTTTTAGCTACCATGGAAGTTTCATATTTATCATTTACCATTGCTATAATTGCTGGATTAACCGCCGCTTATACCTGGCGTCAACCAAACATCAAAGACGCTCTTCCAGGAATTGCTATCGCTGTTACTTTAGTGCCACCTTTAAGCGCTTTAGGATTACTTCTAGCGGCAGAAGAGTGGACAATTCTTAATGAAGTATTTCAATTTTTTGGCATCAATGTAATGGGAATTATTTTAGCTGGACTTCTTATTTTCTTTATACCCAATCTCGCCAGTACAGCTAAAGCTAAAAAAATTGCTGAAAAAGAAGTAGAAAATGAAGTTAAAGAAAACAATAATAATAACTAAAATATTTAATTTAAACAAAAAAGACGATTGCTTAAACAATCGCCTTTTTTATATCTATTACCACTAAAGAGAATTCAAATAATTAATAATTTCACTGGGTCCAATTAAACAAAGCTGATTATTCCATAACAAAGGGACACCATAGGTTCTTGGCTGGGGACTACATTGATTAAACTTGTCTTCAAGTAAATTCCTATTTTCAATATTATTATAAACTTCCTTTATAGACAAATCTAAAGTATCAACTAAATTTTCCCTTTCAACAAATTCCTCAACATCTTGACAATGAGGACAATTATCTCCAGTAAATAAAATCATACTATAATCATCTTCGCGGTCATCTAAAACAATTTCTTCTCTATCACCCTCCATAAAGGATAAAAAAACAATAACAAAAAAGACCAATAAAGCCCCAGATATCAAAATCAATTTTAAAGTGTTTTTATTCATACATAATAAGCTAATTTAATTAACAACTCCTTTTATATCCTCTACTATTTCATTTTGACACTTATCATAACAAAAAACAATTGGTAGTCTGGATTTGATATTTTTTGAACCATCAACTCTCAACAAATGAACAATCTCGGCTCTACTGAAATCTGTGTTCTCCCAACTAGTAATTACAAGGTTTTCATTTAAATGATCATAGACATCATCAACTATATTATAATCTAAGTTACCAAAATTTTCTCTTAATAAATCTTCACTTAAATCGCTATAAATTGGATAAGAATATAGATCATAATCATAAACACTAAAGTTTCTTTGACTTAAAAATGAAAAACCTTCACCAATTATTTGCTGATTAAAATTTGCTTCATTGGGGTATAATATTCTACCTCCTAAAACATAATCTACTTGCTCCCTTCTGAGCATGGCTAAGCTAGCGCCGGTTGAAGAAGTTAAAATTATAGAATAATCAGACTTATTATTGAGTTTGCTTAAACCTTCATAGAAAGTTGGACAAGTAGCAATCTTGACTGTAGATAAACTTTCTTTTTCCTTGTTAAAAACAAAAATTAAAGCAGCCACTATAAAAATAAAAAGAGATAATGTTGCAATAAATAATATTTTTTTATTCATATTAATTATTTATTTTTTTTCTCAAGAATTTAAATATTTCCATTGCCCATAAAATAGATGAGGCTAGAGCCAGAAGTATTAACCAACTAGAAAAAGAAACAGGTTCAAGTTGTAAGATGCTTTGCATGAAAGGAATGTGAGTTGATATTACATGCAGCGCTTGAGCAGCTAAAACACCAATAATTAATATTTTATTATTACGCAATGGAATTTTAAATACTGAACTGTATTCTGAGCGACAATTAAAGACATGAAATCCTTGAAATAATACAATCAACATCAGTAGTATGTTTCTAGTGTGCTCAACACTATAACCTAAATCAATTAAATAAAACCAAACCGCAAAACTAATAGATCCAATTACTAAACCAGAAAGGATGGTTTGCTTGGTCATTAAACGATTAAAAATTCCCTCTTTTGGCGACCTAGGTGCTTTTTTCATCTCCCCTTTTTCACCAGCTTCAAAGGCTAAGGCTACATCTTGGATTCCATTGGTAACTACATTTAACCATAGAAGTTGAGCTGCTATCAGTGGTGGAATTAAGCCTTCAATTGGTAAAATTGGTATAGAAATAATTGATAAAAGGAAAAGTAATATTAAAGCGGCTCCACTGGATATTAAAAAGTAAACAACTTTTCTAACATTGCTATATGCAAATCTACCTTCCTCAATACCATTTACAATTGAGGAAAAATTATCATCAACTACAATCATAGTAGAGGTTTCTTTAGCAACATCTGTTCCTGAGCCCATAGCCACGCCAATACTAGCTTGCTTCATAGCTGGAGCATCGTTTACACCATCACCAGTTACGGCTACAAAATGACCAAGTTTATTTAATGCATTAACTATTTTTGATTTTTGAAGCGGTGATACACCGGCAAAAACTTTAGTTTTTTCAACACTTTCTAAAAACTCTGGAGTAATATTTTGTTTTTCACTAATATCATCACCAACCACTACTTCTTCTTTGCTGGCGGCTATACCAAGTTCTTTGGCGATAAAAAGAGCTGTAGCTGAATGATCTCCAGTTATCATTTTTACACCTATTCCTGCTCTTTGGCATTTTAAAATAGCATCTTTAGTTTCTGATCTAAGTGGGTCAATAAAGCAAATTAAAGACAAAAATCTTAAGTTAGTTACCTTTTTGTCAGTAAACTTCACCGGATCACTGGGAATCTCATCTTTATACTCACCTCTGGCAACCGCCAATACTCGATAACCCTGTTTAGCTAATCTAATACCTTCTTGTCTGAGTTGTTTTTTGTCAATTTTTCTGTTTTTTCCATCTATTTCAACATGATCACAAAATTCAAGTATTCTATCAACTGATCCCTTTACAGCAAAATAGGTTTTGTCATTTTTTTTGTAAAAACGACCAGCATACCTTCTTTCTGACTCATAAGGAATCAGAAAAAGTGGTTTAACAGCTGATCTTATTTTTTCAATATTAATTTTTGCTTTTGAAGCTATAGCTAAAAAAGCCACATCAATAGAATCACCATATTGTTTCCATTTTTTTCCTTTTTTATATAATTTACCTTCATTGGCCAGCACAATAGTTTCAAGTGTTTTATTGAAATTATTTTTTTCACTTTTATTTAAATCACCTTCTCCCTCTACTTCTCCATCGCCATTGTAACCTTCACCAGAAATTTTTAAATCTTTACCAGAAACCAGATGAAGCAATTTAGCGGTTTGCTGATTAACAGTTAAGGTGCCAGTTTTATCACTAGCAATCATAGTGCAAGAACCTAAACCTTCAACAGCAGTTAACTTACGAACAATCACATTTCTTTTTGACATTCGATTAGTAGCCACTGATAAGGCAACTGTTAGGGCAACTGGTAAGCCCTCTGGAATAGCTGACACAGCCAGGGCTGCAATTAAGAAAAAGGTTTCTCTACCTTCACCTCCCATTGATAATGAAATAGCTGCTAATATAACACATAAAAATAAAATTATATATGAAATATTTTTAGCAAACTCCTCCATTCTAATAATAAGTGGTGGTTTAGTTTTTTGTGTGGCTGTAATAATATCAGCAATTTTTCCAACTTCAGTTCTAAGACCAGTTTCAACAACTATCCCCCAGGCTCTTCCTGAAAATACAGTTGAGCCAGCAAAAAGCATATTAGTTCTTTTGTTAACTGGTAAATCTTCTTTAACTGGATTTGTATTTTTAGATACTGCCTCAGATTCACCAGTCAAAAAAGCTTCATCAACTGATAAATTACGAGCGTCAAATAAGCGAATATCAGCTGGTACTTTATAACCAGTTTCCAAAAAAACAATATCACCAACTACTAACTCCTCTGCATCAAGTTCAGTTTCTAAATTATCTCGCCTAACTAAAGCTTTTATTTTTAATAAATTTTGCAAAGCAGCTGCACTTTTTTCCGCTTTATTTTCTTGCCAAGCACCAATAAGAGAATTAAGAAGTATTACCGCAAATATAAAACCGGCATCTTCCCATTCTCTTAACACTACTGAAACAATACCGGCAAAAATTAAAATATAAATTAAGGGACTTAAAAATTGATGAAAGAATATTAACCACCAAGATGGTGCCTTTTTGCTAGGCATTTTATTTAAACCAAATTCTTCTTGCCTTTCCTTAGCTTGAGAGTTTTTAAGACCAGTACTTGATGTACTGAGCTTTTTATAGATCTTTTCGATCTTTAAATTATGCCAAGGAATATAATTTCCATTTTTATAATTTTCCTTCATATTATTTACTATCTTTAATTCTATTTACAAAATAAAAACTAAACAACAAAAATATAGCTAAAAATAAAAAAACATATTCAAGAGGATAAAAACTTAATATCAAAACACCAGCCGCCGAAGCAGTGATAAATCCTAATGGATAGGAAGTTCTTAAAAAATTAATATGACTGACGTGTTCAACATCTACAACTTTAAAGAAATGAGATTCTCGCATAGCTTCAATTAAAGCTGCTCCAATACGACTTAAAAACAAGATTGCTGCCCAAATAATCGCATTTGGTGTGGAGACAAAAAATATCAAAAGAAGTGATATAATTAAAATAGCAAAACCGGTATTTAATAACTCCACCTCGCCAATATACTTATCAGCCACATAACCAGCCGGGATTTCCACTAATACAAAAGGAAGTAACATGACTGAAAAAATTATACCAATAGTTGACCAATTAAAACCGATAAAATCATGCAAATAAATTGGCATGTAAACTACAATTAAGCCAAAAAATAAACTAAGAAAAAATGAACTAACATAAATTCCTCGTAAATTTTTATCTTTCCAAAAATCTTTTACAGTATCGACAATTTTAAGTTTCTTATAAACTATATCATCACGACTTAAAATCTTTTTATAACGATTAACTATTAAATAAAATACGACCAAAAAAACAGCGGAAGCTAAATATACTAAACGGTAATATGATTCATCAATCACTAAATTAGAGGCAATCGCCGGTGAGACAATCCAACCAAAATTCATGGCCGTAAAAAATAGAGCTCTTACTCTTCCAGTGTTTTTGTTGGTTGTGAAACTTTCTACAAAAATATCCATATTAATCCAAAGCAAGTTAGCGCTTACCCACATAGCCATAAAAAATGGTAATATCCAGTAAGGTGAATTAAGAAAAATTAAAAAAGAAGCCCCAATTACATTAATTAACATTACAAATTTGGAGGTAAGCAAATTACCATATTTATTGATTATGGTAGGAAAATAAAGCATAGCAACTAAAGCTACTGAATTGGATGCCACAAAAAATAAACCTACATACTGCAAGTCAATAAAACCTTCAATAAAACTAGAGTTTATATAGGCAGTTACATTAGCAGAAATTGATAATATAAATCCACATAAATACAAAACTAAAAGTCTGGTATCCTTTTTTTTCAAAACCTCAATATGATTTAACACAAATCCTCTTAACATAAGATTATTACTTAATTTTTATAAATTATATTTATCTAAAATACTTTGATGAATAATTTTTAAATCTTTACTATAAACAGGCAAATTTTTAAAATTTTCATGTTCAATTAATTCTTTTTTTACTAATAAAAAAATATTTTGCCGATACCACCAATCAACCTGATTATTGTTAAATATTTTCGCTCGCAAAGGATCAAGCATCACAAAACCAAACTTTCTAAATTTTTCTTGCCAATATTCTGGCCATTTTTCATTTACATGTCCAATTTTTTTATCAGCTTGACCAGGTATAGCGGCACTAAAAAGTATCATATCAGAGACGGATGTTAAATTTTGAACAAATATGTCCGCCTTTTCTTTTTCAATATGCTCGGCCACTTCTAAACTAAGTGCTAGATCATACTTTTTATTTAATTTTAATTTTTCTGCTAAATTGTGAGCTTGAAAATATTTTTTATCAATATACAGTTTTTCTCTATCAACATAATCCCCATCAAGACCCAAGATATCAGAAACATTATTTTCTTGCCAAACCTTTAGCCAGGTTCCTAGACCACAACCAAAATCCACCACACTTTTTATTTCAACAATCTCTAAAACCAGAGGAACAATAAACCTAGCAGATATATATGAACCTTTTTCTTGTTTGGAAAAAAAATAATCATTATAAATCTGATCTTTTTTCATAGATTTTAATTATTATAATTAAATTATAACAAACTTTATTTTCTTTGTCATATTAAAAAAAGACTTAAATAACAAGTCTTAATTTAAAAATAAGATTTTTTTATTTTATCAATCTTTTGTTGTTAATTATCATTACAACTTCACTAATAATAAATACTAAAATTGCAAAAATTACAGTATATATAACTAAAGGATAATTATTATCCCAACCAGAGACAGAGCTGTGCTTTATCAGTATTCCCAAATATGCCCAAATAAATACTAAACCATAAGCAATGTTTCTGTCCCATAACATCCTAATAATACCAACAGTAGCTCCAATTATCAAAATAATTACCGTCCATATTTCATTGGAGACTCCCCAAGCATTCCAGTTAATTGATACTAAAAAAGTTGTAATATTGGCAATTGTAGCTATAGTTATCCAGCCAAAATAAATAGAAAATGGTAAAACTAGAAAAAAGTTTTCCTTGTTTGTAAATTTCTCCTTTCTAAGTAAGTCGGCAATTTTAATTAAAAGCACTAAGATGGAAGTTATAAGAAAAACAGAGATGCCAATATAATCATAATGCCAAGCAAAGATCCACAAAATATTAGCAATTGAACTGAAAATAAAATAAATTCCAATTTTATTTAACAAACTTTGCCTCTCTCCTTGATTTTTTTGCCACAAACCAAATTGATAGAGAACATAAAGACCCAGTAAAATATAAATTAATCCCCATATAGAAAAAGTTATACTAGCTGGAGCAAATAAATTACTATACATATTGGATACTTCGCCGGTACCAATATTGTTTATTGGTAAAATATTGGCTAAAGCATTAATACTTACCATTGCTAAGTAAGAGACTGCTACTAAAATTTTAATAATTAGATTTTTTTGTTTTGCCATATTTTTATTATTTAAATAATCTAGGATTTATTTTAATTAATTTATCATCGCCTTCTCTTGGACTACCTCTACCATCGGTATTATTGGTGATAATATAAAACATTTCATCAGGACCTAAATTAATACTACGAATTCTACCAAAATCCTCTTTAAAGTGAACAATAAAATCAACTACATCTTTTTCTTCAATCTTGGCTTCATATATAGATTGACCCCTTAGCCCAGCAAAATACAAACTACCTTTGAAATAAGTCATTCCACTTGGTGCCCAAGTATAGTCATAACCTGACTGAAGCACTGCACTTTCCATTCCTTCCCTTTTCTCATCGCCACTGATTGTTGGCCAACCATAATTTTTTCCTTTTTTGATTAAATTTAGCTCATCTTGAGCGGTTGGTCCGTGCTCAGTCGACCACAAATTATCTTCACTATCCCAAGCTAGCCCTTGCGGGTTACGATGTCCGTAGGAATAAATATGATCTCCAAATGGATTATCTTCTACATAGTCACCATTTTCATCAAGTCTTAAAATTTTACCAGCCAGTGAGCTTAAGTCTTGAGATAATTGAGTATTTTGAGCATCACCGGTGCTTACATATAAATAACCATCTGGTCCAAAGGCAATTCTACCGCCATTGTGAAACTTAGCTTTAGGAATTTCACTTATAATCACCCTATCTTCAATTAAATCATTATTTTCCAATCTATACCTTATAACTCGATTATCTTCATTTGTTGTCATATATAAATACAGGAAATTATTATTAGAAAAATCAGGATGAAGAGCCATGCCTAGTAAACCTCCTTCTCCAACTGACCTAACCTCAGCGATTGACTCTATTTCACCACTAGATACACGCAAAAGACTTCCCCCTCTTTGACTTATTAAAATAGAATCATCAGACAAAAACGCAATTTCCCAAGGAACCTCTAAATCCTCAGCAATTATTTCTATATCAATCTCATCTACCTCTTTCTCACCCTTTTTAACACCTCGATCTACATCTACTGGCTCCTGAACTCTGAAAAATAGAGGTATAATTGAACCTTTCATGGAATAACCTCCCCAGACTAGAATTGCTAAAAGTAGAAAAATTCCAATTATTATATTTAATATTTTTTTCTTTTTCATATATTTATTATTATATTAATATTATAGCAAAATTAGCGAAATTTATAAATAAAAACTCTCCTAAAAAAGGAGAGTTAAAGTGGCTAGTCAAAATAAGCCGTCAATTTTTTATTGCCTTTGCCGTCAACAAAAATTTTAGCTACTGACAATTCCGAAAATCTAAAAAATCGATTTTCAATAAAACCGGGCAATCCAAGATGAGAGTCAACCCCACCAGCTTCAAACTTTTGGGATTTTTCATCAAAACCAGACTCAATTAATTCAATCTCATAATTTAAATACTTCACTATCATTTCTGAATTGCCTGAAAATTCATAATCAATACCATTTAATGTAATTATCATAGTTTAAGGATTTTGAAGATTTGTAAATGAACTAAATAACAAAAAAATATAGCACAATTGTTATATTTTTGTCAATCTTTGTGGTATTTTAAATCTTCTATAAATTTTATTACTCTACTTTTAATATAAACCCATCATGACTTCACAAAAAAAATTTAATTAAAATAATTATTTACGGAAAATTCGAGTTGTTCAATAAATATTTTCTTTATATAACTTATATTGTTTTGTTCATAGAATAATATAATTGCTTTTTTGTATTCTGTAGCCTCAACATCTCTATAAGATAGCATTGGAATATTATTAGTATGTAAAATAGCATTAGCAATTATACGAGAAGTTCTTTTATTTCCATCTTCAAATGGCTGAATATAAGCAATCATCACTAAAAACATAAAAGCTCTATGAACATTATTATCAATTTCCTTTGATTTTTTAACTAAATCATTTATAGCTTTTTCAATTTCATTCTCTTTTGATGTTGGACGATAAAGCGTTCCTGTAATTCCAACTGGACAATTACGAAAATCTTTCTTTATATCAATTCCCTCAACTAAAAGTGAATGGATTTCTTTTATTTTATCAATAGTAATTTCTTGAAAATAATCTGGTTTTAATAAAATTAAATCAAGAACTTTTTTATGATTTAAAATCATTTGAGCCTCAGCTTTATCTTTACCCTTGGCTAAAGTTAGGTCTTTAATTAAAGATTCTGTTTCTAGTAGTGTATATGTATTGCCCTCAATTTCTGAAGATTTCCACGATAATTCTATAATTAAACGTTCCGATTCTTTTTTAAATATAGCAGGACTTTCTTTTTTTAATGATTTTATAATTTTATCATATTTAATTTTAACTTTATCTAATCTTTTAAGCTCCTCTTCTGAGAAAATATCACTTTTTAAAAAATCTATTACTTCTTTATTAAAAAAAGGCTTTATGTCTCTTTTGTTGTGCGGAACAGAAAAATATTTATCTACATCATAATCTTTTATTAAAAGATATTTATCTGAAATTTGATATGAGGTATTTCGTCCTTTACCTTTTTTAACTAATATTAATTTTTTTGTAAGCAGTGATAAATCTCTAACAATAGTTAATCTTTCAACATTAAACTCTTCTTTTATAAAAGGTAAAAGATCTTTTGTTTGAAAAGATTTATTTTTTTCGGCAAATTCTATAATTTTAATTTGCCTATTGTTTAATTTATTTATATTCATAATTGTATCATTTTTATACTAACTTATACTCTAATTGTATCATTTTTGACACAATTAGACAACTATTTACTAAAAAAATGATATGATTAAAACTTTATTACTTATTTATAAAAAAATAGACACTTACGTGTCCAATTTTGGGGGTACAATTCAATATTGGCCTATTTTATAATTGCTCGGGGACAGGGATTCGAACCCCGATTGCCTGGACCAAAACCAGGTGTCCTACCATTAGACGATCCCCGAATAATTAAATGACCTACCAAATAAGTAAGTCATTTATATATTAATAA
>PWHG01000037.1 GCA_003554785.1 Candidatus Falkowiibacteriota bacterium
AAACCATGGTCTGGCGCAAAGGAACAGCCGATGAACAACTCCTGGCCCGCGCCTGCGGCTTGGTGTTTCTGATCAATAAGCTGGCCGGAAGCAACAATGAAATCGGCATCCGGGCAACCATAGACACGATCTCAGACCTCCTGGTCGAAAACCTACCGGGTGGGTCGGGTTCTTTGAGGGGCAAACTGCCGGGCCTGCTCGACAAATGTGAGTTACTGATGCGGTTAGGCGATGAGTACCGGATACAAACCGAAGAAAGCACGGCATGGAATGACGAATTTTTAAGCCAACGGTCCCGGCTGGCCAATGAAATGCACCGTATTGAGGCGGAACGCGACGACCGGTTGCGGAAAAAATTCGGCGAGATGGTAAAAAAGCTCACACTGGCACAGGGAAACAGCAAGGTCACAAGGGATGTGCACCCGGTATTTGATACCCAATTGCCCCCTGATGCGGACAAGCGGATCTGTGTATGGGTGCGCGACGGCTGGAGCATCGATGAAAACTCCGTTCGGGCGGATGCACGGCAGGCCGGCAACCCGCCCCCCTTGATTTTTGTATTCATACCCAAGCGTTCCGCGGATGATCTCAGGCACCAGTTGATTGAATATAAAGCCGCAACCGCGACCCTTGAGCGACGCGGCGTGCCCAACAACCCGGAAGGCGTCGAGGCTCGGGCAGCCATGGAGACAACCCGGCAGACAGCAGAAGGCCGGATCAGGGAGCTTTTGGATGATGCGTTTGCCGGCGCCCGCGTATTCCAGGGTGGCGGGAGTGAAATCCAGGGCAATGACCTCCAGGAGATGATCACCGAAGCCGCGGGCAATTCCCTTCAGCGTCTTTACCCGCAGTTTGGCGTGGCCGACCATACGGGTTGGTCCAAAGTGTATGAAAAAGCCCGGATCGGCTCCCCCGATGCCCTAAAAACGGTCGGCTTTGATGGCGAACCTGCCCAGAACCCGGTTTGCAAAGCCATACTGGGCTTTATCGCCCGGGAAAAAAAGGGAGCTGATATCCGTAATCACTTTGAGTCCTCCCCCTGCGGATGGTCCCGCGATGCCGTGGACGGCGGTTTGCAGGCACTTCTTGTCAGCGGCGCCATCCGGGCAATCAGCGAAAAGGGGAAGCCCGTAGACCCGAAGGACCTGGATCGCAAATCCATCGGCAAGGCAGCTTTCAAGGTGGAATCCACCACGGTTACCACGGCCCAGCGGATTCAAATCCGCAAATTGCTCCAGCAGGGCGGCATCAATGCCAAGCCGGGAGAGGAACTGGCCGCAGCCCCTTCATTTCTGCAAACACTGATGGACCTGGCCGGTCAGGCAGGTGGAGACGCACCTGAGCCTGCAAAGCCCGACACGTCGTTTATTGAAGAAATCCGCCTCACTGCGGGCAATGAACAACTCCTTGCCATCTATAACCGCCGGGATGAAATCCAGCAGCTGACAGACCAGTGGCGCCACCTGGCAGAACGGATCCACAAACGCCGGCCTAACTGGGTTTTGTTAAAAAAGCTGATGGATCATGCGGCAGCGCTTCAGGATGCCGATGTTATCGCCGCCCAGGTAACCACCATAGAGCAGCAGCGGCAGCTGCTCGCCGAACCCGACCCGGTAGCGCCGCTGGTGGCCAGCCTCACTCAGATGTTGCGTGAAGAACTCAAGCGTCTGGACCAGGAATATGAAAAACGCCACAAGGAAGGCCTCGAACGGCTGCGAAACGATCCGAACTGGCAGCAGCTCGACGAAAATCAGCGCTATAATCTCATGTCCGGCGAGTATTTGCATGAAGCCTCGCGCCCCAAAGTCGGTCTTCAGAATACCTCAGAGGTGCTTGCCACACTGGATAAATGCCCCTTGTCCACCCTTATCGACCGGGTAGCGGCCATGTCGTCCCGATTTGACAACGTAGCAGCCGGGGCGGCGGAAATCGTTGAGCCCGAGGCCCAACTGATATCGGTGCCGGGGGGCATGTTTAAAACGGAAGATGAAATTGATGCCTGGACCGAAGCGGTAAGGCAAAAGCTGAAATCGGCCCTTAAAAAGGGGCCCGTGATAATCCGATAAACACTTTTCTCGTTCATTGAGGTTTGCCGATGCGCCCTTTGGAAAAAAGCCTGCGAAACCAACTGGAAAGAGCTGTTAAAAACGGCCGTGACATTTCTGAAAACGCGGCACGCGCGGCCCTGGAGCAGCTTGGTGTAAGAGAAGCAGCGGCATTTTCCTATCTGAGTGAGCCGGAACGCAACCTTCGGCGCCGGCTTCGGGCCCATGGCCGCCAGCTTGGAGACATCCGCAATACTGACACCGGAGGCCAGGAAACGGAGCGTCTTGTCGAAGAGGCGGCCTACCAGCACTGGCACCGGATGCTATTTGCCCGGTTTCTGGCGGAAAACAATCTGCTCATGTATCCCGATCCGGTGGACCCCGTGCCCGTGACCCTGGAAGAGTGCGAAGACCTTGCCGCTGAAGAGGGTGCATCCAACGGATGGGAGCTGGCGGCCCGGTATGCTGCACGCATGCTACCGCAGATTTTCCGGCTGGACT
>PWHG01000081.1 GCA_003554785.1 Candidatus Falkowiibacteriota bacterium
CCATTGAGTTTAAGTTGTTTTTATCATGATCAAGGGTTAAATAGGCGATCTTTAATAGTTTATCATCGCTGCCGCAGTTATAACAGCTGAAATTATTCCTGCTATAGACAAGAAACTTGATTTCATTTGCAATATCCTGGGGCTCAAAGTTTTTCATGATTTGATCTTGATTATCCAGTAGAACTGGCAGTATAGATAGGATATTTTCTTCCTCGGAGCAGGCTATTAGATTTTTAGCCATTAAGCCTCTTAAAATATTCCGTATGTTTAAGAGACCGGTCTTTTTATATAAATGAAGAATTAAGGGGTCTTCGATATTTGTATTGCTGAAATATAAATCATACATTTCCGGGTTGGTCTCATAGCCTTTAAGGTTCCAAATGTTATTTTTATATTCTCTCTCATTAAATTCATCGAGAATTGCTTGCAACAGTTTGGCCTCAACCTGATTGCAATTTTTGATATTTTTATATAGCTCCGTCCAGACGCTGCCCAGGTCTTTGCGCCTCTTAAATAGATAATCTATAACTTTTTTATTTTCTTCATTGCTGATTAGCTGTTCTTTTTTTATAATAAGTTGATCAAGGTTGCTATTTTCATCGCTATCGTCCTTGCTGGCCAGTTTTTCTTCGATAAATTCCTTTTCTTTATCTTTAATCTTGATCATCATGGCTGCTTTTTGCTGGAACTGCTGATGGTCGTCTAAAAATTTATCTAGATAATCCCAGCTGTGGCGACATTGATTACAGATAATTTTGTAAGTGTAATTGTCATAAGAAATATCAGCGATTGATAGACTATCTACCTGGCAGTTCGGGCAGTATTTGTCTTCTATTTGATCTTCTGTATCCTTTATGTGGTTGCTAAAGTCTTTATCCAGTTTTTTTTCGACCTCAATATAACTATCAGCAAGATCTTTAGATATTAGAGTTTCAGTTGTATGATGAACGTCTTCGCAATCTCTGCAGATCAGACAAAATTCTTAGGATAGCTCTCACTCCAGAAGAGGTCGGCCATTTCTTTGAAAGCAGTGTACCTTCTTTTTCCCTGGCCCATGCCATGGGAGCCATGCTTTTCTTTGAGTTGGTCAAGCTCTACTGCCTGGCTAAAGTCATATTCTTCAAGATAATCCTGCAAAAAGCTATGTAATTCTGTCATTAGATTTCCCCCTGAGTAATTTGGTTTTTTATCATTGTTTCTAATAAGTATTGTTAAATATTGTCTTTGATAAATTATTGTTAAATTATACACTAGCCCGGGGTTGATGTCAACCCTTTATTTAAAATAATTTCAATATTTTTCATTTCCAACTCATTCATTTCCAACCCGGGTTAGACCTTCCTAAACCTTTCCAGAAAATTTTGTAAGGATAAATTTGCAGGAAAAATGAAATTTATCTTGAATATTATTAATACAAAGAATTTTCAAAAAACTCCAGAGGGGGAGTGTCTGTAAAATGAAATTTATTTCGAAAAGTAATTTTGCACTTGCTGTTGTTTTAACCCTGACGCTGTTTATTGTTTTAACTGGATGTGATACTGGAGTGGTGGATGATGTTGTTAACGACGATGACCCTAATGATCTTACAGAAGCTGAAACGATAAATACATTTGAATCTGAAGATGAAAATTATATCTGGTCTCTGGATTTTTCAGCAGATGACAGTCAGCTCATAGCCGGTGGAGACAAAAATATAAAGATCAGGGATCTGGAAACTGGTGATATCGATTTTGAATTTACTGAACACACAGAAACCACCAATCAGGTTGCATATTCATCAGATAGTACTAAAATAGTCTCCTGTGCTGGCGATCTCGGTGGCGGAGAAGGAATTGTCTGGAATTCTGAAACTGGCGAAATTATTTCAAGCTTTGAATATGATGGTGCTCTAACTTCAGTAACTTTTTCGCCAGATGATAGCCTTATCGCATTTAGTGGTGGCTATAACAACAATGCAGTTACTATTGTGGAAGCCGATACAGGTGATGAAATAAAAGTTTTCTCAGAAAATGTTAGGATGACAGATGCTAAATTTACATCTGATGGCGAAAAAATTATTGCAGGAACAGAAGATGATAGAGTCTTAATCTGGGAATATGATACAGGAGAATTAATTGATCAATTCACAGAGCATACTGGCGAAGTATATACTATCGATATATCCTCTGATGACAGCAAAATAGTCTCAGGTGGACTTAGAGGCGATATTATGATCTGGGATCTGGAAACTGGAAATATTCTCAACACTTATGATGGCCATGATGGTATAATTGAAGCAGTTCTTTTCTCAGCAGATGATAGCAATATTATTTCTGGTTCTCGGGATAATACTGTTAAAATTTGGGACGCAGAGACAGGTCAAACTATTGTGGATTATAGGGAACATGAAGGAAATATTCGCTCAATAGCAAGTTCTTCAGATGATAGAATAATTGCTTCAGGCGATCAAGAAGGCATCATAAATGTCTGGAAATGGTAATTACTGAAATACTGCAATCTTACAACTGGAAATATACGAAACTATCATATTTAATTAAAATTA
>PWHG01000040.1 GCA_003554785.1 Candidatus Falkowiibacteriota bacterium
CCTTTAAATCTGACACATTATATGCTTTAAAATCACAAGACTCTTCCCCAACTAAATCATACTTATTGCAATAATATGTTCTTAGTAAATAAAAATAACTTTCTGGAATTTCCTTAATAACTTTATTTAGCTTTTTCTTGTTAAGAACAATAGGATAATGAACCTCACAAAAGTATCCATTTGGATATTTCTTAAAAGTATCTTCTATTGCACTATACCAACGTGGAGAATTAAAATGTTTTTTATCTTTTCTGTTTTCAATTACCCAGTCTTCCAGCAATCCTAAATTATAATATTTTAAAGTTGTTGGTTTCAGAATATAAAAGTCATCATTCATCAAGATAAAGTTTTCTGATATTCTTTTGTCTTTTATTGCATTAAGTAGTTTCTTTTTAACATTCAACTCTCTTGGTCTCATATCGTCTTTACAGGGAATAACTGTATAATCTATCTCTTTTACCTTTGGGTCATTTCCTATAATAAAAATCTTTCTATGTGGTATGTTTTTGGTGGTGTGAAGAGAGTATTTAATTGTATCTGCTTTATTTTTTTTATAAACATAAACAATATCTTTTTGATATTTATCTAATGCATCTATAATATCTTTTCGTCTTTTTCTAATGTTCTTTATTTTTGGTATTGGTTTTGCACTATAAACATCTTCCAATTCTACTGGTGTTTGTTTTTCTCTTCCTGTCCCTAAAAAATAATCTTGAAACTTAAACTCACCACCAATTATCTCCTCACAGGGTTTAATCCATATTGCTGGAATACCATACGCCTCTGCCGCTACAATGCCGTGTAAAGAAGAAGATACTATCTTTTTACATTTCTTAATTTCTCTTATTATGCTTTTCCAATCATCTTTTATATTTATGCCCTTAAACCTCTTATCTTTAAAGTGAGGGATGAAGCCAATATCTTTTGTTTTTTTAACTTGTGGGTTATATATCTTGGGCAATAATAACCCCAAATCACCAAAAATATTTGTTTCACACCCTATTATCTCTTTGGTTAATGGTCCCCTTACAGACAAGCAATCAACATTCTTTGGTAGTTTGTATGGTTTATCTGATATAAGGCCAGAACCCCAAATAATGTCATTTTCCTTTGCATTTGAAACTATACTCCCAATAGATAATAACTTACCAGAAATCTTCTTTTCTGTTGGTTCACACTTTTTCCAAAAATGTTCTACTATATGTGGTGCAACCACATCACCAAAATTACCTTTATTCCAATAAAATAATTTCATATTACATATCTATTCTTGATGAATCATTATTGTTGTGTATTCCCATAAACGCATATCCTTCACCTATTAGAATAGACTCTTTCGCATAATTACCCATTTTAAGATGTGAGTCGCACCCAATAAACACATCTGCATTGTAAAGAGAATATACAACTGAACCCTTTTCCCCATACCTCCTTTTCATTTTCTTTTTCTCCCCTGTTTTTATATTATAAATAGTTGGTTGAAAATGAATATGAACAGAGTGATTTTTTCCTTTTACGGTATCTTCTATCTTTTTTATAAAATTCTCTGAAACAAAATCATCACTATCTAATGATGTTTGTATTTTGTATTTATCTAATCCCTTTATATGTTCCCAGCCTACAAAATCAACATAATATCCATATTTGTTTTTTGTGGTTGTTTTTGTTTGGTAAAATGTTATTATATCAGGAAATTCTTCTTTTACTATGTGTGTGTGTTTAGGGTTGCACTTAACTGCTATATCAAACCCCTGTCTTGTTTGTTTTCTTAAACTGTTAAGTGTTAGCTTTTTATAAAGCTCAAACCTTTTAAGGAAATCTTTCTTTTCCTTATACAACATTCTCGTTATAACGATGTGTTTTTTTGGCATTTTTAACTAATAAGCTATCTAGTCCCCTGTGGTCTACAATGCTTGGTAAAGGATAATAAGCTTCCCCTAAATGATATTGCATTACCCAGTCTTTGGTGTGTCCTTGTTCGTACTTGGCTTTACAATATTTAATAAGTCCTGGTATTAACTCCTTACGAATGGCAAAACATAATTCATTCTTTAACCTATCCAGTATTACTCCCCCCTCTACTTTCTTACAAGGCTTTGTGGCTGCCCACTCACTATAATAAAAGTTATAAATATCATATTTGCCATCTATCAATCTCTCTGCTTTATCTTTGAAATGCTCTGTAAGACAATCATCTTGTAGTGTAATACCATAATCCCCTGTGTGGTCTTCTAAACAACGAATACGTGTTTCTAAACAATTATTCTCCTTATCCCAGATAATCTTACAACCTAACTCTTTCTGAAGCTCTAAGGCATACTTCTCCCTCTTAGGGTGTGCCATTATGTTGTAACTAATCTTCACGTAATTGGTCTATCTTAGATTTAATGTTCAAGTGTGCAGATTTACGAGCAGGATAACTATTAGTTACTTTAAGTACATTCTCAGCCGCCTTAATCCTATCAGAGTCCTTCTTTCCTTCCTTCATAATATCAATTAACACCCCCACAGCATCTTCTCGCGGCACA
>PWHG01000027.1 GCA_003554785.1 Candidatus Falkowiibacteriota bacterium
AACCTGAGTTCGATTCTAAAACTTTTTGAGTAACCTGTTTCAAAGATCCAGTTTTAATCAATTTTAAGTTATCCAATTATAAAATGAAAAATATAATTGAGGCATTGGCCGGAAGAGTTTTAAAAAAAAGATCGTTTAAGGATAAATGGTATGAGGATGAGCCGATTTTAAATATTGGAGAAGAGAAGAAAAAGCAGCTAAAAAAAAGAGGCTTTTTGACAAGCAGTGATTTGGTTTTCGATTTCGAAACCTATAGCTATCAAGAGTATATAACCCACAGGGATTACTGGCAAATGCATCCGGTAAATAAATCTTTTTCGCGTCTGATTGACAATAAGGCATTTATACCTGTACTGTTTAGAAATGATTCAGAATTTTTGCCCGAACTGTGTATTTCTGTTGATCAAGGGTTTGTCAACTATGCGTACGGCATAGCGTCTGACTCGGGAAATTTGGAAACACTGTTGCAAAAATCATTGAAAAAATATCAGGAGCTTTTTTTGAAGCCGATAAATAACAGCGGCGGGAAGAATACGGTGATTATTAACAGCTCTAATTTAGATTGTATTGTTGAAGAACTTCAAAAGGGAAAATACAGCGTTATCATTAATAACAGGTTGAAAAGTGAAGAGTACTCTTCTAAAATTTATGACGGTGCAATAAATACGATGAGAGTTATATTTTTCAGGCCCAATAACCAAAGGACAAAACTCTTTCGAATGTTTCACAGATTTGGAACACTCGAATCCGGAAGCGTAGATAATTGCGGAAAAGGTGGCATGGTGAGTTCTATAGATGCAGAAACCGGAACTCTTGGTAAGGCGGTGATTTATGCGAGTAAAAAGTACAACGGTAGGTATGAAAGGCACATCAATACAGGCATGCCATTAGATGGTTTTGGAATTCCTGACTGGGAACATAAACTGCAATGCATAAAAAAAATCATAAAAAATCTGGATTATCTGGATTACGGAGGAATCGATATTGCGCCCACAGACAAAGGTTTAAAAGTAATTGAAGTAAATTCATTACCCAGTATTACAATTACACAAATGAAAAAGCCGGCCCTCTTAGATCAAGAGTTTAAACAATTTATATATTCAAAAGGGTACGGGGCAAGATAGAAAGAGTGTATTTTACCGGTCTACTCCATCACCCTTAAATTATTGCCCGTGAATTTACAGATCTATACTGTTACTGATTTCATCCTGATAAATCTTATTTAAGCTTAAGCGAAATGTGCAGCCATAATTTTCTGATTACATCCATTGGTTCATTTTCGGCAGAGTCTGCTGTAGACTCAATAAAAGAACATTTTGAGGGGAGCCTATATGGATGTGATATATATCCGGCCGAATGGCATCATATTTCTAAAAAATTTAACAAGGTATTTTTAGCCCCACCTGTAAAGAATGAGGCAGAATACCTTAACTTTGTAACTGCCACTTGCCGGGAATATTCAATTGAAATAATTATACCCTTGACAGATGTTGAGGTCGATTTCTTTACTAAAAACAGAGAATATTTTCTTGAAAAAAATATTCTCGTGACCGTGGCAAATGAAAAATTTATAGCAATAGCGAGAGATAAAAAAAGGCTTAGTGACTATCTTACCCGCAATCAATTTGATAGCATCTCAACCTATGCTACTGATGAGTTAAGCAGGGTTGCGTTTCCGTTAATTGGAAAGCCGGTAGACGGGAGAAGCAGTGAGGGAATTTTTTACCTGAACTCTGAAGATGATTTAAAGCCAAATGTTGATTACTCCGGTTATATATTTCAGGATGTAATTAAGGGAGATATCTGCTCTGTAGATTACGTAAGAAATTCAATGACCAAAAGCAGCTATTCTATTCCAAGAATTGAACTATTGCGCACTAAAACTGGTGCAGGGATGACGATAAAAACCATTAAATCGGAGCGGATTGTGGAAATTGTTGAAAAAATTGGTGAAGATCTCAATATAAATGGCTGTGTTAATATGGAATTCATAATAACCAACAGCCATAACTACTTGATTGACATTAATCCAAGATTCTCAGCCGGCATCGGGTTCTCTAAAATTGCCGGGTATGATTTCGTAAAAAACCATGTTTTTGCTTTTACCGGTAAAGATATTGAGCCCTGCGCTGCGTATAAGATTATCATAGCCCAAAAGAGAATGTCTGAAGTAATCAATCAATATATTTCTCTCTCCAATTAATTCACCAATATGTATGAAACTTCAGATAAACCAGTAGAAATTACCAATCACCGTTTAAAACCGGATACAAAACCTTTTGTGAGTATTGTATGTCTGGCCTATAATCATGAAAGCTTTATCAGGGACGCAATTGAGGGTTTCCTGTTACAAAAGACATCTTTTCCGGTTGAAATTCTGATACATGATGATGCCTCCGTCGATAAAACTGCAGATATCATTCGGGAGTATGAAGCCAGGTTTCCTAATTTAATCAAGCCTATCTATCAAACAGAAAATCAATACTCGCAAGGAAACAGGCCCGGCAGAATTAATCGTAT
>PWHG01000054.1 GCA_003554785.1 Candidatus Falkowiibacteriota bacterium
CCACCTACCGATGATTTTAATATGATACCCGGTCGTTTATCTGCTGGTAAATGCTGGAATACCGTTGCTATGGTTTTCAATGTCATTCCCATATCCTTCCGGTCTTCTCCCAATACACCCTTTAGCCAATGACCGCATATCAAGAAGTTAAAATCGGTTTCTACTTCTTTCAAGGGGTCATTCACATTTTTATCATAACCGCTGAATACTGAGGTGTCAACTCCTTCAAACAAAACTTTGATAGGAGTTTTCACTTTATGCTGTCCTTTCACTTCACCAGTCCGTTTATCCTGTTTGGTGTATACAGACTGTTCCAGGACATCTTTTGTGAATTTAGATGGAACAATAACCAAGTCCATATTGTTCACACCGTCAATAAATTCCTTGGGAGCAATACTACTTTCCGTTCCCGCCGTTATCCCGATATTCACCATTCCAACTGGTCTAAATTCATTTGGAACTGACATTTGTATGTATACTTCCGGTTTTTTGTCCAACGTTGTGATTACTGATTTCATCATTCGTTGTCCAAATTCAGTTGAAGCGTCTATTTGGTCTTGTGGTGTCATGCCCCAACGAGTAGGAACTATTTTCACATCGTAAGTGTCAAGTTCATATAGAGATTTTAATATATCACGCGCATGTGCTCCATAACCACTTGCAGTAAATAATGGTGCTTGAAATACAAGTACTTTCTTCATATTATTTTTTGTTTTTAACTTTATTTCGGGTCGTTCTTCAGTTTAGCCAATTGAGCTTCAGCTAGTCGTTCAAGGTGTTCATTCCTCTTTTTAATTTGGGATAGTCTGTCTTGCTGTACAATAGAAATAACCTTTTCCTTTGCTACAGGCGATAATCCACTCAAATTAAAATTGTGCAAATCATAGTTGAAGCCACTGTCTATCAGTTCTTCAGCATCAAAATCAATTTGAATTGGCGTTTTGTCTAATGATAGATTAGATTCATATTTTACTAAATCATTAAGTCTATTATACGCCTTGCGATACTTAAATCTTTTGTATAGTTGTTTTATTTTATTCCACATTTTGTTCACCCTTTGTTATGATATCCCTTCTGCAAAATCAATAGCCATTTGCTTAGCATCCGCCATAGTTTTTGCTGTCCATTCACCACGTCCCCACTTATCGGGAAACGGATAGAATGATGAAGAAATGGTATTACGTAACTTTTCATTCGGTACGGTATCGTTGTATTCATATGTCAGTAAAACTCCCCACTTTCCATCTGCCTGAGTTTTATGTCCAGTTGTAGAATGGTATTTATCTGAAAAGAAGTTAATCATATCCTCAATAAAGCTTTCTTCATTGTTAGGCATATAATGTACGTGTCCTTTCTTACATTCTGAACCTTCCGTAAATCCTGCTACCGCTCTATGTGACCAACCATACCATTTGTTTTCAGTTGGACTATACCCAATTTGAGCTACGCTAAACTCCTTATTGGATGCTTGAACTTCTTCAGTTATTCCAAGCTCTACCATAAATGAAACATCATCTTCCATTCCTACACGCGTCAAATAACTACCGTCAAACTTTGACACGTATTCCATCCCATCATCGCCTTCAACACGGGATGGAACTACATCTGCGATTACTTCAAGAAACGCAATACATTCTTCTTTTGATACTTTTTCTTTTGTCATATTGTAACCTCTTTATTTATTTTTCCGTTTCAGTCCGTTCTTTTTCATACTGAATGCCAGCTTGGAATACCTTAAACAGCGTATGTTCAATATCTGCATCCTTCATCCATTGTTTGAATGCATCTTTTTGTTCTGCTACCAATGCTTCCGGCCGTAGTTGTTCATATTTTCGTTGATATGCTTCATCGTATAGCTTTGACCATCTGACTAATTCCCGTTTCTTATCAGCCATACTGTCAGCCCAAAATGTAGCAACGGTTACTGCTTCTTTCATTTCTTCATCTGTTAATGAAAGTATGTCAAATTCATCTCTTGGTTTCCCTAGACCAAGTCCTTCTTCTATTCTTTTTAGAATATCTTGTTTTCTTTTTTCGTTTGTTTCCATATCATTTCAGTTTAAAAAGTTCATATTTCTTTCGTGGAGTCCAATTTTCAATCATCAGCTCCAACCCATCATTCATCTGCTTACACATATTTTCATGCGATAATCCCATTTCACCAAGAAACGCTTCACGTCCAATCGCTCCACGTCGTTTGAGTTCATCACGGCCTGTATCATATGCAGATTTGATAGCGTCAGCTACTTCATCTATATCCACCTTATCATCCCAAATATACGGAGTTGGTACGGAACCAGTCAATGTATGGACACGAGGCCAAACTGGAAATACCCATTCACCCCAAGTTACATTATCCATCCATTCTTTCCGTTTATGCAATGATCCAAGTTCTATATAGTCATCAGCGGTAAATAATTCACCAGTGTCCTTTTTTCTAAACCCACATTGGTCTTGCAGTCCACCCGTTACAGCTGTAATCATCGGTGTACCAGCCATTACACTTTCAGCTGTAGTTA
>PWHG01000055.1 GCA_003554785.1 Candidatus Falkowiibacteriota bacterium
CTTTGGGTTCCACCTGGGCAATGACATCCCGATTTATAATGGAAAAAATCCCACAATCATCTGTAGCCAGTGTGGGTACTAGCCCAAAACCGTATTTGGACAGCATCGCTTATCAATACCATATAGAAAAGAGTGTCCATTTGCGGTTTTCAGCCCTTTACCCCTTGTAAAGACTTGAGATGGTTAATGCGAGACGGAAACAAGGCGGTGCTACCTTGCCCCTGTTGGCAGGAAACAATCGAAATTAACGCTATTACATGTTTTCTCGTGGTGTTTTTCAACAGGTACCAACGGGAAGCCAACAACAAAACAAAAAGGAGGACCATGGACAAAACAAACGAAGTTCTATTCTCCCAGAGAGTGGAGAAGGGGGTCAATTACACAATCTGGAACATCCCCAAGGTAAAGTCAGGAGACAGGTGGCGCATTATCAAAAACGGCGACCGACTTCGAAAAGCAAACACCATTGTCGGTTATGCTTTTGAAAATTCTATTACAGAAGTGAAGCGCATCATGGAAAACCTGGGCTGGCGCACAGAATTGATGGCTCAGAAAAAATGGTGCCACGAGCACCTGTATTACGTTCACTACTATCTGCGCTGTTGGAGGCTTGAACAAACAACATTCAGCCAAGTTCCAACCAACGACTTTAGACGAGTTTTTCAGCACGAAATAGAACAGGGGTACCCTTACCCCTCTGAAAGACAAAACCCCCTCTAAAAAGCCACGACAAGTCGCCCAGCGGTGTTTATTTGGAGACACCTGCGGGCTTAAACCGGGGAGCAAATTAAGTGCCCCTCACCCAAACAATACAAAAAAAGGAGATGAACAATGACTGATTATTTTGATGGTTACGGCGAAGGCTATTACGACGATTATTTCGAGGATTATTCACACGATGAGATGGAGGAATACTGCCCAGATGAGTACGCTGACCATGGATACAGGGGGGGCTCGGACCCCGAGGAAAGAGCCAATATGGATGAGCGGATGGAAAGGGATGAGGGCTGGATAACACCGTTTGAAGCTAGTGTTCTCGGGTATGGATTTGGGCTGGAAGAAGGAATGGACGAGCGGAGAAGGCGCAAGCGGTTGAGGCAAGAGGCACGGTTGCGGAGGTTGAGGCGGTATCGGAGGGGGCGGTAGCGTATATCTATAGTAATATAAATACAATATGTTAGAAATATATCCCTTTACCCATCGGGAGCACCCGCTATCCCCCCTTATGATAGCCTGGTGCTCCTGATAGCCCTTCCCCTGGCTGTTTGGTAGAGGAAAAATACGGTAGAATAAAAAAGATAAATACATTGAATATATTATATTTATTTATATTTATAGAAGAAAAGATGGCATAGTATTCGATTTTTTTACCATGTAGACCTTGATTTTTACTAAACAGTGCTTATTTTGTCCGCAGTCGTTTTGGCGCAAGAGCAGAGAATAAGAACTATCACAAAGAATTTAATAGGTGAAAAAATGAGAACAACACAGCGTAAAGCAGAGATTTTCAAAATAGACGAAAGGAGACGGACAAAGGATGACAATAGAGATAGAGGAAAGGACAGACTTGACGGAAAGCCACCATGAAATAAACAACGAGGAAGGCTGGGATAAAAAAAGCATCGGCAAATGGCTTTATTACGCCCTCGACTTCAATATTTATAACTCAAAATCCCCTCACCTGCGCCAACTGGTAAACCGTATATACGAAACAATCAAGCCCTATGAAAACCTCAAAGCACGCCCAGACAAAAAAAAATCAGCACTCAAAACAGTTTTAATCAATCTGTGGAAAGCAAACGACCTCGGGCTTCCAGTACGATATTCCAGAGACAAAAACGAGTATCGAAGGGGAGGCAGGTACAACGACCTGTTCTTCAAATACGATACCCTTATCCCGATAATCGATGCGCTAGAGGATTACGGATACATTAAACAGTTTGGATACCGCTCCAGATACGAGGATAAGGAAAAGGGCTTTTACACGAGGATGTGGGCTACCCCGCTTCTAGTCGGCTTGTTCCAGGAGCACCATTTAACAAACAACAAGTTCTATTATAAACCTGAAAGTGTTGACCTTGTCAGGCTAAATATAGAGGTAAAAAGAAGAAAGAAACGGAAGAAAAAGATAAAAATATTAGTAAACTTCAGAGAAACAAAATTAACACAACAAATGCGTGATGACCTAATCCGTTATAACGAATTCGTTAAAAAACACCATATAACGGTGAATATGGAAAGAAAGTCTACGGTAAATTATAATTTATTTATAAACTATCTGATACCAATAATCAGTGATAATAGAGCAATAATCACTATTATCAACAATAATCCAAAATACAATAAATCTATATATAATCAATTATCTTATACAATATACAATCTACATACACAAAACCCTCTACACAATATAACAAAATACAGTAACAACCCCTCTCCTCTAACTACCATTACCAAGGAGTTTTCTTATAACGATACGATTGATAAGGGTTTATACAATAATTTGTGTCA
>PWHG01000038.1 GCA_003554785.1 Candidatus Falkowiibacteriota bacterium
GGAATATCGGCCATGAATAAATTGTCCACGTCAGCGAGGGAAACGGCAATGATCTGCTTATTGTCGGGGGTAACGTCGAAGGAGAATACGGGTCTGTCTAATTCCAGTTTCATAATGGGGTTGCCATCCCAGTCCCATACGTGGATTTCGGAGGCAAAGTCAGTTATAATACCATCTTCAAAATATAGGTCAGTTCCCGTATATAAAGTGAAAATGAAGTCTTCTGTTGACTTAATACGGCTGTAAAAAGTAATGAAGCCAGCCTCCCAAAGATTATTTAACAAAAATTCTTCATTTTTGCCACCATCGGCCACTTGATGTTGGTTGAGAATTTCAGAAGTTTCTGTGCAATAAATCCTTAGAAATGGAAGGTTCTGATAAACTACCGCCAAACGGTTTTCATTTGCATTTACTGAGGTGTACTTGGCTACGTATATTGACCTGTCTGGATCTAAATCTAAATCATTGGGGCTATTGAAAGGAAAGCGTTCCCCCCAGCCGCTAACAATGTTGGTTTGTTTGTTGAAATACCTGAAATCCTTAACAGATGGCCGAAATGTAACCGAAGAAAAAATTTGGTTGTCAATTAGGAAAAAGTCGGTGTCGTCCATCATTTCGGGGGGTAAAGAATAATCCCTGAGAATAAAAAGTTCTATTTCATCTTCATTGTAGCGGACATTTGCAATTTTAACGGAGTTTGAGCTTTGATAAAGAAAAGAATCTTTATTAACCCTCCTGAGGTAAGGGGCAACTTCAACCTCTTCATGTGGTCCCCTGCCACGCCTGATCACACTTCCAAGAAAATCCCGATCAGAAAGGGAAAAAACCTGGAAAATCCAATCGCTTTTTGCATCATACACAATAATCTTTTGGTTATTGATGATTAAGTCCATGGGGGCAGCAAGAATGTTTGGAATTCTGACATCATCAAAAAAAATTTCATTGGAATGAGGAAAGCTGACAAAATCTTTTTTTGATTGGGTTCCGCAACTTCCCAAAACCAAAAAGGTTAAGAAAAGAATAACGATAATTTTCGTTTTCATAATAATATTATTTTGAATTTGCTTGTGATTTTGGGGTGATAGATTTGAGACCTACCACCCCATTATTTAACCGAAAAACAGCCAATTAAGCTTCCGAACTTAATTCTACTGCCAACACTGCTCTATTCTGGTTGCTGAACGAATCATTTTCGGTGTGCCACACTTATACGGAGGCAATGTATGAGAACCAGGATCATCACATCTATAGGCATAAACATAACCAAAAGCGCCAGGAACTGCGCAATACTTAGTTCCATCTCCTATCTCCCCTTCTTCCTCAGTCAATAAAGTATGATCTGCAAATACATTCCCAGCCATAAATGCCAACGCACCCAGTGAGAATGCAAGCGCTGTCAGATTTTTCAAAAGTGATTTTTTCATTTTTATGATTTTTTATATCGTTATAGAAATTATACTATCAACTATTTGTTTTACAAGTTCGCCTATAGGCTGCCGGCACGAACATGTGCCCAGGCAGCCCGAAATAAAAGCCGCACATGGTGTCTTTTATTGTGGTAATCCCCCTTGCCTTTTGGCGCACACGGCTCGGCAAGGGGTTTACGGAGCTAAATTGGTCTTGCACAGTTTCCAAACCAGATGGGTCTTTTGTTTTAAATCCCCACCACACAGGATGGGGGAGATTGCAGAAATAAAATATAAGTAATTGTATGTTAGGCTTTTGTATAGGTGGGGGGGGGGTAAAGCCACTGACCCGGCTATGCGGACTTACTTTGCTTGCTTTGGATGATGTGGCTTGCATAATGGAGATGTTGTTTTGTCGCTTTTCGCCGATAAAAATATATTATATGTTTTAAAAAAACAAATAAAAAATACTTTTTTTTAGATTTATAGTTTTGTTCGACATGGCGGGGAGAAAGTGCAAGAAGGAACAAATTTGCCGGGTTTTTTGCATCCCACTTATTACTTAAATCTGAATATGATCAAATATGGGTTGTCATGCATCGGATCGTGGTTCTCGTATACCTGCTTGCCGCGATCGGAGAGCAAGTCACGGGTAAAAAAGGGGTTGTCCCCAACGGAAACCTTAACCCCTCTCTGAAATAGTTGAATACTAAGTCGTTATTGTTGTTCTTGTCAATAATTGGTTTTTTTTACGGTCATAGGGTTGGGGTAATAGGATGTTTTTTACTCTTTAAAATATGTATACGACCAAAGATTGCCTAATCCCAAGGAGTATCGGCCATATGCAGTTAATGAAGCATCTGCCCGCTTTGGCCGCAATAAATCCTAAGAATTGGAAGATTCTGATAAGCTACTGCCAGAAGATTGCCCTCAGGATGTACCGTATTATATTTGGCAATCAGGAAACCTTCCTGGGGGGACAATGATTTTGGTCTTTGCACAGGGGTTAACTCGCCCCATTCGAAAATACTGTCTGTATCCAGGTCAGAACATCTGAAATCCCTGCTGGTGGGCTTAAAAGTGTTTGATGAACAGAATTTA
>PWHG01000002.1 GCA_003554785.1 Candidatus Falkowiibacteriota bacterium
ATAATTTTTTTTATAGATATCACCGTTTTCTAAACATTTTAACCAAAACTGCTTAGTTGCTTTTTTATGCTTTTCATCTGAAGTGCGAATAAAATTAGTAAAACTTAAATTTAAACTATTTCCTAGGTTATGAAACTTTTCAACTATTGGCTGACAATAATCACTAACACTTTTATTTTCTTGCTGAGCTTTTTGATATATTTTAATCCCATGCTCATCTGTGCCGGTATTAAAAACAACCTCATAGCCAAGTAGTTTATAAAAGCGAGCAATTACATCTGCTTTTATTATCTCAGCCGCAAAACCAATATGAGGCTCAGAATTAGTGTAAGGTAAGGTAGTGGTAATATAAAAATTTTTTTCCATGTTTTTTTATTTATTAACTCTCAAAAGTAGAACGAATTCACCTTTTAACATTGTAGCATTGTTATTTAATTTATCAATTAATTGCTCTGGGCGACCAAAAATTAATTGTTCAAATTTTTTACTTAACTCTCTGGCAATCATGATGTCAATTTTTTTATTATTTTCTTTCTCAGGATTTGATAATTCATTTAGTAATTTAAGTAAACGATGCTTTGATTCATAAAGAACTATTAAAAATGGATAATCAATTATTTTTTTTAATTGACTTTGTCTTCCCTTCTTATTGGGCAAAAAACCTAAAAATATAAATTTATCTGCCGGCCATGGAGAAACACTTAAAGCTGTAGTAACTGCGCTAGCACCTGGGATAGGGATAATTTCAACCTTATCTGCTAACTCCTTTTTAACTTGTAGAATTAAACTGGCACCGGGGTCAGAAATATTTGGTGTACCTGCTTCACTTAAAATTGCAATCTCTTTATCTTCTTTTAGATAATTAATTATTTTATTAACTTTTTTAAAACCACTATGTTGATGAAAAGATTGAAGCTTGTTTTTTATATCATAGCGATTTAGCAGTTTTAAACTAGTTCTAGTGTCTTCACAAAATATAAAATCAACTTGAGACAAAATTTTAATAGCTCGATAACTAACATCTTCTAAGTTTCCAATTGGGCTAGCGACTATATATAATTTAGACATATTAACTTAAATTATCCCGCCTTTCTTTAACATAACGAGTCCAGTCCTCAGCTACGTTTACTAAAACTTTAAAGGGGGCTTCGATTATAAAATCAAAAATAAATACAAATAAATTCATTCTTGAAGCATTATTTGATAACCATTTACCGGCAAAAATAATTGGCATGTAAAAAAGATCAATCAAAAGCATTAGCAAACTTTCTTTCTTTTCTATTACCAACAATTCTTTTACTCCTTTGGTTATGCGAACGCTAAAAAAGCTTACAAACGCTAAAAAGAATAAAAATATTAATATACTTACCCAGGTGAAATTAAAATAATTTAGAACTGTATAGATCAAATAAATTGATAACATAAAACAGGCCAAATAAACAACATGAAATATAGTGTTTAAAACTTTTCCTCGCCTTCTTGGTTTATGTAAAATTATTTTCTCTGTTGGCTTATGATTTTCAAGACTAATTTCTTTAACACCTTCTACTATCTTTTTAGTATTTTCTTCACCAGGAGTCTTGGTTGTCAAAACAATAAGAAATAGCAAAATTGCAGGAAAAGCAATATTTATAGCTAATGTAGTTGGACTTAATTCCTCATTAAACCATCTAATGGCTGGAACTTCTATTAATAAGGCAAAGATTCCTTTAGTTAAAAATATATAAATTATACTTCGATAAGCAGCTCGCCACAATTTAGATTTTGTTAATTTATATTTTTGATTGCAAACCTTAGTTATTTGTGAATAAAAAGCATTAGGAGTATTTTTAAGTAAATTATATTTTTCCACTGCCTGGTCATCAATAGTTTCATTTAAAATAGTAAAATACAGTGAGAAGCGATGACAGATTCTATCTAGTTGCTTTCTTAAGGGGTGATTTATTTGCTTTTTAACTGATATTTTAACTGTATTTAATTTAAAAGCAATTTGATCAATTTTTTCTTGACTTGGCAATTCCTTGTAATCATTTAAATCACTGGACCAGCCTGAATTATAATATTTAAAAACAATTAATGACAACATATCATTGTCAAACTTTAAGTAATTGCGACAAATACTTAAATAAATTTGTAATTTTAAATCTTTCTCGTTAGGATGCTTTTCTGGTAAGCTTATTTTTTGTTTTAAAATATTAAATAAACTAGTAACGGTCGCTTTTTTTATTTGATCTTTACCTAATAATTCTTCAATCTCGCTAGCAGCCAGAGAAAGCAACCAAGTCACTGAACTAGTTTTTTCTTTTTTTAAACTCTTATTTTTTGATTTTGATGATTTTAATTTGTTATTAATTATTTTAACTTGACTGCTTTTTAACAATAAATATTTTTCTAAAATAATAGCCACCTGATCAATTCTTTTGCTTGGTACTTTACCATTTGCTAAATAACTAGCTCTAATTAGCTCACGTAGTAAATGCTTAGCTAAATCATGGCTATTGGGAGTTTTAATTACGCCCTCAATAATTATTTGTCTTTTTAATATCCGAAAAATCGCATTTTTTCTAAGCAAATGTTCATCATCATAGTCAACCGCATTTCTAAGTTTTTCATAAAAAAAAGCCATCTTAGAAATCAGCTCTGAAACTTTAATTGTTTCAAGGCTATCTTCCCTTTCATCAGCTTTATTTTTATTGTATATAGCCTGAAAAATGCGCTTAACGTCATCGCTAACCACAACATTTTGCTCAGGTTCTTTTTTTGTATGCAAATAAGGACTAACCATAAATTTTTATTATAGTTTTATTTTATCCTTTAAAAAAACAAATAGCAAGTATATTATTGACATAATTTATACAATCAGTTATATTAAAAATAATGAAAGTAGCCACTAGAGGCTGTTTTTAATTAGAATTAAAAATATGGAAAAAATAACAAATTATGTCAAGGAGTCTTACGAAGAAATGAAAAAGGTTACTTGGCCTAGCAAAAATGAAACTTATCAATTTACCCTTTTAGTTATTGGTATTAGTATTGCAGTTGCAATATTTTTATGGTCCCTAGATCAAATCTTTGATTTCATTCTTAGAAATTTTATCATCTAATAAATTATAGTTCTTTTATTTTTTTTGTTTCTTCTTTAAGTTTCATCGCTTAAGATTTAACAAACCTGAGCTTATGGCAAAGCAAATTTTAAATCAAGGAAGGCGTTGGTACGTCCTCCACACTTATTCTGGCTACGAGGAAAATGTAGCCCAAAATTTAAAACAACGGGTTGAATCTTTGGATATGGAAGATAAAATTTTCAATGTCCTTATTCCCACCGAGAAAAAAATTAAAATTAAAAATGGTAAACGTCGTGTAATTGAAGAAAAAATTTTTCCTGGCTATGTTTTAATAGAAATGGAAGTAACAGATGAATCATGGTATGTAGTTAGAAACACTCCTAACGTTACCGGCTTTATTGGCTCCGGAACTATCCCTACCCCAATCAGTGAAGAAGAAGTAAAAGGTCTGCAAAAAAGAATGGGGGTTGAAGATCCTAAATTCACCATTGACGTTGAAGAAGGTTCTTCAGTTAAAATAAATGAAGGCCCATTTAAAAACATGGAAGGAAAAGTTACAAGCGTTGATGAAGACAAAGGAAAGGTTAAAGTATCAGTTTCCATGTTTGGACGAGAAACTCCAGTTGAACTTGATTTTCTACAAATTACAAAAAGCAATTAAAAAATAAAAGATAATTAACCACGACCGGCTGCTTCTACCGGTTTTCAAGCTTATGGCTAAAAAACTATTAACCAAAATTAAATTACAAATTCCCGGTGGTCAGGCTAATCCAGCTCCACCAGTTGGTCCAGCCTTGGGTCAACACGGTTTAAATATTTCCGAATTTTGTCAAAAATTCAATGATGCTTCAAAAGACAAAATGGGTGATTTAATCCCAGTTGAAATTAGTGTCTATGAAGATAGATCATATGACTTTATATTAAAAACCCCTCCAGCGGCTGAATTAATCAAAAAACAGGCAAAAATAAAAAAAGGGTCTGGTAAACCTTTAACTGAAAAAAATGGAAGTCTAACTAATGATCAGTTAAAAGAAATCGCAGAAATTAAATTACCTGATCTAAACACCAATGATATTGAAGCGGCAAAAAAAATTGTGGCTGGTACTGCCAGACAAATGGGAGTAGATATTAAATAAAAATAATAATTAATTGTGGGAGTTTTAAAAACGTTTACCACGAAAAAAATATATGGAAAAAGAAAACAAAACAGAAAAAGTATATGATAAAAATCAATCATATAAAATCGATGAAGCCTTAAAAATCTTAAAACAAGTTAATCGCGCAAAATTTGATGCTTCCGTAGAACTTCATTTTCGCCTAGGAATTAATCCTAAAAAAGGTGACCAACAAATAAGAGGAGCGGTTAATTTACCTCATGGAACTGGTAAAACTGTAAAAGTTGCAGCTTTTGTTAGCCCTGAAAACGAAAAAGCAACAAAAGAAGCTGGAGCTGATTTAGTTGGTGGCGAAGATTTAATTGAAGACATTAAAAAATCAGAAAAAACTGATTTTGCTATCGCCGTTGCTGAACCAAAAATGATGAAAGAATTAGCCAAAATTGCTAAAATTCTTGGAACTCGCGGACTTATGCCCTCAACTAAAAATGAAACTGTCAGCGACAACCCAGCAAAAACTGTAACTGAGCTAAAAAAGGGTAAAATTAGCTTTAAAAATGACGATACAGCTAATTTACATTTAATTATTGGAAAAATTAGTTTCTCTGATGATAAGTTAGTTGAAAACTTTAAAACAATATTGGAAGAATTGAAGAAAATAAAGCCACCGTCAGCTAAGGGTGTCTATATTAAAAATATTCATATTTGTTCATCTATTAGTCCAGCAGTTAAAGTTAGTGCAGACTAATATTATTTGACATTTATTTAAATTTAACTTATAGTTTATCTGTAAGTTTTAGTGAGAAACTAAAAGGTCGCCTTACATACATATAAATTTAAAATATTGTATCATGAAAAAATTATTTGTTGGCAGTCTATCTTGGGGCACTACTGATAAAGCTTTGGAAGAAGCTTTTTCTCAAGCTGGTAAGGTAGAATCTGCAAACGTAATCATTGATCGCGCAACTCAACGTTCTAAAGGTTTTGGCTTCGTAGAAATGTCTAATGACGAAGAAGCAAAAGCTGCTATTGAAATGTTTGATGGTAAAGAATTAGATGGAAGAAAAATTGTCGTCAATGAAGCTCGTCCGAAAAAAGAATTTTAATTAAAATTTTTTTAAGAAAAAACTCCGGTATTTTATCGGAGTTTTTTTTATTTAACTATTTATTTTTTCAATTTTTTTTCGTAGTCCTTGATTAATTTCTTTAAACCATCTATTGCCATAACTGAACAGTGAACTTTTTGTTGAGGCAATCCTCCTAAGTCTTTGACAATATCATGCCAATCTAATTTTTTTGCCTCTTCAATAGTTTTTCCTTTAACAGCTTGAGTCATAACTGAAGCAGTGGCAATATTAGAGGCACAGCCAAATGATAGAAATTTAATATTTTTAATCTTTCCCTTCTCTACTTTCATGGTGAAGTTAAGTTGATCACCACAGACCATGTTGCCAATAGTAGCACTAGCATCAGGTTTTTTAATTTCACCAATATTTTTTGGTTTTAAAAAATAATCCAGGGTTTTTTTAGTATAATTAAGTGACATATATTTATTTATTATTATTTAATTGGGCTAAAAGATTTTAATCTTTTAACAATTTTTTTTAAGTTAGTTATCGTATAATCAATATCAGCCAGACTCGTATCTTTGCTGAGTGTAAAGCGGATATTGCTATTTAACTCTTCATCTTTTAATCCTAGCGCCATAAGAACATAAGAACTTTTAAGATTTAGAGCACTACAGGCTGAACCAGTTGAGACTTCAATTCCCTTGCTTGATAGCTCAATTAAAATCGCTTCGCCTTCAATTTTTTCAAACCTAATATTTAAATTATTGGGCAAACGCCTTTTTAGACAACCATTGATTTTTATATCAGGAATTTCTTTTTTTAGTTGCTTTAGAAAATAATCCCGAACTTCTTTTACTTTTTTTCGATTTTCTTTTCTCTGACTACAACTTATCTCTAAAGCTTTAGATAAACCAACAATTCCGGCTAAATTATAGGTTCCGGAGCGATAATCTCCTTCTTGACCACCGCCGATTATTAAAGGATTAATTTTAATTTTAGGATTAATAATAGCAATGCCAACTCCAGTTGGGCCATTGAATTTATGAGCTGAGATGCTAGCAAAATCAAGATTTAATTTATCAATTGAAATATCTTCATAAGCAATTGCTTGAACTAAATCTGAGTGAAAATATGAGCCATTTTCTTTTGTTAGTTTGATTAACTCCTCTATAGGTTGCTTGGTGCCAATTTCATTATTAGCTGCCATTATTGAAACCAGAACTGTATCTTTTTTTAGTAATTTCTTAAATTTATCTACCTCAACTATCCCTTTATTATTTATGGGCAAAAAATCAACATCAAAACCTCTCTTCTTAAGATCTTTGGCTAAATCATAAACAGAAGGGTGCTCAATTGCTGAGATGATTAAATGCTTGCCTTTATCTTGATTAGCCTCCATAACGCCTCTTATAATAAAATTATTAGCTTCACTAGCCCCTGAGGTAAAGACAATTCTATCACTAGTAGTATCTAAATTTTTAGCGATTTTCTCTCTTGAGTCTTCTAGGATCAAATTATTTTTTTGACCAGAAAAATGTATTGAAGATGGATTAGCAAATTTTTCCTTATAAAAAGGTAGCATTGCCTTTCTTACCTGACCATCTAATTTGGTGGTCGCGGCATTGTCTAAGTATATTTTCATAAATTAATATTAATTATAAGTAATTAATATTTACCAAATTATTAAAAAAAAGGCAAATTAAAAACGAAGTTAGAAACTTCGTTTTTAAAACATACAGAGATTATTATTAATTAATTATCTCAATTTCTTCAATAACTACTGGCTCAAGAGGTAAGTCATTAACATTGGTATCTAGATTTTCTATAGTCTTTACAACTTCTAGCCCTTCAGTTACTTCTCCAAAATTAGTGTGATCACCATCAAGCCAAGGAGTCGATTGGGCAGTAACAATAAAAAACTGAGAACCATTAGTGTTAGGACCAGAGTTTGCCATTGCTAATGAACCTAAAACAAGAGGTTTATTATTTATTTCATCATGGAAACTATAACCAGGATCTCCGGTTCCATAAATATTTTCTTGATCAGTTTTTGTATGCGGACAACCCCCTTGAACCATAAAATCTTTAATTATACGATGAAACTTAAGATTATTATAGAAACCTTGATCAGCTAGATTTAAAAAGTTATTAACTGTATCAGGAGATTCTTCTCCATATAGTTTTACTTTTATGTCACCAAAATTAGTTTTAATTAATGCATGATTGTAACCTTGGCTATAAAAGTCTTGATAGTTGTCAGGAAAAATACCCATAGTGTTATAATTTAAATTTTCTTCATTTTCATTATTATCATTTACTGCCTCTTGATTACTACAAGCAGAAAGAATAAATAATGAAAAAATTAATAATGTAAATGTAATTGTTTTTTTCATATAATTTTATTTAACTTTAAATTTATTTTTAATTTCTTTATCTTCCTCTTCTCTTTTACCTTCTATTAAATCTTTAGCTTTTTTTCTTAAATCTAAAAGATTATAACTTAGTAACTCTTTAGCTCTTTTCTTAAGATAGCTTTTTTTATTTAAACTAGGATCAACTATTACTTCTCCAAGTAAAACGTCAAGAATAGCTCCAATTTGTGGTCCTGGTTTTATTGATAGTTCATTGATTAAATCATTGCCATCAATTTTTAAATTTTTAACAGATACTGGATCATGTTGAACTTTATCTATCATATATTGCAGGTGCCTTAACTTATAGGGCATGGCTTTCGGAGTTCCAGAACCTAATCTATCAGCCACGCGAAGGTCAATTAAATCAGATAAATTCTCCTTGCCAACTTTTCTAATTAACCTCCTCACAGAAGTAGCGGTAACTTCACCAACATTATAATAAAACATGTGGTGGCGAACTAAATTTACAACTTTTTCTTTATCTTCCTGACTAAAGCGAAGTCGAGTCATTATTTTATCTACCATTTTAGCGCCAATATATTCATGATTATAAAAGGTAGTTTGGCCTTTAATAGTTTTTCTAGCTTTAGGCTTACCAACATCATGAAGCAAGGAAGCCAGTCTTACCCGCCAATCTGGGTTGGGGCAATGTTTAAGGGATAAAGTATTATGCTTTAAAACTGTATATATATGATGATGGTTTTGCTTTACTCCATCACCAGCAATTAACTCGGGGATAATATAATTTAGTAATTTTAACGAAAATAGCAGTTCAATACCAACATCGGGTTTTTTTGATGAAAGTATTTTAACCAATTCATCTCTAATTCGCTCATTGGCAATGAATTTAATTGAAGCCGCTAACTTAGTTATTGCCCGAGCAGTTTTGGGCTCAAGCTCAAAATCAAGCTGTACACAAAAACGAACTGCCCTTAGCATACGCAGAGCATCTTCCTTAAAACGAAATTCTGGTTCACCTACAGCACGGACAATTTTTTCTTTTATATCTTTTTTACCTTTAAAGAGATCAATTAACAAAAAACTATATTTGCCAAATTGATATACACCATCTTGTTTTTCGTCTTTAGCTAAAAGTCTAAGAGCCATAGCGTTAACTGTAAAATCTCGTCTTCTTAGATCAGCCTTAATATCAGTTTCAAACTTTACACTCCCTGGATGCCGATGATCACTGTAGCCAGTTTCACTGCGATATGTAGTAATTTCAACAACTGATAATACTTTATCATCTTTATCTTTTATAGGTAAAATAACGGTGCCAAAATCATTATTGTATTTAGAGTTTGGTAATAGTTTAAGTATTTGCTCAGGTTGGGCGTTGGTGGTTAAATCATAATCTGAAGGAATTTGATTCATTAATAAATTACGCACTGATCCACCCACCAGCTCAACACTAAAACCGGACTTATCAAAAGTTCGTAAAATATCAATAATATGTTTTGGAATCTCTAGCATATTTTTATTATTGTACATTAATTTTGTACATTTCAATTACTTGGCTTTTCTATATTTTGTATGCAAACTGCTTTTTTCTAAATTATTTTCTTTAAACCATTTTTTTACTTCTTTGACTTGTTTGTTTTCATTTGCTCTTTTAAATAATGATTTATCTTCAAGTTTATACAAACTAGCTTGTCTTTTTTTTATAATTTCTTTTGTAGTTGGTATTACTTGACCGCCACCGCCAATGCATCCACCTGGGCAAGCCATGACTTCAATATAATCATATTTCTTTAGGTTTTTCAAGAGATTTTCAATGTTTCCAATTCCGCTTACTACTGCTACTTGTAGATTTTTTCCTTTAATTTTAAAACTGGCTTCTTTTATCCCCTTTTGTCCTCTTACTGCTTTGAAATTTAGATTTTGCTTTTTGCTAGCAACTGATCTAAGAGCTGATTCCATTACACCACCGGAACCGCCATATATAGCTGCTGAGCCGCTATGCTTAGCTAGAGGGTCATCCAGTGGTACTTCTTTGAGTTTTGTGGGATCAATATTGTTTCTTTGCAGAAGAAAAGTAAACTCTCTGATAGTTAAAACTAAATCAACCGGTTTTAAGCCTTTTATTTTTAACTCTTCCCTTTTAGCTTCATGTTTTTTAGCAGTACAGGGCATAATTGAAACAATTTCAATATCCTTTGCTTTTATATTTTTAAGTTTTGAAAAATATTGCTTAATTACCGCTCCGCCATGAATTTGCGGTGATCGTGAAGTGGTTAAATGAGGAATTAACTGAGGTTGATAGACCTCAACATAGCGCACCCAAGCAGGACAACATGATGTCATCATTGGCAGTATAGAGTTTTTATGAGTTAATCTTTCAAGCAGTTCTTCTCCTTCTACAAGAGTGGTAATATCAGCTGCAAAATTGACATCAAAAACATAATCAAAACCAAGCTTTTTTAAGGCACTGGCAATTTGTTTAACACTAATTTTACCACTTTTTTGGCCAAAGGCTTCACTTAAACTAGCTCTAACTGAAGGCGCAATTTGAGCCACTAGAATTTTATTACTTTTATTGTTTTCTTTTTTATTTAATATACTTTCTATTTCTTGCCAATTGGTTTGCTCTTGAGCAGAAAATACCGGACAATGAAGTGCGCATTGGCCACAATATATACAAGGATTTTGTTTTTTGGGTTTTAACTCTTGTTTGTAGCCTTTGTTTGTAAATTGTAGGCAATCAATTTTTTGTAAATTAGTGCAAGCTTCAATACAGCTTCCACAGTCTATGCATTGAGTGCCATCAACCTCAACTGAATTGGAAAAATTATATACAGGTCGCTTATTTTTTCTATCAATAAATCGGCCAATTGATAATTTATATTTTTTGGCATATTTAAGCAATGGACAATCATTTAAAAGAACACAATCACGACACTCTTCCCTGTGAGTAGCAAAAATTAACTCTAAATTAGTCGCTCTAGCTTTTTTTACTGCTTTAGAATTAGTTTTTACTTCCATATCTGGTTCAATTTCAGTTGAACAGGCAGTGACTAAATCTTTTCTGCCCTTAATTTCCACTAAACAAACGCGACAAACTGCTCTAATTGACAAATCAGGGTGATGGCATAAATTAGGTATATCAATTCCCTCTTTTTTAGCAACTTGCAAAACTGTTTCGCCTTTTTTATATTTTACTTTTTTATTATTTAAATAAAAATATGGCATAAATTTAATTTTTTTTCTTAGTTTCAATCACAATTTTAGATTGTCTGTAAATTAATGGATAAATATTAACAAAAAAATTATGTAAAACATCAGCCAATGATTTACCAAAAGCACAGAAACTACTAAATTTTAAGGTATAAACTAAATCTGAGAGATCTTTATTTTTAAAATGATTTTTCAACATCATTTCATTTAAACGATATGTTCCCTCTCGGCACGGTACACATTG
>PWHG01000056.1 GCA_003554785.1 Candidatus Falkowiibacteriota bacterium
AATTTTTCCAAGGTTTTAATATAATCATTTTCAGTATAATTTGTTTCTTCTTCAATAATTAAGTCAGCTTCAAACCAACGACCATAAGTGCCAAAACTTTTACCAATTCCCATAGTAATAGTCTGGTTGCCATCTAGATTATGAAAACATAAATAATGTTCTGCATCTAATTTTAAATTTTCAGAAAAATGTTCTTGGCAAATTATTTGACCATAGACTCCGCCAGTAAACTCAAAACTTCTAGTTACTAATTGATTGTCAACTAAGCCTTTTTCAGGGTCAATGCCACTTGAGGCTAAACCATGATCAACTATTATTTTGTAATCACTTCGATCATTGTTTAGACACTCTGCTTCTTGATACCTATAACCATTTCACTGCCACAGGCAGATAAAGAAAGAGTAATTATTAAAATTAGAATTGAAGTAATTTTTTTCATAAAAATATTTTAAAATCTCTTTTATTATACCATTATTATAAAAAATAATAAAATTGACAAAAACAGGAATTTGTCATAATATAAGCAAAAATGAACATTAACAACTAAATATATCAGTCATGGATGAAAAACAGTATTTTTTAAGCAACCGATTCCCTTTTCATGGTTTCAAAGACCATGAAGCAAAAATCCCTCAATGGCAAAAAGCCGCTAAGGATATTTTAGACAAAATAAACAGTCAAAATATTGGCTTTGTTGCTCAAACGGGCTCTGGAAAAACCATTGTCGCTTTCTATTGTATTGACGCTCTTTTAAAAAGAACACTTTTTTTGGCACCAACAAGAATCTTATCTCGTCAGCATCATGATTTTTACCAACAAGTAACTGGAAAAAATGACTCAAAAGTAATTGTTGGTGATAATCCAATCAAAAAGAGAAATTGGAAAGACCCGGAAAAAAATCTGGTATTTGCTACTCCTCATGTATTTTTAGCAGATAGCAAAAAATCCTTAGTTGATTTTTCCGATTTTGATCTTGTAATTATTGATGAGTGTCATAAGGCTAGTAAAAATTATCCTTATGTAGAAATTGCTCAGAGATTTGCTTTCTTAAATAAGCGAATAATTACTATGAGCGCTTCTCCGGGAAAAAATCAAGAAGCAATTGCCAAAATATCAAAAAATTTGAATATAAAGGATTGGCAACAGGCAGAAATTAATACGCCGGAAAAAAGCAATGCTCCAATTTTTATTCCTTTAAACAAAGACATAATGCAAATCAATGCTTTGATGTCTAAATTAAAACAGGATAATATTTTGGAGATAAAACATTTAGCTAATTATGAGAGTTTGCTAAAAAAATCAGAGATTGAAAAAATTGATGATTTTATTCCTATGTCGTTATTTAACAAAATAAAAGAAAAAAGCGACAAAATTTCTAGCGCTAATTTTTATCAGGCTAAAATGATTTTGGCAAAATATTACAAAATTAGCCACCTAGAAAGCCTGGTTTTAACTGAGTCTTATTATAACTTTTTGATGTATATTGAGAAGTTAAAAAAACAAAATACCAAATCTGGTAACTACCTTCTTGCATCTAAACAGATAAAAGAACTGATAAAAATCACTAAAGAAATTTTGTATAAGCATCCTAAAGTGATTGAACTCTTAGAGATACTAAAAAAAGAAAAGGCCAAAAACAATCAAGGTCTAATCTTTTTTAGCAACAAAGAAGTAGCTAGCTACATTGAAAAATTTTTAAGTCTAAATGGATTAAAATCAGCTTGTTTGTTTGGTGGGCAAGGTAAATCAACCAAAAAACAACAAGCGGTTATAAAAGCCGTCAAGGACAAAGAAATTGACTTTGTATTAGCCACTTCAGTTGTTGAAGAAGGTTTAAGTGTCCCTAGCTTTGATTTTGTAATTAACTATTCCCTGCCTAGTACTCCAGTTTCACAAACGCAAAGAGCTGGACGTACCGGGAGATTTAGTCAAGGTTTAGTATATTACCTAATCATGGAAATAGAATCTGAAAAGATTAAGTTCTTTTCAAATTTTAGTTCTTTAAACAAAATGGATAGAATAATTTACAACAAAAAAAAGGATCATTACGATCCTGATCAACTATCCTTATTTTAATAGTCAAAGCCGTCAAATTAATGACGGCTTTTTTTAAATACCTTATTTAATATCATATCAAATACCGCTTGAATAAGAGATAGTACTAAACTAAAAAGTAGAGCACTTAAAAACCCTTCTACAAAAAAATCTTGAATAAAAGTAGCTGTAAACCAGATAATCAAGGCGTTTATAACAAAAGCAAATAGACCAAAAGTTAAGATATTAATCGGCAGTGTTAAAAGAATCAAAATTGGCCTAATAGTGATATTGAGCAATCCTAAAACTACTACTAAAATTAAAGCTATCCATAAGCCACCAACTGTAATACCAGGGATAAAGTAAGCTGCTAAAAGTATTGCTAAAGCTGAAATTAACCATTTAAATAATATTAACATAGGTTTAATTGTTAAATTTACTAATATATGAAGACAATATTGGACCCAATATTGTAGTAATAATTGCTAATATAATTATAGAACTTACTAAAATTGAGTCAAGCAGTCCACCAGCTGAAGCCGTATAGGTCACTGCTAAGGTGGTAGTAAGTTGAGTAATTGAAATTGAACCAAAAAGAGCTGAATTTTTTTTAGATAATTTCACTAATCTACCAGCAATATAGCCGCTAAATATTTTAGATAAAATAAGCCCCAATATAATCGATAACATCAACAAATTTTTTATATCAAAACTTTTAAAACTTGATAAATCAAGATCCATACCAACTACAAAAAAGAAGATTGGAATAAATAAACCATATGAGATAGCATGAATTTTAGATTTTAAAATCTCAGACTTTTCATAAATAATTGCTCCTGATAAAGATAAACCGGCTAAGAATGATGCAATAATTGGATGGGTACCGAGAAAGGAAAAATAAGCTAAAACTGCTACTAAAACTATAATCACAAAACGCAATCTTCTTTCATAACCATAGTCATAAAAAAATCTTTTTTTAATTAAATTTTTAGAGATTATAGGAATATATTTTAATAGTAAAAATATAGAAAGAACTAGTACAATAAAGTAAAGTGGTAGAGGTAAAAAAGTAATTTTACTACTGGTTTGAAATATTAAACCAAGAGCGACTAAACTTAAAATATCTGCCACCATAACCGACGATAATATAAGACGAGAAACATCTTTAGAGATCGATTTATTTTCTTTAAGTGATGAAACAATAATTGCTACAGATGAAGAAATAAAAATGACACCAATTAAAATACTAGTTAACCAATCATAGCCAAATAGTCTTACAATTGAGACTCCAACTAAAAAAGGTATAACTGAATTTATAGCCGCCATTATAAAAATCTTTTTCTTTTCTTTATAAATTTGCGAGATATCAGTTTCCAGTCCAGCCATAAACATCAAAAATGCCATACCTAAAAATCCAAAAAAGCTAATAGTTTCATCAGCTTGTACGTAATTTAGTCCATAAGGACCAAATAAAGCACCAGCTAATATGATAACGCTTAAAAATGGGATCCTAGATCTTTTAAATAACTCAGGAATCACTAGTCCCAAAATTAAAACTAAAAGTAATGTTAAGAGAGTTCCTTCATTTATCATAAATTAAATATTTAATTCATTGAGAATCTTTTCTTTATCTTTTGGGTTAATTTCAGGACATAAAACTATTAAATAATCTAAATTTTTTATATTTTTATGATTCATATTGAATTAATTATTGTATAATTTAATTATAACATAAGTCCTAATAACCCAACAAGAATTCTAGACAAATCATACACAAAAACACCTGTAAATACAGATGTTTTTAAGGTTTGCTCGGGGACAGGGATTTGAACCCCGATCGCCTGGACCAGAACCAGGTGTCCTACCATTAGACGATCCCCGAAGAAGATAAATAATAGGTATTATTTATCATCTTTAGGTCTCATGAGAGGAAATATCTGACACTCACGACTAGTTTTATTCATTAAATAGCTAAAAAGACGTTCAGAGAAACCAAAGCCACAAGTTGGTGGCATGCCATACTCCAGAGCTTCAATAAAGTCTTTGTCGTGTCTCTGAGCCTCTTCATCACCAGCTTCCCTTAGTTTTTCTTGCTCTTTGAAGCGAGTTTCTTGATCTATTGGGTTATTTAACTCACTATAGCCGTTGCCAAGCTCTGAGCCGGCAATAATTGGTTGAAATCTTTGGGCTAGGAGTGGATTTTTATCATTTTTCTTAGCTAGTGGTGAAACTATTAGTGGCGTATTTACTAAAAATCCTGGTCCAGCAATTTTTTTGCGACAATATTTCCATAAATTATCAATGGCGCGGGTCAAATTAAAGCCCTCTTTGTCGTAGTTAACACCTAATTCATCTAATTTTTTTCTAATCTCTTTTTCAGTGGTGTCTAAAACATCAATACCAGTGTAGTCTAGTACGGTTTGTCGATAGTCATATTCTTGCCAATCATCATTTAAGTCTACTTTAAAGTCTTTAATATTAAATTCAGTTGTACCAAAGGTTTCCTTGGCAATATAGCGAAATAGTTCAACTACTAACTCCATTCCCTTTTTATAATCAGCATAGGCAAGATAAAATTCCATTTGACTGTAGTCTTGAAGGTGATCAGCGTCCATGCCTTCATTTCTAAATTGGCGACCAATTTCAAAAGTCTTTTCAAAACCAGCAATCATTAATTTTTTCTGCCAAAGCTCACCGGTTGAGATTCTAAGATATACTGGAATATCTAAGGCGTTGTGATGAGTTACAAAAGGTTTAGCGTCAGCTCCACCAGGACTTGTTTCTAAAATTGGGGATTCTACTTCAAGAAAACCTTTTTGGACTAAAAAATTACGAGTGGCTTGCCAAAATTTAGCTCTCTTTTTTATCATGTCTTTTACTTCATTGTTGGCTAAAATATCTAAATAACGACGACGATAGCGTTCTTCTTCATCTTTAAAACCATACCAGGAGTCAGGCAGTGGTCTAATAGCCTTGGAAATAATTTTGTAGCTTTTAACTAGCAGGCTTCTTTCTCCTTTATTGGTTAAAAAAGCACTTCCCTTTACTTCTATAAAATCACCAATATCAATTAGTTTGATAAACTGCTTATAAGTATCACCAAGTTCTTTTTTTGATAAAACTAATTGAATATTTTCTGAGTCATCTTTTAAATTTGCAAAACTTAAGTTTCCATGTGAGCGAATAGACTGCAAACGACCAACTAAAAAATATGTGTCTTGATTAACTGCTAGTTTTTCAAAACTACTTAAAAAATCTGCTATTTTCATGTCCCGCTGACTTTTAGCTGGATATGGATTGATGCCTAAATCTTGAAGTTTTTTTAATTTATTAATCCTTTCCTGTCTTTCACTTAAAGGATTATTTTCTTTAGTCATAGATTTTTGATTTATGATATTTTCAAAATTTTAAACTTTGTTTCCCCTTTTGGTGTTTGTACAGTTACCTCTTCTCCTTTTTTCTTACCCAAAAAGGCTAAACCAATTGGTGATTCATTGGAGATTAATCCGTTTATTGGATCGGCTTCATTGAAAGATACGATTTTATAAGTTCTTTCTTTGCCGTTGGCTTTAACTGTAATAGTTGAACCCATAGAAACTTCATTTTTACCATTTTTATTATCTACCACTGTTACATTCTTTAGAGTATTGGTTAACTCTAAGACCCTGCCTTCATTTAAGGCTTGCGCGTCCTTGGCTTCACTGTATTCGGCATTTTCACTTAAATCGCCTAATTCTTTAGCTTTTTCAATTCTTTCCGCGATTTCCTTGCGCTTGGTAGTAGATAAATACTCAAGCTCTTTTTTAAGTTTTTGATAGCCTTCTGGGCTAATTATTTGTTCAGACATAATTATAGTGGTTAAAAATTAATTATATTAAAATTATAATAGCTTATCTTTAACAAGAAGGCAAGAGATAAGAAGGATAATCATAATTCCTAATGGGTGGTTTAAATAGGGAGTAAAAAAATGAACTATGACTAAAAATAATAAAGCTGGAGTTAAAAAATATTGAAAACGATATTTAAAGGAATAAAAGAGTAAAGAAAGCAGAAAACTAAGATAAGCAATTAAGCCAAGTAACCCCAGTTTATGCCATAAATCAAGGTAGCCCCATTCAAAAGCGTAGGTTTCATACCATCCATCTTCATGAAATTGCAAAACTCTTGGATCAGAGCTCTCATAAAGCACAGTAGCACCAAAACCATGCCCTAGTATAGGTTTTTTCATTATATCATCAATTAATACCGGTAAAAGTGACCAACGAGAAGCTACAGCGGCCTCGTCTTCCTGATAACTAGCTCTATCACGAATATTTCGCAAAGAAAACTGACTGGTGCTAGATAAGAATAAGATATTATTGGCTAAATATATAAAAGAAAATGACAAAATAACAATTAAAAATATTTTTAAAAACCAGTGTTTTATTTTCTTTAATTTTTTAGTTTTAATCAAAGTAAAGGCTGAAAAAAGAATAAATACTATAATCATTGATAACCAAAAAGTTCGTGAAAAACTAATTATTACTGTTGATAGAAAAACAGCGGCAAATAACATTTCTTTTATATTCCATCTACTGGCAAAATCACGTTTAAAAACTAGTATTAAAAAAGCAATAGAAGAAAAGATATGCGATTGCAGAAATATTCTTGGCCAAGTATCGGCCATAGTGGTAACCTCAGCTACTCCAGTAACTCTTAACCAACGGTAAAGGTCAGGTAAAATCGCTATATCATATGAAAAAAAGACTACTAAAAATAAAGTTTTAAGACTTAGCCAAAGAGTAGCTAAAAAGAAAATACTTTTAAGTCTTTCAAGTCTTTGCTTATCCTTGACACAGTAAACATAGGAAATAGGTAAAATGAGTAGGAAAAATAGCCAAGTATTAAAATTAGCTAAAATATTTGATAAATCATTTCCAAGAAAAAAAGCATTAATAAGTGAAAAAGCAATAAAAAAGGCTAAAAGTATATAAAATTTTAAGTATGGAATTTTCTTAATTATAGCAATCAAAGATTGTCTTTGAATTATTAATTTTACAAAAAAGACTAACATAACTGCTAACCAAATACTCATGCGAACTGATAAGGAAAAAGACAATATATCAATTGAAAACATGTGGCCATGAGAGCCAATAATTAATTCAATTAAAATAAGAAGTATGCCCCACTCAAGTGACCGCCAAGCTATTATAGCAGTAGCTATAAATGTTAAAATAAGAAAAATATAGTTTAAATCAGTAAAAAAGAAAGCCAGAAAGGAAAGTAATTCAAATATAACTATCGCTCCTAAAACTAAAGGCCAATTAATTTGTGAAAAAAATTTATTCATACTTATTGACTCCAAGTAATTATATCTCCAGGGTTTAAACCACATTCTCTTGATTTACTAGCATTAATTTCTAATACTGCATCAGCCTTTCTGTCACTTGAGTACATTTCTTGATAATTCTTCCCTTCTGGTTTGGCATTTATATGAATATCTACAATTTCTTTATTGGCAATAAATATTATATCAATAGGAAAATTCATGTTACGCATAACAAAATTTTGATGTTTTTTTTCAGAAAACAAAAAAAGCATACCGCAATCAGAGCATAGAGACTCGCGATTACTTAACCCTTGATAACGACTTACAATATTATCAGCAATTTCTACCTTAAACAAACAATCATTAGCTCTTAGCATTACATTATTATTGTCATTATTATTTATAGAAGAAAATAAAAAAATTAATACTAATATCGCTAGTAAGATAAAAATTCTAATTCTAACTTTTTTTTCAGGAAAATTTTTTTTAAACCAAGTCATGTTTTTCTAAAATTATTTCTTTAGCTTTATTATATTTTTTAACCAGTGGCAGCCAAGGCAAATATTTATAAGCAAATGATGGCAACCAAGCACTAATATGACCACCAGGAATTACTGTAAACAAAATTTCTTCAACATAAACACAAAATTTACCAGCTGAAGACATACTAAGCCACAGATCCCAATCTTGAAACTTTTTAAGTTTTTCATCAAAGCTAAAACCAGAAAAGTCACGACTGCGAATTAGTGACATAGTGTGAATATAGGGTTCTTTTTTTAAACGCGAAACAGAAAATTTACCGGTTTTAAAAGTTTTTCTTCCCCATTTAAAATCACAATAGGCAAAACTGGCATTAGTATTAAACTCAAGAGTATCTTTTAGGGTTTGTAGAGCCTGGGGTTTTAAAATTGCGTCTGCGTCACAAAAAAATATAAACTCAGCACTGGATTTTTTAAAACCAAAATTACGGGCAGCTGGGGCTCCTTTGTTTTCTTGCTTAAAATAAAGTAAATTACCTTTAGCCTTAGATCTTTTGCTAAAATTTGCAAATACCTTGTCAGGTTGATCGTTTGAACCGTCATTTACCAAAATTACTTCAAAGTTTTGGGTAGTTTGTTTTTCTAAACTTTCTAAAGTTTTTTCAAGTTTACTTGCTTGATTATAAATTGGGATAATTACTGAAATCATAAATTATTTTTTAAATTTTTAGCTAAATATTTCCAATTAAATTTTTCTTTTGCGCGTAAGTAGCCTTTTTCACCCAAATCATTGGCTAATTTATCGTTACTTAATATTTTCTCCAGCGCTTCTTTAATCTCAGAAATACTTTCTGGCTTAATCAGTAATCCATTTAAATTATCAGAGACAGCATCAGAAACTCCACCAGAGTTCCCTGCTACTACTGGTTTTTTAAAAAGATTAGCTTCTAAATAAACAATTCCAAAACCTTCAAAATCATGATCAATTTGTCTAGCTGGCATCAAAAAAACATCACATAAGCTATAAAAAGCAAACTTTTCCTGCCCTAATGGACTCAGATTGCCTAAAAAAATAGTATTTTCCAAAACTTCATTTTCTTTGGCTAATTTTTTAATATTATCTTCATCCGGTCCGGTACCAGCTATTAGATAAATTGTGTTTTTATATAAGTCGTAATTTTGCTTCTTTAATTGACTAAGAGCTAAAATACTATAATCAAAACCTTTGCGCTGAACTAGTCTTCCCATGGAAAAAATAATCTTTTTACCTGCTAGTTTATATTTATCAATTAATTGCTTTTTTACATTTTCATCCACTGCTAAAACTTCAGCGCCGGGATTGCTAATTACTAACTTGTCTTTAAATTGAGGAAAATCATCTAATAGTTTCTTAGCTAGAAATGAATTAGCGCAAATAATTTTTTTAGCTCGTTTTAGTATAGCAAAAGATAATAATTTTTTATAGCACTTTTTTGTAGCTATTGAATAATCAAGGCCATGCAAACTCACTGAATAACTAAATTTTGAGAAAAAACTAGCTAAAAATGTTGCTGTTCCAAGTGGTAATATATGGCCAACTATAATATGGTTTATATTATCTTCTTTCACTTTTTTATTTAATCTTTTTACAATTTTAGGCCAGGCTTTAAAGTTAGTTTTAGGGATTTCTTTGTCTTTTGAAATATCATAGACATCAATACTGTCTTTATCAGGCCAATGCTTAACTAAATTAGCATAATAATTACCAACACCACCAATAGTAGGAGGATATTCTAATGTAAATAGCAAATACTTCATGATTTTTGTTTTTTAAATGATTGTAAGATTGAGTAAATATCTTGTTTTTGAAAGCCCCCGATAAGGAATAAAAAGAAAAAGTAAAAAATTCCGCCTAAAACAACTGATATATATAAATTAATATAATTTTCTGAACTATAAACTAGTATTGCCATCAATAAGGCAGTAAACAATGATTTAAATAAAATTTTAGCTGAATCTCTAAAGCGATAATCTATTATTTTTCGACAAGCACGCAATCCTAATATTAACAAAAAAGCATTGGTTAGTAAAACCGTAATACTAGCTCCGACTGCCTGAAAGATTGGAATTAAAATTAAATTTAAAATAACACTTGTGGCTGTTATTATCCCCATATTTAATGTATTTCTTTTTTGACGATCACAAGCATTAAGCAGTGAGCCAACAGGAAAGTTTAGGAAAATAAAAAACAGTGACAACATTATTATCCTAAGTGGCCAAACAGCTTCCCGCTCTGCATTCATTAAGACTACTACATCAGGAGCAATTGCAATCACTCCAAAAATAATTGGCAGTGATATTATAATTAAATAATTAATGGCCCTTTTAAACGTAATTAAGAGTTGTTCTCTATTTTTTTTCCAATAAGCACTCATGGCTGGATAAAGCGAGGCAATAAAAGCCAGGGGTAAAAATTGCAGAGCAAACACTATTTTAAAGGCAATTTGATAAAGACCAACTTGAACATAGTTAGCTAAAAATCCAAGTAGCAAGGAGTCAAGATAAAAATAAATTCTTTGCAAAATATTGTATAGAGCAAAAGGCCAGCTAATTATTAATATTTTTCTAGATATAGGATAGTTAAATTGCGGTAGGATGTTTAATTTGAATTTAAATCGAGCTACTAAACTTGAAAAAATAAAATTAACCAAAGCAGCAAAAGCCATCACTGACATAATCCATAAAGCACTATATCCAGCTCGCATTAAACTCAGTCCAAATATAAATACAATAAGCTGAAAACCTATAGCTCCAATACTCTCAAATTTTAGATTATGAAAACCACGAATAACTGAAAAGAAAGTATTGGTAAATGAGTCAAAAATCATGGAAAAAAAGGAAATGGCGATTAAATTTAGGACTAATGTGTCATAACCAGCTAAGATTGCAAATAAATAGGCTATAATTGCCGCCACAAGGCTTAAAATTAATTTTAAGCCAATAATTGGTCTAAGCCAGGTATTGGTTTTTTGCTGGTCTTTGGCTACTTCCCTGATTAAAATATTAGCAAAGCCTAAATCTATCACTAAAGCTAAAATTGTAGTAAAAGCCACAGCAGTATAGTATTGCCCTAAAATCTCCATTCCTAAATAACGAGCTAAAATAATAAAATAACTAAAAGAAATTAGCTTTTGAATAACTAAAGCTAATGTTAAGTATGATGTATTTTTGGCAATATCTTTTACCTTATTCATAAAAATAATTATACCAAGTATTGATTAATTTTTAAAGCTATGTTAGGATAAAATCGTTAAAATTAATAGAAAAATATATGAAAAAGGATATTCACCCTACTTATAATGAGAAGGCAAAAGTCATCTGCGCCTGTGGTTTTAGCTTTACTACCGGCTCTACTGAAAAAGAAATTAAGGTTGAGCTTTGTTCTCAATGTCACCCTTTCTATACTGGTAAGCAAAAACTAGTTGATAGTGCTCGCCGGGTTGAGAAATATACTTCAAAATTATCTGCTAAGGATAAAACTTCTCAAGAAAGAAAAGGCAAAAAAGCTAAACGTGCCAAAAGAGACGAAAAAAAGGATAAAAAAGAAGTAGTGGTAAAAACTAAGGATATTAAAAAAATATCTCAAGTTAAGCTAAATAAAAAATAAATAACTTATTTTTAAGTAATCTAAATATTAATTTAGCATTTTGTGCTATAATTAAAAAGAGATTACTTTTTTTATATAAAAAAAGGGTTGGGAAAATTAAAGTATAAAAAAACAGGAGTCTTAAAAATACTTTAATTATATTATCCCAACCCAATAAGGTTAATAAGAACTAAAACGATTTTAGTATTAATTTATAAATTTGTCAATATGTACAAAGAGATTAAAGAAAAATTTAATAATTTAGAAAAAAAGTTGGTTGATCCCAAAATCACTAACAATCCTCAAGAAATCGCCAAGGTTGCTCAAGAGCATGCTAGTTTAAAGAAAACTATTGATTTAATTAACGAAATTGAAAAATTAGAAGAAAATTATAGCAATAATCTAAATATCATCAAACAAGAAAAGGAAGAAGAGATTAAAAAAATGGCTCAAGAAGATAATCAAAATATTGAAGAAACACTAGAGAAACTCAAAAATCAATTAAAAGAGGAAATTAACCCTAAAAACCCTAACGACAAAAGAAATGCTATTGTTGAAATTAGAGCTGGCGCCGGTGGGGATGAAGGAGCAATTTTTGCTGCTGATTTAGCTAAAATGTATCTAAAATTTTGTGAAAAATATAATTGGCAAACTGAAACAATTAATCAAAATTTTATCGGCGTTGGAGGTTATAAGGAAATAATTTTCATGGTAAAAGGTGATGGTGCATATGGTGATTTAAAATATGAAGCCGGTACTCACCGAGTACAAAGAATTCCGGAAACTGAAAAACAAGGTCGGGTTCATACTTCCACCGCTACTGTAATAGTTCTACCTGAAGCTAAAGAAATTGATGTTTCTATTAACAACAATGACTTGAGAATTGATTCTTTCTGCTCTAGCGGTCCTGGTGGTCAAAGTGTAAATACTACTCAATCAGCAATTCGTATTACTCATTTACCAACTGGCACCACGGTATCCTGTCAAGATCAAAAATCCCAACATCAAAATAAAGATAAAGCTATGCAAATCCTGCGTTCACGACTTTTAGCTAAAGAAGAAGAAGAAAGAATTTCACAAGAATCAGAAACTAGAAAAAAACAAATTGGTGAAGGCGATCGTAGTGATAAAATCAGAACCTATAACTTCCCGCAAGATAGAATTACCGATCATCGCATCCAAAAATCATGGCACAGTATTGACTCAATCCTGGAGGGCAATCTTGAACCACTAATTAATAATTTAAAAGAGGAGTTAAGTTAATATGAAAATTGCTAATTACCTAAAATCAAATAATGAAGAAAAAAAACAAATACTAACCGATATTTTACAAAAAAATAGCGCTTTTTTAATTGCCAACCAAGAGAAAAAATTAACTAAAAAACAAGTTAAAACAATAGAGCTTTTATATCAAAAGTATCAAAATGGATGGCCTCTTCCCTATTTACTAAATTACCAAGATTTCTATAAACTTAAATTAAAAGTTAATTCCCAGGTATTAATCCCTCGCCCAGAAACTGAATTAATAATTGATTTAGTATTAAATCAATATCAAAATTTAAAAAATAAAAAAATTAATTTCCTGGATATCGGCACAGGATCAGGGGCGATAATATTAAATCTTGCTCATATTTTAAAAGATTATAAAAATTATCAGTTTTTTGCCTCCGATATTTCCAAAACTAGCCTTGAGTTGGCCAAAGAAAATGCTATAAATTTTAAATTAAGTAAAAAAATTAAATTTATCCACTCCGATTTACTGGAAAAAATAAATTTAAACTCCAATTATTTAATTATTACTGCTAATTTGCCATATTTAGATGATATACAAATTAAAAATCCAAATTTAAAAAAAGAGCCAAAAATAGCTCTTTATGGAGGAAAAGACGGACTAGATATTTATCGTCGCTTATTTACTGATTTAAAAAAGTTTAAAAAAATTAAATATATAAAACTCTTTTTGGAAATTGATCCGGCTCAAAAAAATAAATTAGAAAAAATTATTAAATATAATTGGCCAAAATCAGAGATATTTAAGCATTATGATTTGCGAAAAAAGCTAAGATTTATAAGCATTAATCTCAATAATCAACTCTAGCACCAGCACTAATATAGGAAATCCAAGTTGGACCGTCTATAAAAGTTAATTCCTCATCATCTATATAATAAGTCATTTTTTCCTCACGACTGCTTTTTTCCCAACTAGCTTCTTTACAATTTCCCAACTGACAAACAATTGCGTTTCCCTGGCCTAAAATATTTAACTCTAGACGTAAAAGTTCATCTAAAACACGACTAGAATTATAATGCATAATTAAATTACTAGCTTTAAAGTCTTGGTTAGGATTGTAATAATATTTTTCTTCTTCATTATATTTCCAATTAGTTTGGTAATTTTTACTATAGTAAATTAATACTTCATCATGTCTGAGCTCATCATTTCCACTAAACTCACTTGAGCTTACAAATTTCCAATTATTTTTTTCTTCAAATGCAAACTCTTTTTCTTTTACAAATTCTTGCCACAAATCACTACTTATCATAATATTATGCGGAGACAAATAATTACTATCACGCCAAAAGTATTTTGCATTATAAAATTCATTTAAAGTAGTCAGTCTCTGACTAGCAATTTGCGCTAAAGCTTGAGGACTGCCACCACAATGCACCAAAAGAGCTGAATTATCATTAGCTAGATCAACAAAATAAGGTCGAGCGCTTCTAACGGAGCCAACTTTATCTAAATTCGCTTCTAGAGGAAAAAGTCCCAGAAATCGAGATGTCCCCCCTTCAGTGGGAAGCTCATAAACAAGCGAAGCCTCAGAGAGGTTGTTTGTCGGTCGATATCTTGGTTCATTGCCTAAAATTACAGCAATTAATTGAGTATCTAAATAATTAGTACTTAAATCTTCTTTTTTTTCACTTTCAGTTTCATTTTCAATTTCTACAAATTCAATTTCACCTACCTCTTCTTCTATAATTGCTTTAGTAGAAAAGCTATTAAAATAAATTATTAAAAAAAGTAAAATTAGCAAAAAAAGAGAGAGCAAAATCAGTACTCTCTCTTTTATATTTAAGCTTTTTATTAACTTATTTTTCTTCATCTTTTTTCTCTTCATTATCATCAGATTTTTCTTGTTCTTCATCTTTTTCGTCCTTTTTCTCATCAATTATTTCTTGAGCTTTTTCAGCTTCAATTTTTTCTTCTTCTTCTTCTTTAGCAATTTCATCATCTGTCTTTGGTGGAATTACATTAACAACAATTTCTTCTGGATCTTCTAGAAGTTCCATAGACTTAGGTAAATTTAAATCTTTAATATGAATTGAATCTTCAAAAGTTTCTAAACTACTAACATCAACATCAATATGATCAATTAAATCACCTGGTAAACACTTAACTTCCACAGAATCAGTGTATTTCATTAATAAACCACCTAATTCTTTAACCGCTTTGGATTCACCCACAAACTCTAAAGGAATTTCGGTATTAATTTCTTTTTTCATATTTACTTGATAAAAATCTACATGAATAGGAATATGTTTAATTGGATGATATTGCACATCTTTAATTAAAACTTTAGTATCACTTTCATTAAATTTTAAATCAATCAAATTTGATTCACCAGCTTTATCCCAGACTTTATCAAAATCTGGCTTTTTAAGATATAAATTGGAATTTTCTACATTATTGCCATATAAAATAGCGGGAATGTAAAAATTAGGATCTAGTTTTTGCTGAGGATCTCTTTTTTCAGCTTTTAAAATAATACTCATAAAATTTTGCTTAATAGTTAATTTTAGATTTAATAATAATATTTTGCATTATGGCCATTAAGATAAAAAGTGAGACTAGTGAGCTACCTCCATAACTCATAAAAGGTAGAGCTAATCCGACTACTGGCATAATACCTATATTCATTCCAATGATAATAAACATTTGAATAAAAATCAAGGCCAAAGCACTAACTATAAAATAAGTTCCAAAATCATTATTAACTTTTTCCAGTGCAGAAAGACCGCGGTAAAAAAATAAGGCAAACAAAGATAAAACAATTAAAATACCAAAAAATCCCCATTCCTCAGCGACTACTGAGATGATAAAGTCAGTATGAGATTCCGGTAAATATTTTAACTGAGTCTGGGAACCAAAACCAACCCCTTGCCCAATTAAACCCCCGGAACCAAAAGCAATTACCGCTTGAGAAATATTATAAGTCGTTCCTTTGACATCTCTGGCCGGGTCAATAAAGCCTAAAATACGATTTTGTTGATAGTCAGCAAATACAAAATTCCAAACAAAAACAGACGACAAAAGAGCAATTGCTCCGATAATAAGAAAATATTTTCTTTTAAATCCGGATACCAATACAACTACCAACCAAATTGACAAAATTATCATAGCGGAACCAAAATCTGGCTGAGCCATAATTAAGGCTACTAGAAGCAATGTTGCTAGTCCAGAAAAAACTAAATGCTTAGCTGTTTTAACTTTAGTAGCCAAATTAGAAAACCAAGAGGCTAAAAAAATAATTAAAATTACTTTTACAATTTCTACTGGTTGAAAACCAAAGCCGTAAATACTAAACCAACGCGTACCACCACGAATAGTGTCACCAAAAAGCAAAACCGAAGATAAAAGAAAAATTGCTAGAAAATAAAAATAATAATATAAACTTTTAAGCCAGCGCCAATCAACAAAAATAATAATAAAAAATAGTACTAAAGAAATAGCTAAAAACATTAACTGGCGATTAAAGTTAGTAAAATCATTATCTAATTGCCCAAGGGCAATACCATAGATTTGCAGTAATCCAAAGGCTGATAAAAGAATGACTGATGAGAACATCAGCCAGTCTAGATTTTTTAAATATAACTTAATTTTACTTAACATAAGTAAGTTATTTAATAAGGCATATAATTATCCTCATCTAAAATATTAACATCGGGAATAATTAAGATTTGATTGGCTCTTTGTGTACCGGTTGGCCAAGTTATAGATAATCTGGTTTTTTCTTCACTTTTTAAATTTCTTACTGTATATTGATTGGCGCCAATTTCACCTTGTGAACCTAATAAAATTATTTGCAGAGGGACTTCATAAAAATTAAAACTTGAATTATTAGCAACAGCAAATTCTAAATAATAATTATTATTAGCTATATTGAAATCAACATCACTTACTTGAAAACGAAATCTTTCTTTTTTATAACTTTCCCAATCGTCAATCATATGAGCATCAATTCTTCGCCATGAAATATCTTTAATAACAAAATTAACAGCGCCCACCCCACCACTAATTTCTTCATTTAACTCCAAAACATATTTATCTTGGCCGGGTAAAATGAAACTTTCACCGCAAGCTAGCTGTCTGTCAACTTCTTCAAAACAGTAAGTAAAGAAAGCTCGATATCTGGGATTAGGGTTTTTAATTTTAGTTAAAAAATCGTATCTACCATCTACATAAAAAGCATCAGTAAAAGAAAAAAACAAATTATCTGGAGACATTACTTGCCTTATAAACTCAGAATCCACAGATGATTGAGACATTTCTTGCATAATTTTTTGATCATGTTTTTGTCCATAGAGAAAATAATCAGTTAAGTGATAAGTAGAATAGGATAAGGTAGAAGCAGTAAAAACAATTAAAAAAATAATTAATCCTTGCTTAATTTTTTTTCTGTTTTCTATAAACCATAAACCAATATTAAGCTGACGATCACTTATACCATCAACGCTTGTATATTTTCTTGTTTTTTCCTTAGTTTTTTTCTTTTCTTGTTTGTTGTTTTTAGTCATATTTGTTATAATTATTTATACTAATAAAATAATAACATATTTTTTAAAAAATTAAAATAAAAATATGAATAAATACATTCCTTTAAGTGTTAAAAAAGACAAACGGAAAGAATATCTAAAAAACTTAAAACTTTCAACTCTAAACACCGGTAAACTTTTTATTTTAGCTGGTGACCAAAAAATTGAACATCTAAATGATGATTTCTATGGAAAAAATATTTCCTCTGATGATGCCTACCCCGCTCATTTATTTAACATTGCCTCAGAGGTAAAAGGAGCAGTTTTAGCCACTCAACTGGGATTAATTTCTCAATATGGTAGAGATTATTCAGAAGTTCCCTATATAGTAAAAATAAATAGCAAAACCAATTTAGATAAAAATAAAAGTGATTCACTCTCAAGGGCTTTTTATGATATAGAACAAATTATAGAATTTAAAAAATCAAGCAAATTAAATATAGTTGGTATTGGCTACACTATCTATTTAGGATCAAAAAATGAACACATCATGTTAAGAGAGGCTGCTCAACTAATCTACAAAGCTCATCAAGAGGGTTTAATTGCAGTAATTTGGGCCTATACTAGAAATTCTTCAATCAAAAATGAAAGTGATATACATTTAGTTGCCGGCGCTGCTGGAGTAGCTGCTTGTTTAGGAGCTGATTTTGTAAAATTAAACTACCCCTATAACGCAAAAAACCAAGAAAAAGCTGGTAAAAACTTTCAACAAGTAATTAAAGCAGCTGGAAAAACAAAAGTTTTATGTGTTGGCGGTAAACAAAAAGATCCATTAGACTATTTAAGTTTTGTAGATAAACAAATAAATATTTCCGGCACAAATGGAGTGGCTGTCGGTAGAAATATTCATCAGAGATCTCTAAAACAAGCAGTTTCTTTTTCTAAGGCGATCTCATATCTTTTGCATTTTAATTTTAGTTTAAAGAAGGCCGAGAAAATATTGAAGAAAAAATAAAAATATATTATTTCAATCAAAAAAAGAGCTTAAAAAAGCTCTTTTTTGTTATTCTATTTAAAATTTAATTAATCAGCAATTATAATTTCAACACGATCAGAAAGGTGCGGTGACCTTTTTAAAAAGTTTGGAGTAAACTTCAATTGATAATCTTCAATTTCATTAAAAGTATTTAAATATTGCTTTATTTGCTCTTCACTTAAATTTGTTAATTGATTTTTATTAACAAAATTTTGCTTTTCCTTTACCCTAGCTGAACCCTTAAAACTAGCAGTAATTTCGGCAGTACCATCTTCTAAATTATAATCATCTAATGTATAGCTGATATTTTCTGAACCAAAAGATACAATTTCTTTTTCTTGCGGTAAACTAAAAGCTAGCTTGGCTTCAAGTAAATTTTGAGCTTTTTCTTTGGAAAAGCGAACAATAACTGCTTGATTTTCTGCCCTAACTCTAAACTCTTCTTTTTCATCACCAAGTTCAGCATCAATAGTTAATAAACTTTTATCTTCATCAATGCTATAGACAATTTCATCACCGGGTCTAATTTGCCAGTCAATTTCTTGTTCAAGTTTATTTTTCAAAGCTTCTCGAATATCATTAATGGCTAAATCAAGATCACCTTGTCGAACATAATGATTAAGCTGACTTTTATATTGAAAAGGTTCAGGATTTTCTGCATAAATTTGATCTTGAAGTCCTGCCCACAATCCCGGAATAGTCATGGTGGTTGGCTCAATTGCCATATCGGCGCTAACAGTATCAGCATAAGCTTCTACTCTAATTGAACCACCCGCCGGCACTGTCACTCCTTCACTAATTCGAAAAAGTTTTTGATCAGGAGTAAGTAGCCTGGTAGTTTCCACTAGGGGTTGATTGCGACTATAATCATTATAAATTACCACTTCACCAACCACTTCTTCCCCTATTTTTTCCTCACCACCACTTTGATATGTTTTATCGCTTTCAAGACTACTTTGCATAACTTCACCAGGAACTATTCTTTCCGCAGATAAAGAAGTTTGAGCTTCTTGACTAGAAACTACAGCAAATTGAACGGAATCAGAAACTACTTCGGCTGCAGGAGTAATTGCAACAGTTAATTTTGTAGCAGTAAAATATGCAACTATTAAAACAAACACTAAAATTAAAACAAAAAAACGTAAAGCTAAACGTCGATACAGCTTAATAGATTTTTGTTTTTGATTGGAATTTTTTTGACCTAAATTTTTTTGTTTTTCTTTGATTTCAGAAACGAGCTCAGAATAATATTTCTTTTGCGAGTCAAAATTTTCAATATCTACTTCATCTACCTCATCTTTTTTTACCTCATGACTTTTATCATCGTAGTCATCTGAAATTACATCAACTGTTACAGCTTTAGCTGGCTTTTTTTTACTAGTAGTAGTTTTTTTAGCACTAGTCTTTTTCTTGGGACCGGGTTTTTTTCTGGTAGTTTTTTTAGTAGTAGTTATTTTGTTTTTATCTTCGCTGGCTGTTTTAGCCTTCGGGGTTTTTTTAGGGGACATAAATATAGATTTAGATTCTTTAAAACCTCTCCTCCTGAGAAAGAGGATAAAACAAATAATTATTTTATATATAAATTATAGCAAATTTTTAATTTACTTCAAAATCTTTTTATTCATCAAACAGCACAATTAAATCTTGTGAAAACTTTTCCTGTAAATTTTTAATCAATTCATTGGAGTTTTTTGTTTTTAAATCTGTTTTAAGTACCTTAGCTTTTCCATTAATAGTTAATTTAAAATATACCGGATCATCTCCGCTGTAATTAGCTAAGGTATTTTTTAAATCCGCAAGCTGATCTTCATTTAATTGATTTTTAATTACAATCTTTAATGGTTTTGTATTTATATTTTCAGTTTTCATTTTTTTAACTTGATTATTTTTTGGTTTTTCTTGTTTTTCTTTTTTCTCTTTATGTTTATACCTCCTTATTCCATTAGGATTGTTTTGTCGCCAATCGTAAAGTTTTTTCTTAAATTTTTCAATTGAGTCATTGGCAAAATCTGGCACAATCACTTCAGCAAAATTGCTTAAAAGTTTTAAATCATCGTCTTTTTGTGAAATTGACCCTGCTATCAATAAAATATTTCCTTCTTGAAAAATATCAGGGTTTTCTTTTAAAAGATTTGGGAATACTAAAATTTCTAAACTAGCTGTTGGATCTTCAATTTTGGCAAAGATCATTGATTCACTGGAGCGGGTAATAATTTTTTTTATTGTAGTAATAACCCCTGAGACAATAACCAAGTCTTTAGTATTAACTGTTAGTGATTTTATAGGCGAAACAAAGGAATTTAAATTTTCTTTAAACATCTCCAATGGGTGGCTAGTAACAAAGAGGCCAAGTAATTCCCTTTCCCAATTAACCATATCCAGGTCCTTTACTTTTTCACCATCAAGCAGTTGTGGTTTGGAAAAACTACTTAAATCTGGTTTATCTGCAAATAGTGAAACTTGTTTGCTATCTATATTTTTAGATATTTGTTTATTAAATTCCAATAATTTTTCTAAATTATTTAAAAAATAACCCCTGTCGCCAAAATTATCAAAGGCGCCACATTTAATTAAACTCTCAAGAGATTTTTTGTTTAAATCTTTGTCAGTTACCCGGGTTAGAAAATCAAAAATATCTTGATAATATCCATTAGCTTTTCTTTCTTCAATAATTACCTCAACCACATGTTCACCGACATTTTTAATGGCATTTAAACCAAATCTAATAGTATCTAGTTTCACATTTTCTCCCACCGCTTTATTTTCTTTAGTTTTTTCAGTGATTACAGTAAAAGTATCAAATGACTCATTAATATCAGGGGGTAATATATTAAAGCCCATTTTTTTACACTCCTCAATTTCAATCGCTACTCTATCACTATCTTGTTGATCAGCAGTTAAAAGAGCGGCCATAAATTCAACCGGCCAATGAGCTTTAAGGTAAGCTGTTTGATAGCCAATTAAGGCATAGCAAGCAGCGTGAGAGCGATTAAAGCCATAATCAGCAAAGGGTTCAATAAATGAGAAGATTTTCTCAGCCAAATCCTTATAAATTCCATTTTTTACACAACCATCAATAAACTTTTGTTTTTGCTCGGCTAACAAATGAGCAATTTTTTTACCCATCGCTTTTCGCAAAATATCAGCTTGAGCCATAGAAAAGCCCGCTAAATCACGAGCGATTTGCATAACTTGTTCTTGATAAATGGCTACGCCATAGGTTTTTTCTAAAATATTTTCAAGTTTGGGATGTAGGTAGGAAACTTTTTTTCTTTTGTGTTTGCCAGCAATATAGTCAGGAATCCATTCCATTGGACCTGGACGATAAAGAGCCACCATGGCAATAATATCCTCAAATTCAGATGGTTTTAGTTCTCGCAAATACCTTTTCATACCTGAGCTTTCAAATTGAAAAACTCCAGTAGTGTTTCCCTTTTGAAATAATTGATAGGCTTTTTTATCATTTAAAGGAATTTTTTCAATATCAATTAAAGTCCCCCGAGTTTTTTTAATAATCTTTATTGCTGCCTCAATAATACTTAAGTTCTTTAAACCTAAAAAATCCATTTTAAGTAAACCTAAGTCTTCAACTGGATGCAGTGAATATTGTGAAATAATACTTTTATCCGATGACGAAGCATATTGAATTGGGACATACTCAGTTAGTGGCTCTGGAGTAATCAAAACTCCGCAAGCATGGGTTGAGGCATGTCTAGAAACACCTTCTAATTTTTTAGCATAATCAATTATTTTTTTAGCTTGCTGTTCATTTTGATATATTTCTTTAACTTCTGGCACAGTTTCTAAAGCTTTAGTAAGAGTGGTAAACATTGGAATCATTTTTGATAATCTATCACAATACTCATACGGAGCTCCCAGAACTCTGCCAACATCACGAACTGCTGCTCGAGCGGCCATAGTTCCAAAGGTGATAATCTGAGCTACATGATCTTTTCCATATATATCCTCAACATATCTAATTACCTCATCGCGACGAATATCGGCAAAATCAAGATCAATATCAGGCATAGATACTCGATCTGGATTTAGAAATCTTTCAAACAATAATTCATACTTTAGAGGGTCCAAATTAGTTATACCAGTTAAATAACAAACCAGTGATCCAGCCGCACTACCTCTACCGGGGCCAACTACAATTTTTTGATCTCTTGCCCAAGAGACAAAATCTGCCACAATTAGAAAGTAAGCGGGCCAACCCATTTTAGAGATTACTGATAATTCATAATCTAATCTTTCAAAGATTTCTTCTTTTGTTATTCCATTTAATTTTTTTTCATCCTTTATACTCCACTGATCATTTATTTTTTTTAAACCATAGTGTTTTTCTAAGCCTTTTTCGCATAGAAATCGTAAATATGTATTTCCGTCATAGCCTTCAGGAACGGAGAAATGAGGTAATTTAGTTTTGCCCAATTCTAATTCTAAATTACATAGATCAGCAATTTTTTGAGTATTGGCAATTGCTTCCGGGATATGGGAAAAAGCTTCTTTCATTTCACTACTTGGTCGAAGTGAGTAGTCACCTAAATCTTTCATTTTCATACGATCAACATCTTCAAGCTTTTTTTTGTTCTGCAGACATAGCAAAATGTCTTGAGCTTCATCATCTTCTTTTCTTAGATAATGAACATCATTGGTAGCAACTATATCTACATTTAAGCTCTTTGAAAATTCAATCATTTTTTGATTAACCTTCTGCTGACCATCAAGTTCTGGATGATCCATTATTTCTAAATAGAAATTATCTTTTCCAAAAAGTTTTTGATAATCTAGTATTCTTTCTTTAGCTTTTTCATGTTTATCAGCTAAAATTAACTGCGAAATTTCTCCACCTAAACAGGCAGTTAATGCAATTAGTCCTTCGTGATATTTTTCAAGCAGCTGCCAGTCAATTCTTGGTTTATAGTAAAAGCCTTCAATGTGAGCCAGAGAAATTAATTTTAATAAATTTTTATAGCCTTGATGATTTTTAACTAGTAATACTAAATGATAATTAGCCGCATCATATTTAGTATTTTTATCAAATCGTGACTCAGGCGCTAAATAGGTCTCAACCCCAATAATTGGCTTTATATCAGCTTTTTTGCATTTTTGATAAAACTCAATGGCTCCATACAAAGATCCATGGTCTGTTAAAGCGGCTGCATTTACTTCTTCTTTTTTACTAAATTCAATTAATTCATCAAATTTAAGAAGTCCATCAAGAAGCGAATAGTGACTATGATTGTGTAGGTGAATAAAGCTCATTATAGTAATAATTAATTTAGAAATCCTTTATCATATTTTAATACATGCAAGCTAGCTTGGCAAACTGCAAATAAAAAAGCCTTACATTTTTAAATTTATGTAAGGCAATTTTTTAATATTCTCTAAATTTTATTCTAATTCTTCTAAATCAATGTCTAAATCTTCAGGATCAATCATTTGCGTCTCAGGAGAGCTCATTTCTGTCTCAACTTCCTCTAAATTTGTCTCAATTACTGCATCTTTTTGCAGTTCATCAAGTTGAGCCATTATAATTGGCGTTATCTTTTCTTGAGTTAATCTTTCTCTTATTTCACCCTCTACTTCTTCAAAACTGGGTATATCTTCAGATGGAAGTTCTTCATCTTCTCCTAACTCTTCAGTTTGAGCTAAAAACTGATCATAGGATTCTTGAACCTCTTCTTCACTAACATCAACATCTGAGCTAAGCTCTTCAAAATATTTTTCTAACTTTATATCAAACATTAATAATTCATCTATTTCTTCTCGACTATCAATTCCATCGCTTTCTAATTGATTGAAAAACTCTTCTTCACTAACTCCTGACATAGTTATTGCTTGCTGCAGGTGACTATCTAGTTCTTGAGAGCTAACTTCAATATCTGCTTGCTCTAAATATTCCATCAATAGTGCTTGTTGAATTAAGTTTTGAGTAGCCATTTCCTTTAATTGTTCATCAGGTAAATCCATACCCTGCATCATATACTCCTGACTAACTTGATTTAAGGCTCGATCATAATCATCAAAACTAAACTCTTTTTCATTTACTTTTAAGGCAATATCACCTTCAGTTTCAATAGTCTCTTCACCATTGAAAACAAAAAAGTATATTCCAAATATGAAAAGTAGTGCTATTACCACCCAAAAAAATGGATTTTGGAGGGTTTTTTTAATACCACTAGTCTTTGATTTTTTTTCTTCTGACATAATTTTTTTATTAATTATTTTTAATATACCTTAATACTAACATATTTTAAATTTTTGTAAAATAATTATTCATCACTTTCTTTTTCATCATACGGGCAAGTTGACCCCACATTAATTTCTTCATGGCTAGCATAAATAGGATCACCAGCTGAAATACTACCAACATCTTCACTTAAACAGTATCTAAGACAATATTTAGTGTTTATTCCTGATTCATCGCTATAGACACTGTAGACATAATCATTGTTTATACAATCAGCTGGGGCAGGAGAGGTTGGAACTGGATCCATAAAAACTGTACCATCAACTTCAGTCATAAAGGTTTCACCAGGTTTAAATTGACCTGGATTTTCTCCCGAATCCGGATACTGTTCTTTATCGTTGTAGTAAAGCTCTAATGACGTTTGTATTTGTCTTATATCAGATACACGTCTTGCATTTCTTGATTCTGGAGTTGTAAATTCAAAATTATCATTTTCAAACTCTTGCTCAGTACCACCCGATAATGATTCTTCAATAGATTCAAACACATCTTCAATTGGCTTGGTATCACTGGGAGCATTCATTTCTACTTGATTAAAATTAGAAAATATTAACTCAATTTTTATATCAACCTTAGCATTTTCATCATCAGTATAGTCTGAATTTAATGAAATTTTATATGGATAATAATCATCTTTTCCAATCCAAATTTCAAATTCTAAAGCCTCAATTTGCTCTTTTTGCTCATCAATATCATTTCTAATTTCTTCTATTTCTTCTTGAGTAATTTTATCTTCTAAAATATGTTCAAACTCTTTATATATCTCAAGACTTGTATTTACAGAAAACTCTTTCCATTCATCTGGATTAATCTTTAATTTGTAATAAAAGCTATCTTTTTCACTAAAAACAACATTTTTTTCTTCTAAGATATAGAAAATATCATAATCAGAAAAATTACTAATAATTATTTCTTCAATAATTTCAAGATTTTCTTCTTTAGTTAGTTGATTAAATTTATTATCTTCAGGTAAAAATTCATCGGTTTTTTCTTTTATATCAAATTCAAACCAAGTATCTAAAAACATATCTAAGGAAATAAACTGATTAACAATACTAGGTAAATTACTTACTTTTAAATAAAAATTATCATCTATTTTTTTAGTATCTAAATTTAAACTCATTTTCTCACCAAGGGCATCTGTTTCTATTTTTAAATCATTATATGTGTTAATATTTTTTTTATCAAAAAAGTCAATTCCACCATTGATATTGAGCAAAAGAGAAGTTGAATCAGAGCTTTCATAAAGTGTTTCAACCAATTCTTCTTCCTGCTCAATTTTGGCAAAAACTTGATAATCAAAAGAATTTACTTCTTTTACCGAACTTATCGATCTTGACATAACCATAGCAAAGCTAGGTTTAGTAAAAAAATTAAAGAAAACAAAAATAGCAGCAATCATTAAAACAATAAATCCGACTATTAGAATTAGACTTTTTTTATTAATCTTGGTTTTTTTATGACTTTTTTCCTTCTTGTTTTCTTCCGACTTTTCTATAGTTTTGTCACTTTTTTCTTTTAAGGAATCAAATCCTTCTTCAATTTCCATATCCTGCCAACCGGCCTGCTTTAGAGCCTCACTAATTTGCTCCTTATCAAAACCAGCATTTTGAGAATCCTTAATATAATTTAATAATTGTTGATTGGCCATATTTTTTTATTTAATTTAATTTATCAATAATTCCCTTTAATTCTTCTTCAGAAAAAAAGTCAATTATAATTTTACCTCTCTTGCCACTTCGCTTTATCTCCACTTTGGTGCCAAAAAATTCTTGTAAACTTGATTTCTTGGCCTCATCAGCAGGACTTGGCTTTAGAGATTTAGTAGTTTTTTTACTTAACCTGCTTACCTCTGAGCTAGTTTGATTGACTGATAAATTATGTCGCAGTATTTTTTTAAAGACATTAATTTGAACAGCTTCATCCTCAAGAGCTAAAAGTTGTTTGGCATGAGCTTCGCTGATTTGCTTATTAAGTAGAGCTTTTTGAATAATTTCCGGCAAACTTAAAAGACGCAAAGTGTTAGTCAAACTAGAGCGAGCCTTGCCAACTTTTTTAGCCACCTCATCTTGAGATAAATTAAATTCATCAATTAACTTTTTAAAAGCTAAAGCATTTTCAATGGGACTGAGATCTTCTCTTTGTAAATTTTCAAGCAAAGCTAGTTCTAATTTTTTTTGTTCATCAACTTTTCTAATAATTACTGGCACAGTTGATAAATGTAACAAATTAGCTGCTTTTAATCTTCTCTCTCCGGCAATTAGTTGAAAATTGGCTCCTTGGCGAGTAACAATTAAAGGTTGAAATATACCGTGCTGAGAAATTGATTCTTTTAATTCATTTAAAGCGGTATCAGAAAAATAGCTTCTTGGCTGATACGGGTTAGTTTTAATCAGACTTGGAGATATGTTGATAATCTTGTCTTCATCGTTTAATAAAATATTTTCATCTGAAGTATTATCATCTTCTAATTTGTAGTTTTTTTTGGGGATAAGTGATCCCAATCCCTTACCCAATGCTTGTGCCATATAATTAATTGTTATTTTCTAAATTAATAATTTCCTTAGCTAAATTTTCATAAGCTACTGCAGATTTTGACTTCGGTTTATATTGTAAAATTGATCTGCCAAAACTTGGAGCTTCAGCTAGACGTACTGAACGAGGTATAATTGAGCGAAAAATTCTTTGCGGAAAATAACGATACAGCTCTTCCATAACTGCTCCAGATAATTTATTTCGTTTGTCATACATCGTAATCACTGCCCCAAGAATTTTTAAATTAGGCTTTAGATGATCTTTTACTAAATCTATGGTTTCAAGTAATTGACTCAATCCCTCCAGAGCATAATATTCACTTTGAATTGGTATTAAAACTTCATCAGCAGCAGTTAAGGCATTAACAGTTAAAAGTCCTAGTGATGGTGGTCCATCAATTAAAATATAGTCGTAGTCATTTTTTAATTCTTTTATAATATTTAATAATCTAAATTCACGGTTTTCTAAATTAACTAACTCCACACCAGCTCCTGCTAAACTTGAAGTAGCTGGAATTATAGACAGTCCAGATTGTTTGGTTTTCTTCACTACTTTTAACACCTCTTGATTATTCATTAAAACCTCATATAGCCCTGAGGAAACCTTGCTTTGCTCAAAGCCAAGTCCGGAACTAGCATTTCCCTGCGGGTCAAGATCAACTAAAAGAACTTGTTTACCTAACTTAGCTAAGTAGGCACTTAAATTAATAGCGGTCGTAGTTTTGCCTACTCCGCCTTTTTGATTTATAATAGCAATTATTTTACCCATAGTTTATTTTAGTCTTATACTTAAATTATACTGAAAATATCTGACTTTGACAACTACACCCTTATTTATTATACTTAATTTAAATTGCCGCGATGGCGGAACTGGTAGACGCGCACGACTCAAACTCGTGTGGGAGCAATCTCATGAGGGTTCGACCCCCTCTCGCGGCACATTTTTAAATCTTTTAGAATATATTGATTTTTTGTTTAAATTACTATAATAAAAAATTGACAAAAGAGTATGTTGAGATATAATAAAGCTATAATCATGTAGCTGAAAATATTTCTAAATCAACATATTTTTTATATTTTTATTTAAGTAAATATTTGTTATAATATAATTATGATACCAAGTTTTGTTAAGCCATATTTGTGGTTTAATGATTTAGAAAAAATTGATCCACAAAAAAATAAAAATCGAATAATTTTGAATGTTTTAAACTTAGGGAGCAAGCAAGCTACCGATTGGCTTTTTGATATATATTCTACTCAAACAATAAAAAAAGTTATAAAAAACTATGGAGCAAAGGGAGAATTAAGTGATAAATCCTTAAATTATTGGACACTAGTTTTAAATATCGATAAAACTAAACTTATTAAATCACGTTTTTAGTATGTTCTATAATATCCTAGACAACAAAAGAAAATTAATTCTACCTTTACTTAGGAATTTTAAGGATGATTTTTATCTAGCAGGAGGAACAGGCTTAGCTTTACAAATAGGGCATCGTGATAGTATTGATTTTGATTTTTTTTCTAAAAATGACATTAATACAGATAATTTATTTTTAAAAATAAGAGAAATATTTAATGAGCACAAAATTTTAAAAGCTCATGAGGAATCAAACACCTTAACTGTTTATATAAATAAAGTGATTCAATTAAGCTTTTTTACATATAAATATCCACTAATTAGTGACTTAATTGATGAACCTTATTTAAAAATTGCTTCAATTACTGATATAGCTTGTATGAAATTATCAGCGATTGTTAGTCGTGCTACCATAAAGGACTATGTTGATTTATACTATATTCTCCAAAAAATACCCTTAAAATTATTGTTAGAAAAATTAAATAAAAAAATGCCTGAGTTAGAAACTAACTTAGTCTTAAAGTCCTTGGTTTATTTCAAAGACATCAAGGAGGAACCAATTAAATTCAAAAATGATGAATTTATAAACTTAAAAGCTATTGAAAAGTTTCTTACAGAAGAAATTAGAACCTTGTAAAATCTGGCAATAAAAGAAAATTTTTATTAAAAATATATATTTTTAACTATAATCTCCCCCCTATATTACCCTGACCTAAATTGTGGCCATTTTGTGTCCAAGAGGTGATTAAAGTTGATAACATTTGACTACATTTGATAACAATTGAAAAAGTATATTTTGACTAACATTTAACTAAATTACCTTATTTTAGCTAAAATAATAAAAAATAAGCCGGTGTTTCGACCCCCTCTCGCGGCACATTATTTAAAACAAAAGGACGTATATCACGTCCTTTTTATTATTTTGTAATCTCTGAGCTAAAAAAGATTTGAATGAGAATTAATTCATTGATTTATAAAATTGATTGTCGCCAATCAATTTTTTTGGGAAAGGTTTGAAGTCTAGTGGCTTCACGATTGTAGTTTTTCTCCAGAAGCAATAACCCGTTTTCCACGCTATTATCTTTGGGATTAAAGTAAGCAATTGTTGGTAAATAATAATTATTTGCCAATTTGCAAAAGGCAACTACTTCATCTCTAGATTCAGATTGTAAATCTGCTTCCAAGGTGTGGAAATCAGCAATAAAGCCTGACAGATGTTTTTCTCCACAGCTTTCTAGAATTGTTTTTGCTTTGGAGAAATCATGGGTGAGTAAAAATTTAATTCCCATAGTTTTAGCCACTTATAAGGCTTTAGCTTGATCAGATTTTTTTGATAATAAAAGTACCGCTTTTTTATTTCTCATTTACATACTATTTAAATGAACAATGGTTTAAATTTAACAACTAATATTTTTAAAGTTAATAAAAAAAGGAAGTCAGAAGACTTCCTTATTGTTTATTTTTTTCTATCAATATACCAGTCTATAAAAGCGACCAGGGTGCCGAGAAATAAATGAAAAGCTAGTGATAGACCCTTCATTTTCATATGGTCCAGGCCACTTTCAAGATTGTTATAAAAAATAACAATCACCAGAATAAAACCCAGACAAAAAAGAAAAACCTGTAAATATGGTTTTTTTGTCTTTTTATCTTTAGTTTGGATTGCCCAAGAGATAGCATAAAGTAAAGTTACCAAGGTTGCAAAAATGAGCATTAATAAGGCAATTCCAATCCCTGTTTGAAAAATAAACAAAGAAAAAATTAGAGAAATCGCTACGAATATTAAAACATAATACTGCAAGAAAAAATTTTTCAATTTCATGATTTTCTTTTTTGGTTAATAATTTTATTTTAAATGAACTTATTATATTATCACAAAATTTAACTTCTGTCAATAATACCACCACCTATTAATCTTTTGTTTATATAAAAAACAGCACTTTGACCAGGAGTAATTGCTCTGGTCTTTTTCTTTAAAATTACTTTAAAGCTATTTTTTTTAGTATCGGCTTTAACTACACAATTTATGGGCAAATGGCCATAGCGAATAACTACACTGCAAATAAACGGTAATTTAGGCTTTTGTTTTGTGGTCCAGTTAACATTTTTAACTCCAAATTCTTTTTTATACAAACTTTCATCATCCCAAACATTTACTACCCATAAAATATTGTTTCTGTAATCAAGCTTATAGACATAATAAGGGCCACTACCACCAATATCAATTCCCCGTCTTTGACCAATAGTATAAAGCGGTAAACCACCGTGTCTACCAATTACTTTGTTTTCACCAACTAATTTAATATCACCAGGCCTTAAATCAAGATGTTTCTTTAAAAAATTATTATGTGGACCATTTAAAAAACAAATATCTTGGCTTTCAGATTTTGTTGCTACTGATAACTTATATTTTCTAGCTAATTGCCTAACTTCGCTTTTTTTAAAATTAGCTAAAGGAAAAATTAATTTTTCTAATTGACTATGAGAAAGTGTATAGAGAAAATATGATTGATCTTTGGTCTTGTCTTTAGCTCTGTAAACTTTAACTTCGTCTTTTGACTGAAGTTTTTTTAAATAATGCCCACTAGCTAAATAATCAAAACCTAAATTATTGGCTTCTTTAATTAAACCACCAAGCTTAATAGTTTTGTTACAAACCACACAAGGATTGGGGGTATCCCCTTTTTGGTAGCTTTTAAGAAAATAATCAACTACCTGCTTTTTAAATTCATCTTGCCAATCAAAAACCAGCAGCTCTATACCAATTTGTTTAGCTACAGATTTAGCTTCCTTTAGGGCCTGTTTGCTTGAAGCTTTATTTTCTTGATTTTTATCTTGCCAAAAACGAAGAAAAACTCCAGTAATATCATAGCCCTTTTCTTTAAGCAAGCTTGCAGCTACTGAAGAATCAACTCCACCGGACATAGCAACTAAAACTTTTTTCATGAATTTAAACTATTAAATATTTTTAAATACTCCTTGACAGTTTTTGACCATTTAAATTTGCTAGCTTGAAGTTGTCCCTTGACGATTAAATCTGATCTTAAGTTTTTATCATATATTAAAAGTTCCATTGCACTAGCTAAATCGTTTATATCGTAAGGATTAATGGTTAAAGCGGCCTTTTCCACTACCTCTGGTAAACTTGAAACATTGCTAGTTATAACTGGCAAGAGACGACACATGGCTTCAAGGGGCGGAAAACCAAAACCTTCATAAAAAGATGGGTAGGTTAAAAAACTGGCATGTTTATATAAAATTTCTCTTTCTTGACTACCTACGTAACCGATAAATTTAATATTATCTTTATAGGGAGAATTTTCGCGAGCTTGAAAAATTTCCCGATTCTTCCAACCCGGAGCTCCAGCTAAAACCAGTTGAGTATCAACTAGTCTAATATTTCTATCCCGTAGTATATTATAGGCATAAATTAAACCGGAAATATTTTTTCTTGGTTCAATGTTTCCTAAATAAAGAATATAGTTTTTCTTAAGATTATGCTTTTTAAAAAAGTTTTTCTCTCTTTCTTTGTCAATTTCAACCTGCCTTCTATTTAATCCGGAATATACTAAATGAACTTTTTTCTCCGGGACCCCTAAAAGCTCAATTATATCGGCTTTAGTATTTTTTGAAACTGCGATTATTGAGTGACAATTTTTTACTTGAGCCTTTAAATTAATAGCCTGGTGCCAAAAGTTTTTTCGTCGACTAAAATACTTAGGGGAGCGAAGAAAAGATAAATCATGAATAGTGAGCACATGTTTGGTATCATGGCTTAAATTAGTAAAATTAAAATGCGGTGACCAAAAAACATCAACTCCGCCCATTAGTTTATCTATCTTAGGTCTTTTAAGAGCTTTTTGACCCAAATAATTAAATAATTTATTGGGATATTTAGTGGACACTAATTTTGAACGCTCCCCTTGCCATTTTGACATTTTATCTTCTATATTTGTGAATGAATTATAAAAAAGACGATATTTGTGATCGTCAGGATTTTTGATTAATTCAGTTAATAAATTAGCAGAGTAATGAGCAATACCACTATAGTAGCGATCCATTAAAACTCTTATATCAACCCCAATTTTCATAGATTATAATTAGTTTTTTTAATAATAAACTGTCTAATAGCTTCTTTAAAATTATCAGTTTTAAATTTTAAAGCTTCTTTTCGAATATTATTTGAGTCCCAAATTAGTTGTCCACTCTCAGTTTTTTGTTTGAATTCTTTTAACACTTCCTTTACAGCTTCTTTGTTTTGTTGATGGAAAAATAAACCGCTTTCTTTATTTTTAACAGTTTCTAAAGCTCCACCTTTGCTATAAGCGATTACAGGGCGACCAGAAGCTAGCGACTCAATAACTGTAATACCAAAGTCTTCTTCTTGTGGGTTTAAATATGCTTGAGTCTGACTATATAACTTAGCCAACTGCTGACTATTTACTCTTCCTAAAAATTCAATATTTTTTGCATTTTTTGCCAATTTTTTTAAACGTTTTAAATCAACACCATCACCAAAAACTTTTAATTTATAATCTTCACCTAAATCTAGAAAAGCTTCAATTAATATGTCAATTCTTTTATATGGAGCCAACCTACAACCTGCTAAAAAATACTGATCTTCTTTTTTTTGATGACTTAAATCAGAACTATAGAACTTATCTACATTTACTGGCGGATATATCACCTCACTAGAGCGACGATAATATTTTTCAATTCTTTTTTTAACTGTCTCTGAGTTGGAAATAAAATGGTCAACTCGTGAAGCCGCCACGTAATCCCAAACTCGCAAGCGATTCAAAACTAATGAAATAATTTTTTTAAAATATTTATTATATTTTAACTCATTAATATATTGATGAGTATCGCTCCATAAATATCTAGTCGGAGTGTGGCAATAGCAAATATGAGGAGTGTCGGGTAATGTTATTACTCCTTTAGCAAATGAACTAGTGTCAGAAATTACCAGATCAAATTCTCGCAAATCAAAAAACTCTACTGCCATTGGCATTAGACTTAAATACCATTTATAACGCTTAACTCCCAAAGGAAGTTTTTGGATTATAGATGACTCAATTTGACGACCCTGAAAGCGCTTTTTTACCTTCTCTTTGTCATAGAGTAATGTATAAATTACCGCTTGCGGAAACATAGAAGATATAACTTCAAGAACTTTTTCAGCACCGCCATCTTGAGCTAGGTGATCGTGTATTAAAGCAACTTTTAACATATTTATTCAGCTTGGCGATTTTTAATAACCGCCAAAGGTGTTTTAAGTAATATAGAAAAATCTAAAAGCATTGACCAATTTTCAATATAATATAAATCAAGCTTGACTTCTTCTTCAAACATTAAATCACTGCGACCAGAAATTTGCGCTAGTCCAGTAATTCCTGGCTTTATAGTCAATGTTTTTTTATGATGTTTTTCATATTTAGCCACTTCTTCTGGTAAGTGTGGTCTTGGACCTACTAAACTCATTTTACCAGTAAATACTAAAAATAACTCAGGAAGTTCATCAATTGAAAAACGACGAATAAAGCGACCAAAACTAGTAATTCTGGGATCATCTTTAATTTTAACCAGTGGTCCATCTTGTCGAATATTTTTCTCAGCTAATTCCCTGTAGCGCATACTATCAGCTCCTGGAATCATGGAGCGAAATTTAAAATAACGAAATGTTTTCCCACCCTCACCAACTCTAAGCAGTGGACTACCATCATCTTTTCTAGAGAAAAAAATCGGACCTTTTGAATCTAATTTAATTATTATCACCGTTAAAAGAAGAATTGGTGATAAAATAATAATTAAAAGAGCTGAAGCTATAATATCAAACAATCGCTTAGAAATTCTTCCCCAACCATCAAGAGTGGTTTTTTTTACCTCCACAACAGGAATACCAATTATTTCTAAAACTTCACTACGAAGAACTTTTATCTCCAATAAATCGGCGACATAGCGAAAGCCAATATGATTTTCTGAAGCAAAATCATATAATCTCAAAGTTTCTACTTTACTTAAATTTGGATCACTTTGAATAACTTCATCAACTGGATTTTCTTTTAAATACTCAGCTAATTCTTTTGAAGTTTCTAAGGAAAAATCAGACAAATGTTTTACCACCTTAAAACCTTGCTTTCTATTACTTCTAAACTCATCCTTTAACTTCTCACTACTTTGACTATCACCAACTAAAACAATTCTATGAATTCCTACTCCATATTTAAATAAATATCGTTTTAACCAACGAATAAACATTCGTCCCAGAGATACATAAATAAAAGCTAAAACAAAACCAACTAAAACGATAAAACGTGAATCAAATAGATCACGTTGAAAAAATATAATAATTGACAAAACTGCCAACCCACTAAAACAAGCCAGAAAAACTCTAGACAACTCTCTTGCAAATCTCCCCAAACCTCCAACTTGATAAAGTCCTGAGATAGCAAAAACTGCAATCCAGATTAAAGCTACCACTAATAAAATTTGAAAATACTCATTAAAAGGAAGGTCAAATATAACTGGTCTGATATCAGCATAATAATGGGAAAAGCGAAGGTAATACGCAGAAAGACCAGCTAAAATTAGCATTA
>PWHG01000042.1 GCA_003554785.1 Candidatus Falkowiibacteriota bacterium
CAAAGGAAGTGATGGAGACCCGGAGTGAAGAATCTCTGGATGAAGCAATGTTCGATAGTCTTGAGGACGCTGTCAGTGAACTTGATGACGACTTCTGCGCATTGCCGGAGTTGGATGCCATCAATGATCTTCTCACCGCGAACCAGGAACATCGTGAGGATGTCGGAGCGCATACTCGAACCGTAGTCGATAAGCTGAGAAACTCTGAGCTCTATGAAGATCTGCCCGACCGAGAAAAGGTTTTGGTCGAATTTGCCGCATATCTTCATGACATAGGCAAGGGTAAGAGTCCACGAGACGATCAAGGCCGTCAGAGGGTCGACGCGGATCATCCCACTAGAGCAATGCCACTGGTTCAACGGATTTTAACCGAAGATATCGAGACAATCGATGAGGAAGAGGTTCGACAAGTAATTTTACTCGTCGCTTACCATGACTTGATCGGCGACATCCTTGGCAAAGGGCGCGACCGGCAGCAACTCCTCGACGTGATCGAGTGCGCCGAAGATTTCGATATGCTTGCGGCCCTGAATTGCGCGGACGTTGAGAGCCTCATTCCAGAGGGTGGATTGGCCAGGCGGATCTCTTCACATCACGGATGGCTCGAAAGAATTAAGGCAGGCCTGCCCGATCTGCGGGAATGGGTATTGGAAAATTTGGAGGACGAGGAATAGATGATCCGCTACGCACAAGGTGATATCTTCGAAACGCCGGCGGACATCCGCGTCAATACGGTTAACTGTGTTGGTGTAATGGGTGCGGGTGTGGCCCTAGCTTTCAAGAACCGTTACCCGGAAATGTTTAAAAAATACGCAAAGGCCTGCAAGGCTGGTGAGGTGCGACCAGGAAAGCCCCACGTTTGGGAAAAAAGTGAGTTCGACGAAATTGTCACGGTTGTCAACCTGCCGACGAAAGATCACTGGAGGCAACCATCCGAGTACGAGTACGTCGAGAAGGGTTTGCGATGGCTGCGTGAGTTTATCGAGAAGCGCGGTGAGGTGCGCGTTGCCCTTCCTGCCTTAGGCAGTGGGCACGGCGGACTGGACTGGTTACGCGTCCAGAAAATGATAGAGGCGGCTCTTGGCGATTTGGCCGCCGAGATCATCGTGTTTGAGCCATCGTCTTCCCACGCGGCCGGTGAGCGTTTGGACGAGTCAACCCTCGCCCGTTTAAAGGAACTCGGTATCAAACGGCTGCAATCTGGCGATCCCGGCTATCCCGAGACGTTGCGCGGCAGATCAGGCGCAACCGTTTATCTGCAGGGGAATGTGGAAGCACTGAGCGGCCCCATGGTGGCGGTAATCCCATCGGTTAAACCGTCCGAGCGCGAAATGCAGGGAGTCCTATCCTGCGTGAAGGAACTGGCCAATCCAGGCGTCCGTATCTTAACCGGATATTCCGCAAAGGCGGACCGCCCCATCATTCGCACTGCGCTGGAACAGGGTGCGCATGTCATCATTTGTCTTGTAGAAGGCATTCTTTTGTTCAACATCCGGCGGGATTTACAGGACGTATGGGACGAAGACCGGGTGACTGTGCTTTCAGCGGCTAAACCGCAGCAAAAATGGTATCCGGGCGGAGTCGGGAAAGCAGCGGCAATTAAGTTGTCACTCGCGGATGCGGCACTGATTTCCGATCCGTCCCCTAAATGGTTGTCGAGCTTCGTGCGCAACGGAACAGATGGAATTCGCAGTAAAATATTTTATCTGGACTACGGGGGCATTCAGGAAAATATCAAGGCGTCCCTCCGGAAATTGCAGGCGAAGCCTTTGGGCAGGAGCCGCGAGTCAGGCAAACCAAACGTGGGAGAGGTGCTCGCCGCACTTCCACCAACAGAAACGCCAGAAACGCCAGAAACGCCGCAAAAGTCCTGGGAAATCAAATCCATTGCGCACGGTCACAAAGACTGCAATCATGTACATGTACCCATTGAGAAAGGCAAAGGAGAAGCATTTGTGAGCTACCCTAAACGACTGATAGAAGTGGATTTGCCTATCAAACGGATTTCGGCGCATGCGCGGCGGGAAAAGTCGATTCGACATGGACATATTTCAACACTTCATATCTGGTGGGCGCGGCGGCCACTAGCTGCATGTCGGGCAATTGTGCTGGCATCCCTGTGGCCAGATCCAGCAGATCCAAATTGCCCTCAAAGATTCCGTGATGAGGCTGCTAAAATAATGCAGGCTTTTCGAGACTTCCGTGGAGGCAAAAAAAGAGACTGGTCGAATTCTAAGGATGTGCGTGATGCGTTGCTTGACTTCATTGCTGATTTCGCTAACTGGGACAATTCTACAGTAGAGTGTTTCCTTGATACAGCGCGCAATTTGGTCCACGTTGCACATGAGTCCTTAGGTGGAGGACAGACGATTCGTCCCCTTGTAATGGATCCATTTGCTGGTGGTGGAGCAATCCCCCTTGAAGCACTGCGCGTTGGAGCTGATTCTTTCGCTAGTGATATCAATCCAGTGTCTATGCTTCTAAATAGGGTTTTGCTGGAACATATTCCAGAGCATGGGAAATGGCTGCCTGAAGAATTAGATAGTTGGGGGAAGTATATACAAAGGTTAGCTGAAAAGGAGTTGGAAGAATTTTATCCTAAAGATAGTAATGGAAATAAACCAATCGCTTATATATGGGCTCGAATTATCAGGTGTGAAGGGCCAAATTGTGGTGCAGAAGTGCCATTATTGAGAACGCTTTGGCTATGCAAGAAAGAGAACAAAAAGGTTGCTCTTAAATTGCAGCCTAAAAATGATGAAAAAATTATAGACGTTAAAATAGTTTATAATATAGCAGAAAATGAAATTGGTAATGGGACAGTTGCCCGTGGGGCTGCGACTTGTCCATTGTGTAGTCATACAACTTCTGCATCTTCTGTTCGAAGGCAACTTTCTGAAAGATTTGGGGGTACAAATGATGCGCGCTTGATTGTTGTTGTTACTCGATCGGGCCAACGAGGGCGATTATACCGCCTTCCAAATAGCAATGACTTAATTGTTATTCAAGCAGCAGCCAGTGAACTTGGAAAAAAGCAAGCTGAACATACTGGAGAAGTTGCATTTTTGCCAGAGGAGCCTACTCCTGAGGGTAAAGGAAAGGGCGCAGGGCGTGCGTTTTCGCAGCGAAAATACGGCATGAAAAAATTTTCTGATTTATATACTAAGAGGCAGTTGCTTGCCCTAACTACTTTCGCACGTATAATCAGAACAATCAATTTCGGTGAAACTCCCCACGATATAGCGCTCCGCACTCTATTTTCTTTTGCTGTCGGTAGGATGAATGATTTGTCAATGAGTCTCTGCCGTTGGCTTCCGACGATTGAGGCGGTTGCAGCAGCAAATGGTGGACAAAATAGGATGCCGGTAGTTCTGGATTTCGTTGAATCCAATCCTCTTGGAGGGAGTGGGGGAAGCTGGCTTGGTCAAGTTAATTGGATACGGCAAGTGGTGCAACATGTAGCATGTAGTACTCAGGGCAAAGGAACATCTCTAAGGGCTGCAGCTCAAGAAACTATCCTTCCCGACGGTTCAGTGGATGCTCTTATTACTGATCCACCATATTATGATGCATTTCCATATTCTGACCTCTCAGATTTTTTCTTGATTTGGCTAAAGCGTTGTCTTCATCGTGATGTGTTTTTGTATAACCATGCTACTGCTCCAAAAAACGAAGAAATAGTTGTTTATGACGTTGTCCATGGCGACGACGATAGAGTCAAAGATGGGGAGTTTTTTAAAAATGAGATGGAAGTTGCATTCTCTAAGGCTAGAGTCGCTACTAAATCTACTGGAATTGGTGTTGTAGTCTTCGCGAACAAAACAACCCATGGATGGGAAGCATTAATAGAGGGCTTAGTAAAATCTGGTTGGATAGTAACCGCAAGTTGGCCCATTGATACAGAGCGCCCAAATCGACAGAGAGCGCTTAATTCTGCTGCTCTTGGTTCATCAGTTCATATTGTTTGTCGCCCCAGAGAAAAATCAAGCGGAACTTTGTGTGTGGATAATGTTGGTGACTGGCGTGATGTACTGGCCGAATTGCCGCATCGTATCCATGAATGGATGTCAAAGCTTACGCAGGAAGGCATAGTCGGCGCTGACGCAATTTTTGCCTGCCTTGGGCCGGCACTGGAAATTTTTTCGAAGTATTCCCGTGTCGAAAAGGCCAGTGGGGAAGAGGTCACCCTCCACGAGTACCTTGAACAGATCTGGGCGGCCGTTGCCCATGAAGCCCTTCGGATGCTTTTTGAAGGTGCGGATACCAGCGCTTTTGAAGAAGATGCCCGACTGACAGCTATGTGGCTCTGGACGCTTAAGGCTGCTGAAAACGGAAGTGGCCGGAATGGCGAGGAGGAAGCTGTCAGTTCAGGTGGATATCTTTTGGAATACGATGCTGCGCGTAAAATCGCGCAGGGCCTTGGGGCTCATTTGGATGGGATGAAAGATCTGGTGGAGATCAAGGGGGATAAAGCCAGGCTGCTTCCTGTGGATGAGCGCAGCCGGCACCTGTTTGGAAAGGATGATACACCAAAAACCCCCCGAGGAAAAAAGAGAGATTCCAAACAGCTGACCCTATTTGAAGAACTCGATGATGCGCTGGCGTCTGATACCGCCTGGGGTAAAGGGGGGGCACCCAATCCGGGGCAGACAACACTTGACAGGCTGCACCAGGCAATGCTGCTGTTTGCTTCAGGTCGCGGGGAGGCGTTGCGACGGTTTCTTGTTGACGAGGGAACCGGCAGGGACGGCCGTTTCTGGACCCTTGCCCAGGCATTGTCAGCCCTGTATCCTTCCAATACGCAGGAAAAACGATGGGTGGACGGAATTTTGGCCCGTAAAAAAGGGATGGGGTTTTAACCGATGGATGCGCAACAGCTGAATACCTTAATTGAAACCGGAGAGTCCCTCGGTGTGGAATTCAAGTCGGACCGGCGGCAGGTCAACGACAACACGATTTATGAAGAAGTTGTTGCCTTGGCGAACTCAGAAGGGGGGGTGCTGCTGATTGGCGTCGAAGATAATGGCATGATCACCGGCGCCAGGCCGAGGCATGGGAAAACAACCGATTCGGCAAAACTGCGCGCTTCTATTTTCAATAACACAGTACCCAGCATCAATACCCGCATTGAGGTTGTCTCCTGTGCCGGGCATTCTGTTATTGCCATTGAAGTTGATCCTTATCCGGAGCCGTGTGCAACTTGTTCCGGAAAAGCATTACGTCGGATAATCGGAGCCGATGGCAAGCCTCAATCGGGGCCATTTTACCCCCGCGATCAAAAAACCCGGCGGATGGATCTCGGTCTGCTGGATTTTTCTGCCCAGCGGCTGGATGGAATGGATTTTGACGTATTGGACCCTCTGGCTTTTGAGCGAATCCGCCAGACTATTATCCGCCTTCGGGGAGACCGTGGGTTGCTTGAGTTAAGTGATGCGGAACTGGCGCAGGCCTTACGCCTGGTGGAGACCCATCATAATCGATTGGTTCCGAACGTGGCCGGTATGCTTCTGGCAGGGCGGGAGCAGGCGATTCGAAGCGCATTGCCGACCCATGAGGTTTTTTTCCAGGTTTTGGACAGGCAGGGGGATGTGAAGGTCAATGAATGTTTTCACGGCCCATTGGTGCAGGTGCTTGAAGACGTGGAGAAGCACTTTTCCGCAAGGAATGAAGAGCGGGAGACTACCATGGGAATGTTTCGGCTGCCGGTTCCAGACTATTCGCCGGAAGGTTTCCGGGAGGCTGTTAACAATGCCGTGCTTCACAGGGATTATGCCAAAAACGAATTCGTTTATATTCAGTGGCATCCGGATCATTTGCTGATATCAAGCCCCGGTGGCTTTCCCGAAGGCGTAACTGTGGAAAACCTGCTTGTCCATGAACCGAAACCCAGGAGTCCCAGGTTAGCGGAGGCCTTTCGGCGAATCGGTCTGATCGAACAGACCGGCCGTGGGGTGGATAAAATATTTCTCGGGCAGCTTCGCTACGGCCGTCCGGCGCCGGATTATTCCCGTACCGATTGGACTGGTGTTAGGGTTGTGCTTCGTGGTGGAGAAGCATCCCTTGATTTTGCAGCATTTGTATATGAGCAGGACAGAGAAGGGACGCCATTGAGCCTTGATGAGTTGTTAATTCTGAACGCCCTGTTTTTTGAGCGAAGAATCGATTCAGATAAGGCCGCCCGGTTGATTCAAAAAGGCGTCTCCGATGCCCGTGCCGTACTGGAACGGCTGCATGAGCGGGACATGGTGGAAGCTCGGGGAGAAAGGCGCGGCCGTATTTATCATATGAGCGCGTCCCTGTACCGACGGATTGGTGAGGTAAGCGACTATGTCCGCTCTCGCGGATTTGACAGGTTGCAACAGCGACAAATGGTTCTGAGCGCTGTGCAGGCCGATGGTCAAATCAAGCGGAAACAAGCGGCAGAATTGTGTCGGTTAAGCGAGGATCAAGCCTCCCGACTGTTAAGAAAATTGTGCGATGAAGGTATGTTAGAAATGGTTGGTAAGGGGCGGGGAGCTTATTATGTTAAAAAAACGCGCGGCAAAACGCGCGGCGCGTGATTTTTTCACGCGGCGCTTGTTTCGCGTGATTGGTGGTAAGTAAATTCTATTTTGTAAGGTTGAATGCTGCATAACAAGGAACTTGAAAATGAAAAAGCTGACACCTTGGTATAAAGTTATTTTTCCACGGGAAGATTTAAGAGAAAGTCGCCCTTTGGATGCATCGGAGTTTGCCGTACACCTTGACAAGGTCCGGGACGGCACCGCCCCGGACGATTACCGGATTCCCGAGCAGTTTTTCAGCCGCACTTATCTGACCGGAAATCTCCATGACCTTGCCTCCCAAGTGTTGCGGCGACTTTCCGGAATTAAAACGGAAACATCCCCTGTCTTTAATATGACTACGCAGTTTGGCGGCGGTAAAACGCACGCCCTTACACTGCTGTATCACATGGCAACCGGTGGCCCGGATGCGGAAAAATGGCGGGGCATAGAAAGGGTGGTGGAAAAAGCCGGTGTAAAAGAATTGCCACGTGCGGCTGTGGCCACTTTCGTGGGCACAGAGTTTGATTCCATAACAGGCCGTGGCGGATCAGATGGTACACCCTTGAGAAAAACCCCTTGGGGTGAAATCGCGTGGCAATTGGGCGGCGAGGAAGGCTTTGCCGTAGTGGCCGAGCATGAGAAGCAGTTTGTTGAACCCAAGGGTGACGTGATCCGGGCTTTTTTACCCAAAGACAGGCCATGCCTGATTTTGATGGATGAGATTATCAGTTATGTCAGTTCTTACCGTCGGGCCGGCTATCACAATTGCTTCTACAATTTTATCCAGTCCCTTTCGGAAACGGTGCGGGGGCTGGACAATGCCGTTCTGGTTGTGTCGGTTCCATCATCGGTAATCAGTTATACGGATGCCGATGAAGCCGATCAGCAGCGCTTCAAACATATGCTGGACCGACTGGGAAAGGCCGTGATTATGGCAACGGAAACCGAGACTTCGGAAATCATCCGCCGCCGTCTTTTTGACTGGGAAGGTCTTCCCCGGGAAGCTTGCAAGGTGGCAGCGGAGTATGCCGATTGGATCATTGACCATCGGGAAATGCTTCCCCGATGGTTTCCGGTGGACAATGCCAGAGAAGCCATTGAAGCGACTTACCCGTTTCACCCAATGGCACTATCGGTTTTTGAGCGGAAATGGCAATCCCTTCCGCGCTTCCAGCAGACCCGGGGAGTGCTGAGGATGCTTGCCCTTTGGGTGGCAAGGGCTTATCAGGAGGGCTACAAGGGAGCCCATAAAGACCCATTGATCGGCCTTGGAACAGCGCCCCTGGAAGACCCTCTGTTTCGTACAGCAGTTCTTGAACAGCTTGGTGAGCAGCGCCTTGAAGGAGCAATTACGGCTGATATTTGCGGGGCGAAAAGCTCTCATGCCATACGCCTGGATGCGGAAGCCGTTGATACGATCAAAAAGGCCCGCCTGCACCGTAAAGTAGCCACGACCATCTTTTTTGAATCCAATGGCGGACAGGCAAAAGAAGGCGAGGCTTCCGTACCGGAAATCCGTCTGGCCGTGGCAGCCCCGGGAATCGATATCGGGAATATAGAAACCGCTACCGAAGCGCTCGCTGAAACCTGTTATTACCTACGCGTGGAAGGCAATCGTTATCAATTCGGTTTGTCCCCCAACCTTAACAAGCTGCTTGCAGACCGCAGTGCAAATATCGATGATGACCGCATCGATGAATGTATTCATGCAGAAATACTAAGCGTTTTTCAAAAACAGCAGGGGGTTGAGGTCGTGCCGTTTGCCGATCAATCAAATCAAGTGCCCGACCGGTCGGTGGTGACGATTGTGGTTTTGTCGCCAAAAAATTCTGTAAAGGAAAGCAATACGACGGCGATGATTGACAAGATAATACACGAATACGGCAGAACCGGTCGCACCTTTAAAAGCGCCCTCATTTTTGCCGTGTCGGACAATGCCGCACCGTTGCGTGAGGACGCAAGGAAACTGCTTGCATGGGAAGATATCAAGGATCAGGAAAAAGACAGGCTCGATGACAGCCAGAAAAAAGACCTTTTTGAAAATATTAAAAAGGCCAAGCGCGATTTGAAGGAAACGGTGTGGCGGACTTACAAGAACATCGCTTTTTTGGGGAAAGATAAAAAAGTGCGCATGGTTGATCTCGGGTTGGTTCATTCAAGTCAGGCGCCGAATATGGTCAAGTTGATCGTTGACCGGCTGCGGCAGGACGGTGATATCGAAACCGGAATAAGTCCGAATTTCCTGGTCCGGAATTGGCCGCCGGCATTTAAGGAATGGCCAACGAGGTCGGTCCGGGAAGCTTTTTTCGCATCTCCCCAGTTCCCCCGGCTGCTTGATGGCGAAGCTGTAAAAGAGACCATCGCAAGGGGGGTGTCCGGTGGCATCCTGGCATACGTGGGGAAAGCCAAAGATGCGTATAATCCATTTGTTTTTGAAAAGAGTATACAGGCGGAGGAAATTGAAATATCCGATGACATGTTCATCATTGCCGCGGAAGAGGCGAAAAAGCACATTGAGCCGCCAAAGTTGACTCGGCTTTCCATAACTCCTGAACGTAAGGTTGTCAAGCCGGGCGAGCGTGTCGCTTTCAAGCTTCAATGTATTGATCAGCACGGCCGGATAATGGATGAGGATAATGTCACATGGGAGGCCCAAGGCGGGGAGGTTGATGATACAGGAAAGTTCAGGGCCGGAGACAAAGAAGGAGAATGCATTGTCCAGGCGAAAGCCGGCGATCTGGAAGCCCGTACAACCATTGTTGTAACGCAGCAGGATGATGCGTCGGCGCAGACCCCACCGTCAAAGCCTGAAATCCGAAAAATCAGATGGTCTGGACCTGTTCCTGCGCAGAAGTGGATGAATTTTTATACCAAAGTGCTTGCGAGATTTGCTACCGGCAGTGACCTTAAGATTAATGTCACCTTTGAAGCAGGCCTTGGAGACAACCTTTCATCACAGCAGTTGGATGAGACCCGGGCGGCACTTCGTGAGCTTGCGCTTCCTGATGATATTGATACATCTGAGAGCGGGGTCTAATGTTCATCGCAGCACGATAATTCTTAGGATTGTGCCTACCGTTTTCTTTTTGGTGTCACTTTAGGTATCACAGTTCAATAATTGATTATAAATTATTGAATTTATTGTGTTGCTGGTGGAGGCGGCGGGAGTCGAACCCGCGTCCGGAAATATTCCACAATGGCGTCTACATACTTGTCCTGAATTTTGAATTTCGCGGTTTGCGACTCCTTCAGGCGGGATTCTCAAACCGC
>PWHG01000045.1 GCA_003554785.1 Candidatus Falkowiibacteriota bacterium
AGGATATAGGGGTATCCGATATGGTCGCTGCTCAGAATGACGCCTTCAAACGTCCTGAATAGACTGAGCGACGATTCGATTTGGTGAAGATTCTTGATTGTCATCGCAGGCACTCCGACAGTGAGCGGTTCCTCACTGACCTTGACAACCTTTCTGTCCAGGATGCCGTTCAGGATGCGACCGTCTGAAATGACGGATACCTCGAGCACATACTCGTTTCCTATCTCAAGCGTTTCACCCGAAAGCGACAGCCAGATCTGATGGTCCTGATCGCCAAAGAGCACGTTCGGTCCTTCCTCATGGATCACAGTGCCCCTGAGTGTGTAGATGCCGACGTCCGTGACATCCTCAAAGGCGTCCGGCGTCAACCCTTCCAGACGGATCTGGGTGATGAAGGTGCTCGTTTCCCCACCCAGGGATAACGTTACCTCCACATCGATGTAGAGGGTGTCTTCCGTGAACAGGAACACATCGTTTGCATCGTAGTAATACGCCGCATTGTCTCCGGTCACTTCCGCACTCATCGACGCGCCGAAGAACGGATCGGTCTCAGGGAACTCCAGGCCTTCTCCCACATGGAACGTCTGGGTGTCGAAAATCAGTTCCAGAAGATCGGCGAGTGTGTCGACCTTGGTCGCATCGCTCATGGACACGATGTCAAGTGCACGATAGTCCTCAAGATAAATGAGATTCAGACCATACTCACCCGGGAACACGACAAAGGCGAAGGTCACGTAGTGATGCTCCAACGCGTCAAGCGCAGCGTCGTAGGCAGTCGAAAGCTGCATGTTCACAATCGGATGGCTCATGGCGTTCGCCATGTCGAAGACCGTCACATAACTGCCTTCTCGCATGATGAAGGCGTTGATGGTATAGATCGCGCTTTGATGCTCACCCTTGGTGAAATCGAGGGTGCCAAGCGTCGCATCGTCGATGTGGACTTTGTCGCGTGGTTCGGCATTGCCGATGACACTAAATGATGTCACATCGACGCCGAAGAGCACCTCATCGAAAATCAGCTCGACATGAATGTCCACGGTTTTATCAAGGACCGTTTCACTCAGTTCCTCCTGAAGCATGACGAGCAGATTCCCAGTGCCGTCGTTAAGAACGTAAAGATACACGCCGTTGATATCCGCATATTCGACATGAATGACATCCGCTTCAAGGCGGGCCGATGTCAGTCCATACATGTAGAGTGTTTCGATATCGAGCACATCGTTCTCATCGGCGATCCTTGGATAGACGGTGATGTCATAGGCCGGCATGGTTTCATAATCAAGCGGAGTCTCGAACGTATCGTCAAGATACCAGCCCACAAAGCGCGGATTGGTGTTGGAGAGTTCGATGGGTTCGCCGTATGGAACCTCCACCGTGTCCTCACCGTAATCGATGACAAACAGACTCGGTTCGAACGCGGCCCTGAAATCGAGATGGAAGGTCACTGACCCGCCTTCAATCGCCATGTTCGGAAATTCGAAATCTCCCATGAAGCGTCGCCAGCCGATGAAATCATGACCGGTCTTCTCGGGTTCGTTCTCAGGGAAGCTGAGCGAATCGCCATCCACGTAGGACTGGTCATAGAACACGGTATCGTCTACGTAATAGGTGACGGTGTAGGTCGTTCCGAACCAGGCATAAAGCGTCAAATCGTTCGGCGGAAGCTCCACTCCGAAGAAGCGGGTCTCGAAGGTGTCTTCGAGATACCAGCCGATGAAATGGTCCGCTTCTTCGATCACCGGAAGCGTGACCGACGTATCGAACAGAAACTCCATAGGTTCGACCGTATACTCCCCGGATTCAAAGGTGATCGTATACGTGTTTTGAACATAGCTCGCATGAATGTCCAGATGATTCATGATCGGATCGGTTTCATCAAAGATGAATGATTCGGTGAAGAAATCCCCGATATACCATCCATCAAAAGAGTACCCTGTCTTATCGGGTGCGGTGGGAAGCTCGACGGTCTCGCCCTGCAGGACCTCTGTCTCCACAAGCAGATCGCCTTCCGCATAGAATCGGATGGTGAAGATTTCGAGCCATTTTGCATAGACGGATGTATGGGCTTCGATCGGTGCGTCAAAATCAAATTCATCCTCGAACATGGCGTTTTCGAACCAGCCGTCGAACACGAAGCCTTCACGTTCCCGCAAGGATGGTTCATCCACGGTCGCGCCCTCTTCCACATCCACCTGAACCAGGTCCGTTCCGTCCAGATAGTCGAACGATACGGTAAAGACATCCGGATCCTCCACCGTATCCACAACCTCCGTCCATCGTGCATAGAGCGTAACCGACTCAACCGCCTCAAGCGTGTTGAAATCAAACGCTTCCATGAAGTCATCATCAAGATACCATCCCGCAAAGTCATAGCCTTCACGCACCGGTTCTTCCAGTGCGCTTGGCGGATTTTCCAGGTCGACAAGCAGATCATCGACGGCACTTCCCCCACCTGACTCAAACTGGATCAGCACCTCATTTACGATTGGGTCACTGTCGCCCCCGCACGCATACAGCACAAAAAGCATGAAACCAAGTACCACAAATACTCTTTTCAATCGAATTCCCCCCTCATAAATAGACAAAAAGCGCCCACTTCACTCATGAAGTAGGCGCGTAAGTTACTTTCACTATAGCCAAATTTCATTTGAACTTCAAAGTATATGCACCGTTCCAGATTAGAAAGTTCTACAATGTAGAATATCTTTTGGAAATGGTATACTTTCTCGTTGTCATTGTCTGTTAAACAGCCTATAGCTAGTCGCAATGGGATTTCTGACCCGATCGACAAGACAGTCCTTTGAACCAGGGGGGCCTTGGAACACTCAGACGGTAGAATAAAAAACGCACATGTTTTGAATTTCAAAATACACCCTTATAGAATGGATATAAGTACAACTTTGGAAAGGGGACATGTTTTATGAAATATATAAGAATCATGCTTGTGGGGATCGCGCTGCTTTTTATCGCGGCATGTGACTCGGATACGCCGGAAACGGACAATGGAGAATCGGACGATATTCCGGGCGAGACCGAAAACGATGAATCAACCGACAACGAAGATACGGACGATGAATCCACCGGAGATGATGAAGACCAAGATGCGGACGATTCAGACGAGGATCCCGCAGACGATAAGGACACGGATCAAGATTCAGATGTTTCTGATGATGAAGACGAAAGCGACGATGACAGCGTTACACTGACTTTTGTCGACCATGAAGGCGACATCGTGGATGAGGTTGTCGTCGTTGAAGACAGCGATTTCGTGATGCCGGAGGGTCCTTCGAAGGAAGGGCATCAATTTATCGGCTGGGACTTGAATCTGGATTCGCTTTCGTTCGAGGACGACAAGACCGTTGAACCGCTTTATGAGATTCATGTGTATGAAGTGACGGTGAATGGTCCGGAAGGCGTCATTGAAACGCTCTTTGTCGAGCATGGCGACTCGGTGGAACTGGAGGAGCCCGAAAGCATTGAGGGGTATCGGTTTGTGGAATACCAACCCGCACCCGGAACGATTACGGACAACATCACTATCGAGGCTGTTTATGAACCCATTCCGGAAGTCACTTTGAACTTCCATGATGGGTATGGAAACTTCATGGAAAGCGTGAGCGGACACGTGGACGATGCATTCAGCGCGCCGGAAGTGGATGCATATGACGGCTATACGTTTGAAGGATGGGGCAGGACCCTTGATGGCGACCCGATTGACCTTCAATCGCTTGAAGCCGGCGAACATGATCTATATGCCATTTACACTGGAGCCGACGTGAGTGTGTTTTTCGATTTCAACGATGGCAGCGACCCCATTGAAAAAACGTTTGAATACGGTGCGGATATAGAGATTGGTGAATACATTGACGTCCCGGAACGCGAGGATTATTCCTTCTCGCACTGGGAAGACGATCAAGGCTATTGGTTTTGGGACTGGCTTGAGGTCTATCAAATGGAACCGCTCATCCTGGAAGCCCAGTGGGATGGCGAAACGGATGAATGGCTGTTCGATACCCATGAGGGGGAAGCCCATCTTACCGAATACCTCGGGGACGACACCGACATCGTCATTCCCGATACCATTGGCGGGAAACCCGTGACCGTCATTGGCGAAGGCATGTTTGATAACGAATGGAACGCGGATGGCTATGAACTGGATTCGCTCATCATCGGGCAAAACGTTCATACCATCGAAGCGAACGCCTTCCGAGACCAGTATTACATGGACCCGGTCGTGTTTGAGAATCCCGATGCCATGCGGCATGTAAAAGATAGCGCCTTCAGAGATGTCGGATACGACGGACTGATTGTGCCAGAATATCTGGAAACCATTGAGGATAGCGCCTTCCATCGCTCCGGAATCTCCAGTGTGGTGTTCAAGGGCGACCTTGAGTCAATCGGGGAACGCGCCTTCTCAGGAACCAATCTTACCGGCACGGTCGAACTGCCGGACAGCCTGAGGGAAATCGGGGAATCGGCCTTTGTGGATACCGCCATTGACGAACTCCATATCAACGACACGCTGACAACCATCCGCCGGCGGGCCTTTGCGGATACAGAAACCCTTGAAACGGTGTCGATTCCTGCCAGTGTCGAGGTGTTTGAAGATTCGGTCTTTCTTCGCTCCGTGGATCTTAAGACTGTCGTCTTTGAAAACGGATCGCCTCTTACTGAAATCGAACGTGCCACATTCCGTGGCGCGGAAAGCCTGATCAGCGTCACGTTGCCGGAACAACTTGAAATCATTCGCGAGTACGCTTTTAGAGAGGCCGTTTCATTAGAAACCATCGATATTCCGGATAGCGTGCATACGTTCGAGCAATACGCGTTTGCCGATATGGCATCCCTGCAATCCATCACCATCCCCGAAGGCGTCACCCGTCTTCCTAACGGGTTCCTGTATGGCACATCTTCACTCACAACCGTTACCCTACCTGAAAGCCTTGAGGAGATCGGAGCTGGCGCATTTAACAGGGCAACCGCTCTGGAAGTCCTCGATATTCCAGAAGGTGTCACCGTTATTGAAAACGTTGCGTTCCAAGAGACCACCTCCCTTCATACGCTCGAACTGCCCGATGGCCTCGAGGAGCTGGGTCAAAGAGTTTTCCGGAAAAACAAATCCTTGACCGAGGTCACCATCCCACAAGGAATCACCGAAATCGGTGCCGGCCTCTTTGCCTACAGCAATGTGGTCACGGTAAATCTTCATGACGACATCACCTACATTGGATGGCAAGCGTTCCGAGACACCCTGTTCCTGGAAACACTCGTCATTCCGGATGGCGTCCACACCGTCGGTCAGGAAGCGTTCCGCGAGTCGAATGTTGAAGCGGTATTTATCCCGATGTCAGTCACAGATATGGGGTATGGCGTATTCTTGTTCGCCAGAGAGGTAACTATCTTCTATGAAGGGCCAGCCATTCCTGACAGCTGGGAGGATTTCAATCCTAGAAACCGACCTGTCTACTACTCTTCCTCTCCGAGCGATATCCCCGAAGACGATTGAACATTGGAACCATTCACTTGAAAACAAATGACCAGTATCGCTACACATAAACAACCAAAAGGGACCATAATAACGATGGTCCCTTTTTTATGGTCAAAGCGGCATTTAATCTTCAACATCGGTTTGCGGTTTTTCCAAAATCGTATTATTATGGAGCCATCCTAACCGTTCAATGAGAGGGTCGCCCATGAAAACGTTCAGTGTATTCATACTCATATTCTTAGCGCTACTGGTGTATTTCTTTTTCCCATTCCTCCAAGCCCCGGAAAACAGCATGGAGACCTTGGTCAACCGCTACGGCATCGTCGGTGCCTCCATCACACGGTTCGATGAAAGCGACCCGTCCACCGTGTATTTCGGCTATGCGGACAAGGAAGATGGAATTTCTTTGGATTCCTCGTCCCTTATGCGCGCCGAATCCATCTCCAAGACCATTGCGGCCGTTGCCCTCATGCATCTGATTGAGAGCCATGCCATCACACTTGATGACCCCATTTATGATCACATCGATTTCCGTCTGGAAGAAAGCCCCTACGATGAAGACGCCATCACTATCCGTCACATCCTCTCCCATCAAAGCGGCATCACCGGCGGCACCGCTTATGACATCCCACCATTTGATATCCCCAGCCGGGAAAGTGTTCTCCGTGGTGAACACAGCCTTGACAAGGCCGTGATGGTTCGTGAGGCAGGCGAGGCGTTTGAATACTCCAACCAGGCGTTCATCCTGCTTGAATATCTAGTGGAGGATGTGAGCGGTCTTCCTTATGAAACGTATGTTGAAACGCATATCTTTGATCCCCTGTCCATGGATGACTCCACGTATGCATACCCTGATAATCTGATCACATCCTATGACCTCTCCGGAGACCCGGTGCCCCCGCACCGCTATCCTTTCAGCGCACCCGGAGGGTTATACACCACCGGAGAGGACCTTGCGAGCATGCTCCGGGGACTGATCGATGGATCCGTCATCTCCGAAGAATCCTTTGACACCATGACTGAAAAAGCAATTGAACCCAGTGACTTCTACGCCCTCGGTTCGACCGGCATCGGACTCGGTGTGTTTCTGGATAATGAGGCTGTTTTCCATGGCGGTGAAGGCAGCGGATCCTTGTCACAATACATGCTTTATCCGGAAGACGAGGAAGCCTACATCATCATGACCAACGACAAGACCGCCTGGGAGTTCATCTACACAGCCAGTGCACGGTTGTCCATGTCCATGGACCAACCGCTTCCGACAATGAGTGTAATGATGATGGGTGTGGCGAGCATCATTTATGGGGTGATTGCATTGCTACTCACCGGCATGCTTTTCAAGCTATATACCATGAAAAGCACGTGGAAGCACTTGTCGCCCAAGGCACCGACGACTAAACAGATTGTCTCTCTAATGATACCTTTTGTGGCACTTACACTGTGGATTGGGATTCGTTTCCTTCTTTTAAGAAACCTCATATTCACATTAACCAACCAACTGACTGTCATTCTAGCACTATTTGCGATTACCCAGGCAATTTACATTATCTTTGAAAACCATAATGCAGAGCTTACATAATCTTTATTCAAAGTTAAATGAGAATAGAATAAATCAGTATAGAAAAGCACCGACGTTTGTGATGACGATGCTTAACAATTCAACTTAGTAGCTAATCCCATAGCTTCATTTCAAAAGGCGATCACTAGAACGCTACTTAATTTATGACTGTCCTAGTAATCAATTATTCTACTGGAATTATTTCATCTATACAATTTAATTTTACAAATATTACCGTTGCATCTACACTTTCTCAATCTTTTTTCTTGTTATTAACATTAACGTATCTATAAATGTGTGGTGAAGCCGAAATCAAAATAGTCATCACGCTCGAGATCACCAGATCTAATGGACTTGTGAGGACTCCAAATAAATAGAAGACTAATATAAGCATTGATAAGAATAGAAGCGTTATAATAGAGATAATCCATAGCAATAGTTTATTTAAACGAATGGTTGATTGTAGTTTTGCACGTTGAGAATCGTTTTCCTTTTTGTATTCCATTTCAATTATTTCTTTTATCTTTTTACGTCTATCATCATAACTACTGTTTTCTAAATCTCTACTTATGTGGTCAGTCATAATTTGGCTTATAGACGCTCTAATTATGCCAGGATCAATTTTATTGGTTTCATCCTCCTCAAAGTAACTTATTAAATCATTTAGAATATAATAGGTTTCATCGGATATTGGCATTGAGTTATTTTCAATTTTGATTAGTTTTATAAAGCTTTGCAAATCAGTGGAGCTCGACCTTCCCATTGTCTTTAGATATAAAGAGTATAATCTTGCTGGATGAATGATAATCTTGGGTATATTTTTAAACTGATTGCAGAAGTTTATTAATCGATAATCAAATGTTAAAAAATATACACGAGCTTTAGTCTCGCACTCTGCAATCATATTTTGCATGTATGAATAATTTTCCATATCATTTTTAATAGCGCTGTGCGGGCGTCTATTTACAAAACTTGAAAAATCGTGAGCATAGCTTTTCACATCTTTACTGTCAATAAGACTCTTATTATATTTTTTCTCAACAGTTATATTATATTTTTTTACTAGCTTATCCAACTTATTTTCTAGATACGGCAAAAAGTGTCTTGCTTTGTTTTGCCCTCCTTTTGCGCGCCATTCAACGAAATAATCATAAAAAGAAGTATTAATCTTGTCTTCTATATAGTACTGTAATTTGTTTTCCGTTACAAAATTCGCTTCATTTTTCATGAATTGAAGACGTTCTTTGACTGTGTTCCAAAATTCACCATATGATATCTTACTTATATAAAAAGCTGCATTTGTTTTCGATAACTTGTCAAAAATCTCTATGGTTTGTTCCTCTAATTCTTTACCATTAATTCCAAGCATACGAAATATCAGATTAGTATCCAAATAAAGCTTCATTTCCTTGAAAAAATCTATTTCTGATAGATCCTTCCGGGAATTTAAAATATAGAAACTGGCACCAGTATTATATACTTGGTATACCAATTCGTCCTTAATATTATCTTCCCATGACAAAAATTGATTGATAACCCCTAAATTAGCCGGCGACAACTTACCTCGACTTAGTTTTTCATTTGCATTTGAAATGTTTTTAGAAATTTCATTGATGATTGATTCGAAGTCTACTTTGCTTTCTTGCGATAAATCAAACAAAAAATTATGTATAATTTTCTCAACATCTTTTAGACTGTATTTTGTTTTAGATTCGAGTTTTAAATAATTATTATAAAACCTATTAATCGTGTTAGACAAATCATGTTCTTTTACATTTGTCTTTAAGTATTTATACCTATCTTCAGTAAGCTTTATTTTTTCTTCATCTTTATATCCCGAAACTTCATATGCATTATTAAAAGATTTTGCACATTCTAAAACTTCATCAGTGCTAAATTTAAGATTAAAACCCTCATCACTATCTATATAGTCTATTAATTCTTTAATGTACATTGTTTCATTTTCGTGTTTCCATAACGAGAACTCAATAATTTTAGACATTGAGTCCAAAAAAGATGAAGAATCCTCCATATTTAAAACAAATGCTGCAAATTTTAGTTCTTCTCTTGAATTCATCTATCTTCCTCCCGATGATATTACGAATTTTGAATCATAGTTATTTATTGCGTTTAATCGACAAACCTCACGGATGCGATAACATCCTCATTTGTCAGATCCATCATGTTGACGTCAAAGACATTGAAATCGGACCGTGAGTCATAAAGCGCATCGATCACGCTTTTGATTTGTGCGGTTCCACTGATGCCCACATCCGGGTTCAGATTGAACAAGCGGTCATCGCCGTATCCGCCATCAATACGGTATACCCATGTTGCGGCGTTGTCTTCATGAACGACGCCTTCAACCATCTCGATGGTTTTATAGTTCTTCGCTTCGATGCGAAGATCGCTCGAATTTCTCGGGATTTCAAGCGCATCAAAATGATAGACACTGGACGATCCCATGAAGCCGCGTTGTTCAAACGTGATGGTGTCCCAACCATTTGCCTCGCTGAGGAACCAGCGCGCTTTGTGCGTACCGATGAGCGGTTGGTTAGCTGCATAGTCC
>PWHG01000039.1 GCA_003554785.1 Candidatus Falkowiibacteriota bacterium
ATCAAGGTTTTTTTATATTAATAATTTCTAAACACAAAGTAATTGACATTTTTTAGTATTATGATTAGTATAAACTGTTATATAAAAAATAATATTGATCATTTAAAACTAAATAAACATGAAAGAAAACCGAAAAGAAGAATTAGACAAACAAGTATTTGACATGGGTATCAGTGAAAAGATAGCCAGCTTTGAAGAATTTATGAAATTTTACGAGCAAAAGAGAGATAATCCGCTTTTGCGTAAAAAAATGGAAAATCGAGTCAAGCAGATTGTATCTTCACTTGATTATTATTCACTCCTGGATTTGCAAAAAAAATATCCGATTAAGGAAGTAGAAATCAGAAAAATTTTTGAGGAAAGAAAAATTCCTTTGCTAGAAGAGGTTCTAAGAAATATTCTTGACCCTTTTGAGTTGCTTTCCTTGCTTAAAGCTGAGCTGGCCACCTCTGATTCAATACAGCTGATTATCAAAAAGATAAATCAAGTATTGATATACAAAGTGGAAAAAATTAATAGGTATGATGATTTACTCAACTTTTTCATTTTTGCAGATGATAATTCAACTGCTAAACAAATTTTAGGAGAAAAATTGAAAAAGTGTCTGGAAGGATTAAGTTACTTTGAAATTCTTGAAAAACAAAAAAAGCGATTTATAACTGATAAAGCGCTAGTTGCAATTTTTGAAGAGATAAAGTACGAAAAAGTAAAAACCGGTTTTTTTAGCAATGATCTAAGCGAAACTACTGAATTAATCAGAAATGAACAAATTGGCTCCTTATCACAAAAATTATTTCAGGATCATTTAGCACAACTTGTGGAGAAAGAAATTAATCTGATTAATGATTTAAAGGAAATTATTAAGTATTGGCATCTTTGTCCACACAACTGTAAAGCTCAGAATTATTTGGAGACTAAATTTTTCCAGTTTTTGTCTAACCTGAGCTACCCTGAACTGGTAAGTCTAAAAAAAGAAAAACTTAACTTTAATTCAAAGTTAAGTTTGTTGGTGGAAAAGAGGCAAATTGAAATCATTCCTGAGTTTTTAGAAACACTTAAAACTCTGGAAATGGTTAAGCAAGCAATAGTTGATGAATGTTATGAGTCAGAAACGCAAGCTTATTTACTAGAAAGACTAAGCAACCTGGTGGAGGAAAAAATTAATGAGATAGACAAGCTTGATGATTTGATTGTTTACTATAGCCTGGTAAATAACAAGTCTCTTCAAAACAAATTGTATGAAAAGATTGAAAAGAAAGTTCTTGTTCTCAGCAATCTCTCTGAATTACTATCTGCCTACGCCGTGGCGCTTTACCGTTACCCAGTTGACAAGCTGATAAAGGCAAGGATTCTCTTGATTTTAGAGGAAAACAAGAAAGATAAAGTATTGATTGAAGGTTTTCTACAAGAAGTCAAGGATGAAAAAAGTATTCCTAGTGAATTAAGTCATGAAATTGAAGACTTTTTAAAAGATGTTCATTTCTAATAAATTTAAAGCGATTCAAAACGAATCGCTTTTTTTATTGACATTTTTAACTTTTATATTTATTATTAACTATTATTTTAAAATAATAATATGAACCTTTAAAACTAAATAAAAATGAAAGAAAAACCAAATGAATTAAGTATTAAGCATTTAACTAGCAAAGATTTGGAAAAATTGCTCTCAATTTATAATGAGCATAAAAATGATGATAAATCACGGCAGATGATAAGAGATCATGTTGTCTCAATTATTTCAGATCTTAACTATTTTAGCTTGCTTGATTTACAAAAAAAATGTAGTGAAGATCAAGCTGAAATCAAAGAGATTATTGAACATAGAAAAATTCCTTTGCTCAAAGAATATTTGCAAGACAAAACTGATGTTTTTGAGTTGGAGCTTATGTTCCATAAAGAATTAATTAGTACTGATGGACCATTTACGATCATGAAAAGAATTAAAGCTGTATTGATTTACAACCTTGAAAACATCAAAAAAGTTGATGACCTGGTGACGTTTATAGGCATAGCAGAAGATGGGTCAAGGGAAGAAAAATTCATGATTGAAAAACTCAAAAAAAAGCTGGCTGATCTTAGTTATCAGGAGCTTATTAAAGTTCAAAGAAGTCGGATGTTTATCAAAGAATTAATTGATGAGACTGTAGAAGAAGCAAAGCTTCCTAAATTAGAAAAGATTTGTGAGAAATCCAGCTTAAAAGAACTTGTAAGCTTGTTCTTCCATGAAAAGATTGCTTCTTCATCGCAAAAGTTTATTAGCAAATACATGACTCAATTGATTGAGAAAAAGATTTGTGAAATAAACAATCTTGAAGATGTTATTGACTATTGGAATATTTGTGAAGAAGATAGTCAAGCCAGAAAAAAACTGGAAACTAAATTTTATCAACTCTTATCAAATCTGAACTACGATGAGATCTTAACTCTCAAAAAGCGTCGATTTATTTTTAACAATGAGTTGAAAAAAATTGCGGAGAGAAAACAAATTGAGCTTATTCCTGAGTATCTAGACAAGCTTAGTAGCATAGAAGAGCTAAGAAGCGCAATAGTGTATGAAGACCATGATTCAAAAATTTTACCTCTACTGGAGGACAAATTAATTGTCTTAGTGGAGCAAAAATTTAATGAGATAAACAAGCTTGATGATTTGATTATTAATTTCAGCTTTTTTAAAAAAAATCAGGATCTGCAAGATCGCTTTTTTGAAAAAATTAAAAAAAATCTAGAAGGCTGTGATAATCTTTTTGACCTACTTAATTACCACCGTACGGCTTTATTTAAGCCATCGATCATTTTCTTAATTGAAAAAAGAATTCTTTTTCTTTTAAAGGAAAAAGAGCAAAAAAAATCATTGGTGAAAGACTTTTTGAAAAAAATCAATGAAGATAAATTAGTTTCTGAAAAATTTAAAACTGACGTTAATGATATTTTTTCATAAAAAGACCAAAAGCGATTCAAAACGAATCGCTTTTTTATTTTCTCTTAATATTTTCTTTATCACCTATAGTTTATAGTTAAAATCATAATAATTAAAAAAATATCTATGTTAGAGAAAATAAAACAAAAATTAGAGAAAAAAAGAAAAAAAGATTTTAAATTTTATTTTAAAAAGTACCGCTTTTATCTTCTAGGCTTTTTGGTTTTTACCTGTTTGTTTTCAATCTTTTTATTACTTAAACCAATTATGGTTAGCTCCTGGATGGAGTATCCTTTAGATTTAAGAGGAAAAATTGCCTTCAATTATTATATTGATAGCTACAGCTCACCTTGTCGTAGTAATTGTTTAACTGACAGAAAACAAATGTCAGAAATAATTGTGAAAGCTTGGCTTGAAAATAAAAGTTATTGGGACGGCTATATTTTTGGGTATTTAAAAAATATAGATGATATAGAAATAAAAAAGGCTTTAGTTGATTTAAGTAGGCAAGTCTATGTAAATGAAATCCCAGTCAATTTAGAGCAAATTGTATATAGTCAAAATTATAGTTATGATTTGCGCCATTATATTATTAAAAAATATAGTCATCAGTTTTCAAGTGATAATGATCTAAATTTAAAATTAGTTAATCAGGTAATTAGTAATGATTTAAGTTCAGAGCAAAGACTATCAGCCATGCAGGCATTATATGCTTGGCCTAGTCGAGATAATTTCTTATTTTCCCTTAGTATTTTAGATAGTCAGGAGAGTTTAGTGCTAAAGGAAACTGCTCTAGATTTAATCAATGCTTGGCCAAAGAATAATATTAACTTAAAAGAGAGTGATCTTGAGTTTCTAAGTGAATTGTCATTAAGAGAGGATTTAGATAAAAATTTGCGAGTAAAGATTGTTTGGCTAATTACTGATTATTATAATTTATATGCCAAAAAAGTTCTTGAGTCATTAAATAGTATTTATGAAAAAGAATCAATTGACAACATTTCACGTGGCTTTAGTGCTGAAGCGATAAATTATTTAAGTGACAAGAATTTGGAATTGCCAAGTATTAGTGAAAAGGAATGGCAAAATTATTATCAAACTTATTAATAATTTTAAATATATGAGAATTTTAAAACTTTTTTCTTTTTTAATAATAAGTATTTTTATTTTCTTTCTTTTTCCGGTATTAACTAAAGCCATAGAGCCAGGTACTTTACTATATCGTAGCTCCAGTGAAGGAAAAATATATGGTTTAAATGCTGAAAACTTAATTGAAAGCAAAAATGGCTTAGTATCTAAAATTAACTCCGGTCACGTAGCTATTTATATTGGCCAAGAAAAAGGTGTTCATTATGTAGTTGAAGCCTTAGCTGATGGGATTGTAAAAACTCCCGCCCATTATTTTATTAACCGATCAGAAAATGAAGTTTTCCTAGGTGCTAAAATTCCTAAAAAATCTAGCGCTTTTCAAAGGGCTAGAGCAGTAGCAATTGCTAAAAGTTTAGCGCAAAAACAACTAGATTATGACTTTAACTTCTCCAGACAAAAAGGCCCTATGAGTGGTCAATGGACTTGTGTTGGATTGGCTGAGAAAATATATGAAAGTGCTAACTCGCTTAATCCTAAGCGTTTAAGTGCGCTTGAGTATGATACTAATGATTATGCGGTTGATATTACCAGAGATGGTTTTGATGATTTTTCATATTATAATTCCTCAAAGGATGTTTTTTCTACTAAATATGAATTTTCAAAAATTTCTCGTGTTAGAGATACAATTTTACCAGCTCCAGAAATTCTAGGCTATAATGCTGGAAAAGAAAAAAATGGTAATCGCTATATTTTTCTACCCTATACTCAATTCTTGCAAGAAACTCTAAAGTCAGTTGATGTTGATATTAATTTAGAAAGTGAATTTAAAAGTTCTGATATTAGAGGAAAAACTCCAAGTTTGCGCTTAGTTTTAAGTTGGAGTTTAGTAAATAATCCAATATCAACTGTAAAAGAAGCGGGAAGAAGAATTGTTTCTTGGTTTAAAGGTCCTGAGAAAAAAGATGCAATTGTTTTATCAGACATTGAAAGTGATAGAGAGCTACAAGAGAGCAATCACAATCTTGCCTATTGGTTAGACAATAATAATCAATCAGATATTGATTTTAGCTATAGCCCAACTGAAATAAATGGTAGTTTAGTTGATAAAAATTCAGAAGAAGAAATAAATAGCACAGAAAAGAATATAACTCTACTTATATCAATGATTGGCTCTGATGGTGTAAATGATTGGCTTGAAATATATAATTACGGCTCAAAACCAATAGACTTAGAAGAGGAAAACATTCGCCTTGAAAAAGCCGTTACTGCTGATAATCCTAGTATTGTGCTTCGTTTTGATAGTCAAAGTGATGGCACCTATCCTGGTTCAAGAATTATTGAGCCTCATTCTTCATATTTAATTGTCAGAGAACAGGCTGACTCTGAATTGCTCAAACAAGCTGATGCGATTGGTTTTCGCTCAAACTTTACCTGGACTGGATCTGGCTACACTTTGTATCTAGCTACTGGAGCTGTAAGAAATGATCAAGATGAGAGAATAATAGATAAAGTTGGTTGGGGTGAGGCTAGATTTTACTTTGGAAACCAAGCCGCACCAGCGATTGAGGAAAATACAGCTCTGAGGCGAAAAGCAAAAGCAGATACAAAAATTGAAGATATTTTAAAAAATGGAGAGCACTATAATTTAGCACCAATATATAACAGTCAAGATAATTATTCTGATTTTTTGCTTTGGCCAATGTCTGGTCAAGAAGTTGAGGAATCTGAGGAAGTTAATATTAGTAGTCAAAAAGAAGAAGAAAAATCTGAAGAAAACAATATTAATGAAGAAGAGGATGCCAGTCAAACAGAAGAAGATGATAATGAGGAAAAAAATCAAGAAAATAACGATGAAGAGGAAAAGGAGAGTGCTGAAGAAAACAATGAAGAAGAAGAAGAGAAAAGTGTTGAGGAAGAAGATTTTGAGATAACTCTTTTAATTAGCCAAATTGGCACCGATGGTTTCAATGATTATTTAGAGATATATAATTATGGCGAAGATGATATTGACTTAGCTAAGGAGGAGATAAGGATAAGCAAAGCTTATCAGAGTGATAATTTCTCCATTGTCCTTCGCTTTAGCGAAAGTGATGACTACAGTGGTGAGAGTATAATTTCGGCTAACTCTTCACTTATGATCATAAGAGAAAGGGCTAGTGAAGAGTTAAAAGAAGATGCCGATGTAGTGGGTTTGCGAGCCGGATTTAGTTGGTCTGGTGATGGCTACACCTTATTTTTATCTGATGGTCCGGTAAGAAGTGGTGATGATGAGAGGATAATTGATAAAGTCGGTTGGGGAAAAGCCAGATTTTATCAGGGTACACCAGCTGACGAAATAGAGCCTTTACATATTCTTAAGCGTAAAGCTTTGGTTAGTTCAAAGGTGAAAGATTTACTAGAGGGTGGAGATCACTTTAATTTAGCACCCAAGTATAATAGTTTTCACAATGGCTTTGACTTTCTACTTCTTCCACTAAGTGAAGATGAGGAAAATGAAGAAGAAGAGGAAGATGAAAGTGTTGAAGAAAACAATGAAGAAGAAGAAAAAGAAGAAGATGTAGAAGAAAATAATGATGAAGAAGATAATGAGGAAAAAAATGGTGAAGAAGAGGAGGGTGTTGAAGAAAACAATGAAGAAGAAGAAGAAATTGTTGAGGAAGAAGAAATTGAGATAACTCTTTTAATTAGCCAAATTGGCACTGATGGTTTCAATGATTATTTAGAGATATATAATTATGGCGAAGATGATATTGACTTAGCTAAAGAGGGGATAAGGATAAGCAAAGCCTATCAGAGTGATAATTTCTCGATTGTGCTTCGCTTTAGCGAAAGTGATGATTATAGTGGTGAGAGTATAATACCGGCTAACTCTTCACTTATGATCACAAGAGAAAAAGCCAGTGAAGAATTAAAAGAAGATGCCGATGTAATTGGTTTAAGAGATGAGTTTAGCTGGACTGGGGATGGCTACACTTTATTTTTATCTGATGGTCCAGTTTCAAGTGGTGATGATGAGAGGATAATTGACAAAGTTGGCTGGGGTGATGCTCAGTATTTTTACACTTTAGCTACATATGTAATTGAAAAAGATCATATACTACAGAGAAAGGCACTGCCAGATTCAAAATATGAAGATATGCTAGAGGGTGGTGATCACTATAATTTAGCACCAAAATATAATAGTTTAAATAATGCTTTTGACTTTCTACTTCTTCCACTTAATGAAAATGAAGAGGAAGAAGAGATTATTGAAGAAGAACTTAGTGAGACTTTGCTGATTAGTAAAATTAGCTCTGATGGTTTTGATGATTATTTAGAAATATATAATTATGGTGAAGAGGATATTGATTTAGCTGATGAGGAAATAAGGGTAAGTAAAGCTTATCAAAGTGATAATTTCTCAATTGTACTTCGCTTTAGCGAGAGTGATGATTATACTGGGGAAAGTATAATTTCTGCTAATTCTTCTTTAATGATTGTTCGTGATAATGCCAACGAAAGACTGCTTAGTGAAGCTGATGTAATTGGTCACCGCAGTGAATTTACTTGGACTGGTAGTGGCTATACTCTATATTTATCCAATGGTCCAGTTAGAGAGGATTTAGATGAAAGGATAATTGATAAAGTAGGTTGGGGTGAGGCTAGATTTTATCAAGTAAATCCAGCTTCCGCTATAATTAATGATTATGCTCTAAGGCGTAAACCACTAGAGGAAAGCAGTTTAGCTGATATTGTCTTTGGTGGTGATCATGTTGATTTGGCGCCAATTTATAATAGCGGAAACAATAGCAATGATTTTATACTCTGGCCTAAAAACAATATTTTGCCAGTTAATTATTTAAGCACTCTATATCTAGATTATTCTCCCCCCGGTTTTATACCTTTTAGCGATGATATTAGCTTATCTGTGCCAGCATTAAAGCATTTATGGCATTTTGATGAATGTTATGGTGATTATTCAATTGATGAAATAACGCGTCTTAGTGATAATCCTTTAAAAATTACTGGAGAAACTCCTTGGTATATGGATCAATTTGGCTGTTCTCGTCGAATGTATTATAGTGATGACGATTTAGTAGTTGATTTACCTGAAAAAATTAATGCTAATGATTTTGCTATTTCATTGCTTTTTAAAAGTGAAGAAGCCGGTGGGAGATTTTCTATAAATTTAAGTGGTGATGATCCTGACAGAGAACTAGATGCTCGTTTTTTTACAGGAGCAGTGGAATTTAATCAAGGTTTTCCTGGTTATGAATTTAGAAACCCTTATGATGGTTGGCCACTTAGCAATGAATTTAATCGTTTAGTTTTAAGTTTTAACAATCCCAGCGATAATGAGCAGGGATATTGGACTATGGAATTCAATGGTCAAGAAGAGTTTTCTTATCTTTTCTCAGGATTGCTGTATGAGTTTGATCAATTAAAAATAGGCGGTGACAATAGTGAAGTCTTTATTGATGAGTTAGCAATCTTTGATCGTGGACTTAGTCCCAGTGAACGAGAGATATTAGCGGAGCCACTGCCACTTCTTCCTAGTTATCCTAGAAGTGAGCAATTAGCGCCTAAATTGAAATATGCTTGGTTATTTGATAGTCCTCAAGGCGATGTTGCCAAAGCCGCAGTTGGTGGTCAAGATCTTGAAATTGAAGGAACTTCACTTGTGGTCAATGGTTATCGTGGTAATGCCTTAGAGCTTGATAGTTATAATGAGCCATTTAATCTTAATTTAGAAAATCCAATTGAGAAAAATGATTTGTCAATTTCATTTTGGTGGAAGGGAAGTGACAGTTCTTCAATGAGGTTGAAATTAAGTGATGATTTAGAGAATTCATTTGGTCTTAATTTATCAAAAACCGGTGCTTCATATTTGTTTGAAAACTACTCAGGTGGTTTAACTAGCTTTAGTGAAGATGAAAACTGGCACCATCTAGCTTTAACTTATGATTCATATCGTTATAAATTAAAATTTTATCAT